>NZ_JAHEHZ010000221.1 GCF_024639605.1 Roseobacter sp. | reverse complement strand
GCCCCGGAGCGGCGCAGACGCGCGGCGGCATCGTTCAGCTCGTCAGGGGAAAAGTCTTCGCCCACCGGCAGGCCGGCGATCTCTAAAATCCGCTCGGTCCGTACCGCTTCATTGCCACGCACCGTCAGCGGGCCAAAGCGCAGTTTTGGCCCCGGCGCCAGGTTCAGATCCACATCGATGCGGTCTTCGCTGTGGCGCGCGATGATCTTTTGCTGCGTCAGCGTGGCTTTGGCGTGGCCCGCTTCGCGCCACCCGTCAACGCCGGCGGCAGCGGCGCCGCTGATCTCGCTCAGCCTCGCGGGCTCGCCGCTGCGAAACCCCTCGGGCAATTCTGTTTCAGGCGCCAGCGGGTCAATTTCTGTCCTGCCAAAGCGAAAAGCAGAGCCTGGCTGAACGGTGATCACCGCCCTGCCAATCGACGGGGGCGGGTTCACGATCTGAATGCCGGTCGCCTCACGCCCGTCGAGGCGTATTTCAATGACCGGGCTGAAATATCCCTGATCATACAGGATCGCCAGCAGACGCTTGTAGTCGGCCTGGGCAACCGAAACGATTTCCTGGGGGCGAACCGGCGGGGTATCATCGTCACCCCCGGACGCGGCTTCCGCCTGTTCAAAAAGCAGTGAGCCGTTTTCCAGCGTTTCACGCAAATCGTCGTCCAGAGGTCCGGTCAGCGAGACTTCAAGCGCGGATGCGGACGGTGCCTGCAACACCATCCAGAAAACAACGGACGACAACCCGGCCGCACGGTGCAGGCATGCCCTGTTCAGTAACCCGAAATACATCTTCCCCCCGGAACGAACCTTGTCTGATCAACAAGAAAAGATACACACAACCGCGCACTTGCCGACTTGTCTACCGGACTTCTTAACCGGACTGCAATCGGGCAAAGCGACCCACCCCGAGATTAATGCGCCCGCAGGCGAGCACCCGCCGTATTCAGGGCAGATTGTGGTGCGCTGCCCCGGATGCGTCGGTTTTGCCGGCAATGCAGACCTGCCAGGGGCCCAGGTGCAGGCGGTTCTCCGCACCGGGCCGTGCACCTCCGAGTTCGGCGCCGATGGTTTCCCAGTCGCCCGGCGGCAGCGCATGCATTGAGGGGGTGTCGGACATATTGAACGCACAGAAAAGCGTCTGCTCTGCGGAGCGGCGGGTGAAATGCAGCACATCACCATAGGCAAAGACACCGTTGTGGCTGCCGTGGCGCAGCGCCGGGTTGGCTTTGCGGAAAGCAATCGCAGCGCGGTAGTGATGCAGGATCGATCCCGGTGCGCGTTCCTGTTCCTCAACGGCCCGGCTGAGGTGACTATGGGCCACCGGCAGCCATGGATTATGCCCGGTAAAACCGCCGTTCTGATCATCCGCGACCCAGACCATCGGCGTGCGACAGCCGTCGCGGCCTTTGAACTCGGGCCAGAATTCAATGCCGTAGGGATCCCGCAGATCTTCAAAAGGTACATCGGCCTCGGGTAGCCCAAGTTCCTCTCCCTGGTAAAGACAGGCAGAGCCCGGCAGGCACATCAGCAAGGTAGCATGCAGCCGGCGTGCCGCCGGGCTGAGGTCCCAGCGGGTGCTGTGGCGCGTGACATCGTGGTTTGAAAACGCCCAGGCGGCCCAGCCATGCCGCGCGACCCGGCTCAGCTCATCAAAGACTTGCGCAACCCCGGTCGCAGTCAGGCGGTCGGGCGCAAGAAACTCAAAGCCATAGCACATGTGCACGCCGTCTTTACCGCTCGTGTACTGCCCCAGCAGCTCAAGCCCGCGGCGTCCGTCCCCCACTTCGCCCAGAGATGTGATGCCGTCGTATTCATCAAGCAACCGACGGAAACGCGCCAGAAAAGCAAGATTTTCCGGCCGGTTGCGCGAATAGATATGATCCTGGTGGTTGTAGGGGTTCACGCTGGGCGCAATCTTCGCTGTGCGCTCTTCGGGCGGCAGCGGCGGGTTATCGCGCAACTCATGATCGTGGAAGTAGAAATTGATTGTGTCGAGACGGAAGCCGTCCACCCCCCGGTCCAGCCAGAACCGCGTCACCCCCAGAAGCGCGTTCTGAACATCTTCGCTGTGCAGATTAAGGTCAGGCTGTGAGGTCAGGAAATTATGGAGAAAATACTGTTCGCGGCGCGGGTCCCACTGCCACGCTGTGCCGCCAAATATCGACAGCCAGTTATTGGGTGCCGTGCCATCGGGTTTCGGGTCTGCCCAGACATACCAGTTGCTGCGCGGGCCCTCGCGACTGCTGCGGCTTTCGGTAAACCAGGGATGAATATCCGAGGTGTGCGACAAAACCAGATCAATCATCACCTTCAGCCCGTGTTCGTGGGCTGTCTCGACCAGTGTGTCAAAATCAGCCAGCGTCCCGAACATCGGGTCAACGTCGCAGTAATCGCTGACGTCGTAACCGAAATCCTTCATCGGTGAGGTGAAGAACGGAGAAATCCAGATTGCATCAACGCCCAGCCCCGCGACATACGGAATGCGTCTGACAATTCCGGCCAGATCGCCGATGCCGTCGCCGTTGCTGTCTTGGAAACTGCGGGGATAAATCTGGTAAATGGTACAGCCGCGCCACCAGTCGGCGGTCGCGGCTGCAGGCTCGGTATCGATCATTGCACGTCCTGAATTCTCAGCGTCTCCGAAAGCTTAGCCGCGACTTTGCCGTTTGAAAAGCGCAGGATCAGGCGACTTCGGCCGTGTGGAACGAGGCGATAAAATCGTCGATCACTTCGTCGAATTCATGGTCCTGCCGGGCGAGATGCAGCTCGGCTGCCAGCATCCCGGATTTGGAGCCACAGTCAAAGCGGATGCCCTCAAAGCGGAAGCCCGCGAGCCCGATGGTCTCAATCCCGCGCGCGATGGCATCTGTAAGCTGTATTTCTCCCCCGGCACCCGGCTCCTGAGAGCGCAGCGTTTCGAAAATGCTGCCGTCAAGCACGTATCGTCCCACAGCCGCCGTTGTAGACGGTGCCTGATCCGCGGCGGGTTTTTCCACCATGCGGTCGGCATAGGCGAAGGGGCCTTCGCGGCGCGCCACTGAAAGGATGCCATAACTGGAAACAGCCTCGCGCGGCACTTCCATCGTTGCCACCATGTAACCCGCTTCGGAGGTGTTGTAGGCGTCGATCATCTGCGTCAGGCACCCGGTCTGGCCGAGGATCAGATCGTCGGGCAGAATGACCGCGACAGCGCCGGGAAGTGCGTGATCGGCAGCGCACAGGATTGCATGACCGAGCCCCAGCGGTTCGTCCTGCATTACGAAGATGACATCATGATCATCCTCATCGATTGCCGCTTGCCGGAGCCGGTCCGCAAGCCGGGCTTTGCCCCGTTCTTTCAGAGTGGCGCGCAAATCTGCATCGTCCAGAACATGATGTTCGATGGCATCCTTTGACGGATGGCTCACGAAGATCATGCGCTCAACCCCGGCGGCCTGGGCCTCTTCGATTGCATACTGAATGAGCGGCGTATCCAGAACCGGCAACAACTCTTTAGGGACTGATTTAGTTGCTGGCATGAACCGGGTTCCAAGACCTGCTACCGGAAAAATCGCTGTTCTCACACTCTGGTCTGTCACTTACTCGCTCCTTATTATTGCTGCGCCGCAGCGTCTGTTATCAAGATAGGGACATATCGCTGAATGTCAAAAAAAAGACATTTTGGATTTTCCGAAGATACGCATCATTCCACCGTCAAAATCGTCAGATTTCAAAGTCACAGTTACACGTCTGACATGTGACGAAACTTTAACTTCCCTGAGGATTTCACCAAGAAAAGATTTCGTTACGTCTCTAAAGCGCCCGACCCCCCACTTTTGTTCCATGAAACTTATCTCAAACGGTAAATTTATTAATTCAGCATTTCCAATGCCTGATGCCTAAATTATAAGCATTTCGCGAAAATAGCAGGGGCAGAATTGCCGGTATGCGACCTCACACCTTGATGCATGGGCGAATGCGTCTAGCTCAGTATGGAGGGAACTTTTGCGCTGCAGCGAAGTTCCTGAACCGTGTCGCCCGGGGAAGCCGCACCAATCTGAGGACCATTGATGACCACAGCACGCAATTCATCTTCCACTGCACCCAAAACCGCGCC
>NZ_JAHEHZ010000015.1:20571-39070 GCF_024639605.1 Roseobacter sp. | reverse complement strand
CTGCACGAAGACTGGGGTACCACGCCCGGCGCGATTGACTGCTGCCTTTCGGTGGCTGACGATATGGACGTTCAGGTTATGATCCACACCGATACGCTCAACGAGAGCGGGTTTGTGGAAAACACCGTGGCCGCCATCAAGGGCCGCACCATCCATGCATTCCATACCGAAGGAGCCGGCGGCGGACACGCCCCCGACATCATAAAAATCTGTGGCGATGAGAACGTTTTGCCCTCCTCGACCAACCCTACCCGGCCCTTCACCGTCAATACGCTGGAAGAGCACCTCGACATGCTGATGGTCTGCCATCACCTCGACAAATCAATTCCCGAAGATGTGGCCTTTGCCGAAAGCCGGATCCGCCGCGAGACCATCGCGGCCGAGGATATCCTGCACGACATGGGCGCCTTTTCGATCATCGCGTCCGACAGCCAGGCGATGGGCCGCGTGGGCGAGGTGCTCATCCGCACCTGGCAGACCGCCGACAAGATGAAAAAGCAGCGCGGTCGCCTGGCGGAGGAAACCGGCGAAAACGACAATATGCGCGTGCGTCGCTACATCGCGAAATACACCATCAATCCGGCCATCGCGCACGGCATCAGCCACGAGATTGGCAGTATTGAAGTCGGCAAACGAGCGGATCTGGTATTGTGGAACCCTGCGTTTTTCGGCGTGAAGCCCGAGATGGTCCTGATGGCCGGCACAATTGTCTGCGCGCAGATGGGCGATCCGAATGCGTCGATCCCGACCCCGCAACCGGTCTATACCCGGCCCATGTTCGGTGCCTTCGGCCGGTCGGTTGAACACTCTGCGGTGACCTTCGTAAGTGCTGCGGCGGAGGCCGCCGGCATCCGCGACACGCTCGGTCTCGCAAAGAGTGTGGTGGCTGTGAAAGGTACCCGCGGGATTGGCAAAAAAGACCTCATTCTGAATGATGCCCTGCCGCAGATCGAGGTAAACCCGGAAACCTATGAGGTGAGGGCCGACGGCGAGTTGCTGACCTGTCAGCCCGCCGAAGTGCTGCCCATGGCGCAGCGTTATTTCATGTTCTGAGGCTCCGCGATGCAAACTGCCCAATCTGTCGTTTCCGCTGCTGCCGCCGTAACGGACCACGTCTCGCTTGATTATGGTGCACGGTTTCTGCGCCGGCGCGTGGTGACAACGCAATCCGGTGCGCAGGTACTGGTGGATCTGCCAAAAACGACCTCTCTGGCGCATGGCGATGCTTTGCAGACAGCGGCGGGCACTCTCATCGGTGTCCTGGCTGCGCCGGAACCTCTGCTGGAGATTACCGGCTCCGGTCTGCACCGGATAGCCTGGCACATCGGCAACCGGCATACGCCCTGCCAGATCGAGGACACCCGCCTGCTCATTCAGCGCGATCACGTTATGGCGGATATGCTCGCAAAGCTGGGTGCGCATGTGCATGAGGTCACGGAACCCTTCACCCCGGAGGGCGGCGCTTATGGTCACGGGCGTACGCATGGTCACGACCACAGCCACCAGCACGGTCCCGAAGATCACGCTCATGAACACTGATGCCGTCCTGACCCTGACGCAGTGGCTGTCTCCCGGCTTTCCGGTTGGTGCCTTCGCCTATTCCCACGGGCTGGAACGGGTGATTGATGCGGGCGGGATCACGTCAGTTACCACGCTGGAGCACTGGCTCCGGGACATCATCGAACACGGCAGCGGGCGCTCTGATCTGGTGTTGCTGCGCGCGGCGTATGACGCGGACAACAAGGACGTGGCCGGGATCGACGCGCTGGCGGAGGCATTTGCCGCATCCTCCGGCAGGCTGATCGAGACCTGCGATCAGGGTGCGGCGTTCGCGCGTACGGTGGACGCGGTCTGGGACACACGGCTTGGAACGCTGACCTATCCGGTGGCTGTCGGGCGGGCAGCAAGGGTCTGCGGCCTGCCGCAGGATCTCACCGCAGCCATGTATCTGCACGCCTTTGCTGCAAATCTTATCTCGGCAGCTGTCCGGCTGGTGCCGCTGGGGCAGACCGGGGGACAGGATCTGCTGGCCCGTCTCGCACCGCTCACGACATCCGTCGCTGAAGCCACCGCAGGGAGCACACCCGACGATCTGACGTCGGCCTGTTTTGCCGCCGATATCGCGTCGATGCAGCACGAAACACAATACTCGAAGGTATTCCGCACATGACTGTTCCCACGTTTCTCAACGGCCCGTTACGCGTCGGCATCGGCGGCCCCGTCGGTGCGGGAAAAACAACGCTGACGGCAGTCCTGGCCCGGGCCCTCAGCGGCGCACATTCAATCGGTGTGATCACCAATGACATCTACACCCGCGAAGACGCCGAGGCACTGATGCGGCTGCAGATCCTGCCGCAGGACCGGATCATCGGCGTGGAAACCGGCGGCTGCCCGCATACGGCAATCCGCGAAGACGCCTCCGTCAACCTCGCCGCGGTGGCCGAGATGCAGGAGCGCCATCCGGAAATCGAAGCCATCCTGATCGAGAGCGGCGGCGACAATCTAAGCGCCACGTTCTCGCCGGAACTTGCGGATGTGACGCTCTATGTGATCGACGTGGCGGCGGGTGAAGAGATCCCGCGCAAAGGCGGGCCGGCCATCACCCGCTCGGATATTCTGATCATCAACAAGACCGATCTGGCGCCGCATGTCGGCGCCTCTCTGGAGGTGATGGAGCGCGATGCGATACGCATGCGTGCCGGACGCCCTTTTGTCTTCACGGCGCTGAAACACGGTGAGGGCGTGGAGGATGTGATCCGTGAACTGCGCGCGATTTCAGGTCTGGGCCTCGTCACCATCAACGCCTGAGCACACGGCTTATTCCGGGCAGGGCTGTCCGGCGTCCCCCCAGATCCGGATATCCGCGATATGCGTTTCCAGATCATAGGGGGCAGGCTCCCGCCCGCCACCGGGTGCCCATGCCCAGTGCAAAATCACATCATGGCCGAGATGATCGGCAATCTCTGTAGCAGTGCGCCCGCCGTTCAGGTCCGGATCACGCAGACGCGTGCAGATATAGGCGCTGGTCTGCCCGAACCAGTGCGCTTCGACGGGCGCAAGCCGCCAGGCCTCTGCCACCTGAGGCGCCATATGCGCAGCCGTGTTGCCGCCGGCCTCCGCCCTGACGTGGCAGGTGCGGCAGGGCAGCGTCTCAGCCCCGATCCGGCTCTCACCGGCACGGATGTTCATGCCGTGCGGACGCGTCTCTCCGTAAGACGGGCCGGACCACATCGGACGGTCGGAAGGCCCGGTGTGACAGTTGGCACAACGCGGGTGCGACACAACTTCGTATATACGCGTCCAGGCCTCAATGCCCGGCCCAGGCGCTGTCTCGCCCTGTACCGGCAACACCGGAAAGCCACAGAGCAGCGCGGCAAAAAAGGCCCACCGCATCATCCGCTGTTCAGTGCCCGTGCCGCCGTTTTAACGGCCGCGCGGATACGTGGATAGGTTCCGCAGCGGCACAGGTTACCGCTCATCGCCGCGTCGATTGCCTCATCGTCCGGGTCCGGCACAAGGCTGAGGAAAGAAACCGCCTGCATGATTTGCCCGCCCTGGCAATAACCGCACTGCGCGACCTGGTGTGCAATCCAGGCCTCCTGAACGGCATGCAGCGCATCACCCTGTGCCAGGCCCTCAATTGTTGTGATTTCTCCCTGCACATCGGCAGCGGCGACCTGACAGGCGCGCACCGCAATCCCGTCCATCAGCACGGTACAGGCCCCGCATTGCGCGATACCGCAGCCGTATTTCGGGCCAGTGATCCCCAGCGTGTCGCGCAGCACCCATAATAGCGGCATCTGTGGCGGGACATCCGCCTCATACTCTGATCCGTTCACTGTCAGCTTCATTATGATCTCCGGGCGCTGGTACTGTTATACTGTCCAAGAGGGTCCTGCCCTGCACTGGTGCGCCGCGCGAGGTATCATCACATCGCAGTCAGCAACAGCACCTGCGTCAGGCAGCCTTTGCGCCGCTGCGGCAATAGCACGACGCACGGATCGGCACCGTGGCCCGCGCGAGGGCCTGATCAAGCTGCAGGCGGATGTGCTTCGCCTCTGTGAGTTCGCCGCGCTTTACCAGGCACTCGTGCAATCCGTGCAGGCTCCAGACATTGCGCGGATGCTGACAGGGCCGCGCAAGCGTTTCATCAAGACCAAGGTCCGCGCGATAGACGGCCTCTGCCTCCTCAAACTCCTGCGCATCCATCAGCAAGGCACCCAGAGCGTGCCGCGTGGGCTGCATCCAGCCCCATGGCTCGTCATAAAGCAGCGCGTCGTCCAGCGTGACCGAGCGACGCAGATGATTGAGTCCCGCAGCCACATCGCCGGATTTATACGCAAGCTCACCTTCCATCATCGCAGCCCCGACAGCCAGCACATCGGCTGCGGTATTATTGAACACCATGCGGCTTTCCTGAACGTCGGCCATCGCGGCCTGTGCCAGATCGCGTTCAGCCCGTGCCTCATCGATGCGCCCGAGATTGGCCAGCGCAATGGCGCGTGACTGCATCATCGCGGCGAAGGTATAGCTGTAGAGCTCTCTGTCTTCCGGCAGCGGTTCATCAAGAATGCCCTGCCAATCCCCGAAACGCACCATTACGTGGATTTTCTTACCCCAGAAGCTCTCGAACAGATCCGGCATGAAGCGGATGACGGGATCGGGCAACATCGTAATCAGTTCCTCAGCCGCAGCCAGGGCCCGTTCCGGCTGGCCCAGAAACATCGCCCCGTATGCCTCAAAATGAACGTTATGGATGCGATAGACAGTATAGAAGTTCTCACCCCCCGCCATCGCCTCATATTTTTTGTCCACTTCGGCGGCACGACGGTTGCGCCAGATGACGTTCTGATATTCGCCGCACAACACGTCGATATGTGTGGCCATATGCACCAGATGGCCGGAATCCGGCACCAGATCGACGAGACGATCCCCGTGCCGCAGGGCCTTTTCGGGCGTGGGCGACATCTCCATCAGGTGGATATACATGTGCAGCAGGCCCGGATGATCCCAGGCCCCGGGCAGTGTGTCAAAGGCGGCTTCAAGCGCTGCCTGCGCTTCCAGCGTCGAGGCGCCTGCTGCGGGCGCGCCTGCCGGCAGATCCCATAAGAGCCAGGGCGTGCGGTTCATCAAGGCTTCGGCGAAAAGACACACAACATCAAGATCGTCCGCGTATTCGGCGTAAACCTTGCGCATATTGTCCGCAAAAGCGTCGTTCCAGGGGCCGTAATCCTCGACTTCCGGGTCTTCCGGAAACCGGTCCGCGAGTGCTGAGATCAGTGCGTTTTCCACAGGAGCAAGGCTGCTCTCAAGCGCACGGGCGTCTGCGATTGCCTTTTGCGCCCGTTCCAGCGTTGTCACCCGCTCATCGGGTTCGAAAAATTCCCACGGCTTGTTATAATTAGGGCCGATGGCATAGGCGATGCCCCAGTGCGCGAGGCCACAGCCGGGATCCGCCGCAACCGCTTTTTCAAACTGATCCGCCGCGGCTTCGTGATTATAGCCAAAGAGCCAGATCAGGCCTGCATCAAAGCAGGATTTCGCTTCATCCGATCGTGTCGTGATGTCACGCCGGTATGTACCAAGATTAAAGTCTGTCATTGCCGTCCCCCTGCTGCGACGGCGATCCTAGCACAGGCAGTTCACCAAATCATCCCGCAAGCAGATCAGAACTCCACAACCGCGCGGATCGACTTGCCCTGATGCATCAGGTCAAACCCGTGATTGATCTCATCCAGCGTGAGTTTATGCGTGATCATCGGGTCGATCTCGATCTTGCCGTCCATGTACCAGTCAACAATTTTCGGCACATCCGTGCGGCCCTTGGCACCGCCGAAGGCTGTTCCGCGCCAGACCCGGCCGGTGACGAGCTGGAAAGGGCGCGTTGAGATTTCAGCACCCGCTGGTGCCACACCGATGATAATGCTCTCGCCCCAGCCTTTGTGTGCGCATTCCAGCGCCTGCCGCATCACCTTGACGTTGCCGGTGGCGTCGAAGGTATAGTCTGCGCCGCCCTTTGTGAGCTCAACCAGATGGGCGACCATATCGCCATCAACCGTCGACGGGTTGACGAAATCGGTCATGCCGAAGTGCCGGCCCATCTTTTCCTTGTCGTCGTTCAGATCGACCCCCACGATCTGATCGCATCCCGCCATTCGCAGACCCTGAATGACATTCAGACCGATGCCACCCAGACCGAACACCACGCAGCGCGAGCCGATCTCGACTTTGGCAGTGTTGATCACTGCGCCGATGCCGGTGGTCACGCCGCAGCCGATGTAACAGATCTTGTCAAAGGGCGCGTCCTTGCGGACTTTGGCCAGCGCGATCTCGGGGACCACCGTGTGATTGGCAAAAGTCGAGCAGCCCATGTAGTGGTGGATCGGTGTACCGTCGGGCATTGAAAAGCGTGTGGATCCGTCAGGCAGAAGGCCCTGGCCCTGCGTTGCCCGCACTTTCTGACAAAGGTTGGTTTTCGGGTTCAGGCAGTATTCACATTCGCGGCACTCGGGCGTGTAAAGCGGGATCACATGATCGCCGACTTCCAGCGATGTGACACCTTCGCCGACCTCGATAACGACCCCTGCCCCCTCGTGGCCCAGAATCGCCGGGAAAATGCCCTCCGGATCGTCACCGGAGCGCGTAAACTCATCGGTATGACAGAGCCCGGTAGCTTTGATCTCCACCAGCACCTCGCCGGCGCGGGGCCCGTCGAGGTTCACCTCCATGATCTCAAGCGGCTTGCCTGCGGCAACAGCAACGGCGGCACGGGTCTTCATCATCTCGGGGGTCCTTTCGCTGAAATCTGCCGCTCAAGTGAAAGCCCGTGTGCCCGGAAGTCAAGCCTTGCGCGGGGGTGCGAGCGATGCACGGTCCATAAATTCGGTATCAAGGACCACAGACTGCAGTCCCTCGCGGCCCGCTATCCGGTCGAGCAGGAGTGTCGCAGCACGGCGCCCCATATCGATCTGCGGAACACGCACCGTGGCCAGCGCCGGATGCAGCACCCGCGCCAGACCAATGTCGTCAAATCCGATAAAGGACATATCATCCGGCAGGGACAGCCCCATCGCACGTGCCTGCGCCATTGCCCCGGCGGCCTGCGCGTCATTGCCACAGAGCACCACGGTCGGGGTCTCCTGCTGCTGCATTATCGTCGCAAAGGCCGCGCCGCTTTCGTCCAGCATATAAGGTGCTTCGATCAGATGGGTCAGTCGCGCGCCGTCACCCCACGCACCAACTGCGGCTATCACACCATCACGCCGGGCGCGGGCGCGGTCATTGTCCCGGGTCTGCCCGCAGATCATCGCGATCCGGCGATGCCCGGCTGCCATTGCCCGGCGTGCGGCATCCGCGGCGGCCCCGGCATTGTCGAAACCCGCAAACAAATGCCCGGGTCGCGTTTCGCTGACCCATGCCACAACATGCGGCACCCGTCGTTTTTCGAGAAAATCCCAGGTTGCGTCAGGGCGCGCGTTGCCAATCAGCATCAGGCCATCCGCGCCATGCGCCACAAGTGACTTAATGGCCGCGAGTTCCTCTTCAGGGTCAAAACCCGTGGTCGCCACCAGCAGATTAACCTTTGCCTGCATCAGCACATCCTGAAAGGCCTGCAATCCGTTTGCGAACATCGCGTTTGCCATCGACGGAATGACCGCACCTACGGTGTTGGCCCGCCCTGACGCCAGCGCGCGGCCACCGAAGTTCGGCGTGTAGCCAAGCACCTCAACCGCTTTTTCGATCTTCTCACGTGTGGCCGGTGCCACTTTAGACGGAGCGTTGAGCGCACGTGATATGCTCGCGGTCGAGACACCGGCAAGGCGGGCGACGTCCTCAAGTGTTGGTGCGGTCTGTTTGTTCATACAGTTTCTGTCCTGTTTACCACCGACCCGTCAGCGTAACGGAAAAAAATCTCCTCCAATTACTGTAAGCGCTTGCATTCGAGGATGCAAGCGCTTACACGAAGTCAGGGAGCGAGAGAATCTGCAGAGTGCTTACAGCAGCCCGCCCCGTTGAAACAGACACCGTGGAGGAATGCCCGTGGCCCGTGATTATCTGAAAAAAGCTGAGAAGACTGCGATGACCGACGCGGGGGATGTCCGTGAAATCGTTCAGAACATCCTCAGTGATATCGAGGCCGGTGGCGATGCCGCGGCGATGAAATACGCCGAGCAGTTCGACAAATACAAAGGCAACGTGCTTCTCACCGAAGAAGAGATTGCGCATGCCTCAACGCTCGTCAGCCAGAAGCTGAAAGACGATATCGCCTTTTCGCATGACAACGTGCGCCGCTTTGCCGAGATCCAGAAATCCACCATGACCGATGTGGAGCTTGAAATCGTGCCTGGCCTGATCGCCGGCCAGAAAGCCATCCCCGTCCGTGCCGCGGGCTGCTACGTCCCTGGCGGACGCTACAGCCACATCGCAAGCGCGATCATGACCGTCACCACGGCCAAGGTTGCAGGCTGCGAGCACATCACTGCCTGTTCCCCGCCCCGCCCTGACGTCGGCATCAACCCGGCGATCGTTTACGCAGCCAACCTGTGCGGTGCGGATAAAATCCTCTCCATGGGCGGTGTGCAGGGTGTTGCGGCCATGACCTACGGTCTTTTCGGTCTGCCACAGGCGGACATCCTCGTCGGACCCGGCAACCAGTTCGTGGCCGAAGCCAAACGGATCCTTTTCGGCCGCGTCGGTATCGATATGATTGCAGGTCCGACCGACAGCCTCGTGCTGGCCGACGGCACTGCAGACCCCTTCATGGTGGCAACCGATCTCGTGAGCCAGGCAGAGCACGGCTACAACTCACCCGTCTGGCTCGTCACCGACAACCGCGCGCTGGCCGAAAAAGTCATGGAGCTGGTACCCGGCCTGATCGACGATCTGCCCGAACTGAACCGCGACAACGCAACCAAAGCCTGGCGCGACTATGCCGAGGTGATCGTCTGTGCGGACCGCGAAGAAATGGCCGCCTGCTCTGACGACTATGCGCCTGAGCACCTGACCGTCCAGGCCGAAGATCTGCCCTGGTGGCTGGAGCGGCTGCAGTGCTATGGCTCACTTTTTCTGGGCGAAGAGACCACAGTTTCCTTTGGCGACAAAGCGTCGGGCACAAACCACGTGCTGCCCACATCCCGCTCGGCCAAATACACCGGTGGTTTGTCTGTGCACAAGTACATGAAGATCGTCACCTGGCAGCGCGCAACACGTGACGGCGCCAAGCCGGTGGCCATCGCAACAGCGCGGATTTCCCGTCTGGAAGGTATGGAGGGTCACGCCCGCGCGGCGGACGCCCGCCTGCACAAATACTTCCCGCAGGAAAACTTCGACCTCTCGGCAGAGGGCTGAGACCATGCCTGCGATCTTTGATGTCCGGGACCGGGTGGCATGTGTCACCGGTGCAAGCAGCGGCCTTGGGCGGCAGGCGGCAAGCCTGCTGGCGCAAGCCGGTGCCCGGGTCATCGGGGTCGCGCGGCGCGGTGAGGAGCTCGAAGCCTGGCGGGCCGGGGTGCAGGGCGAAACGGCCGCTGTCACTGCCGACCTGTCAGACCGCAGCATCCTCGCAGGCCTGACTGCCGAAATTTCAGAGCCTTTCGGGGCACCTGATATTCTGATCAACGCGGCGGGCATCAATACCCGCCAACACGCCGATGACGTGACCGGTGAAGGGTGGGATATAACGCTGAATCTCAACCTTGCCGCGCCCTTCTTTCTGGCGCAGGCCATGGTGCCCGCAATGAAGGAACGGGGCTGGGGACGGATCGTCAATTTCGCGTCACTGCAATCGCGCCGCGCCTTTGCCTCGGGCATCTCTTACGGTGCCTCCAAGGGAGGCGTGGAGCAGATGACCCGCGCCATGGCTGAAGCCTGGTCTGGTCACGGCATCACGGCCAACGCGGTGGCGCCCGGGTTCTTCCGGACTGAGCTCACCGGTCCTGTCTTTGCCAATCCTGAGCTTGCAAAACGCAACGCGGATCAGACCTGCATCGGGCGCAACGGCGAGCCGGAGGATCTTGACGGCCCGCTGATGTTCTTTTGCTCACCGGCATCTGATTATGTCACCGGGCAGACACTCTTTGTGGATGGGGGGTTCACAGCGAAATGAAAGCTTTAGTTTATACCGGGGTCGGCGAGCTGACCTATTCCGACAGCCCCGCGCCCGAAGCGCGCGACGGCGAGCACCTGATCCGCATTGAAGCTTCCGGCATCTGCGGCTCTGACATGCACGCCTTTCTCGGCCATGACGAACGGCGCCCCGCCCCGCTGATCCTCGGCCACGAGGCCGCCGGCGTCATCACCGGCGGTCCGCGCGATGGCGAACGTGTCACAATTAATCCGCTCGTGGCCTGCGGGCATTGCGACAACTGCACGGCAAACCTCGAAAACCTCTGCTCAAACCGCCAGATCATTTCCATGCCACCGCGCCAGGGTGCATTTGCCGGATATGTGAGCATGCCGGATCGCAATCTCGTCTCCGTCCCTGAAGGCGTCGATCTGCGCCACGCGGCGCTTGCGGAGCCTATCGCCTGCGGCTGGCATGCCGTGCGCCTTGGCAAACGTATTCTGGGACAGGATCTCTCGGATATGCGGTGCGCGGTCATCGGCGGGGGAGCCATCGGCGTCGGCGCGGCTCTGGCACTGAATGCGCAGGGCGCTCGCGACATCACCGTGATTGAGCCTAATGAGCTGCGCCGTGCGCGCCTTGCAGATGTGGCAGGCTTTGAGGTCTGCGCACCGGGCGAGCCCGCGGCACCGGAAAACGGCAGTGTGGATCTGGTCATCGACGGTGTCGGCTACGCCGGCACGCGGGCCGCAGCCAGTGCAATGGCGCGCGCGGGCGGTGTTATCGCCCACATCGGTCTCGGTGAGGCGACAGGTGGGCTCGATGTCCGCCGGATGACGCTTCAGGAAATTACTTTTATCGGCACATATACCTATACTGCACAGGACTTTGCAGATACGGCCGCCGCGATCTTCGATGGCCGGCTTGGCCCGCTCGACTGGATCGAGTCACGACCCCTGGCCGATGGCCAGGCTGCCTTCACGGACATCCGGGCCGGTAACGTCGCCGCACCCAAAATAATTCTGATCCCCGAACACGAGGAGTAATCAAACGTGTCGATAAGCACCAAAATTGTAGATGATTTTATCGCCCAGGGCGTCAATTTCATCACGACCGTCCCCTGCAAACAACTTGCAGGCGTCATCGACGAGGTGGAAGCCCGCCCCGAGATACACCACGTGCCCTCCAACAAAGAAGACGAGGGTATGGGGCTTTGTGCCGGTGCATTTATGGGCGGCAAACGCCCGGCGATCATCATGCAGAACACAGCCATCGGGGTGACGATCAACACGCTGGCGACGCTGACCCAGTATTACCGCATGCCGCTGCCGATGCTTATTTCCTATCGCGGAGAGCTGCGCGAGCCGGTTGCCTGCCAGGTCGAGATGGCCGTGCATACCAAAGCGCTCCTTAATCAGATGCTGATCCCGACCTATCACTTCCACAAAGAATCCGATGCATCCGAGCTTCAGGAAATTCTTAAATACACCTTTATGTGCAACAAACCTGTGGCGATCCTGACGGATGCGTCCTTCTGGGGAGGCTACGGCGACCAATGATCCGTTCTGATATCCTGCGCGAAATCGCGCCCATCCTTCACGATCACCTTGTTGTCTGCAACATCGGTCTGCCCAGCCAGGAGCTGCATATGATCGACGACAACGCAAAGAACTTTTACATGCTCGGCACGATGGGTCTGTCGTCCTCCATTGGTCTTGGCCTTGCCATGGCGCAGCCCAAAACCGTGATCTCCATTGACGGCGACGGCTCGGTTCTGACCAATTTCGGCACCCTGCCGACGATTGCAAACAACGTGACCGATAATTTTATCCTGCTGATCATCGACAATGGCTCTTATGGCTCAACCGGTGACCAGCCGACCTATGCGGGCAAAAAGACCAAACTCGAAGATGTGGCGAAGGCCTGCGGATGCGAGAACGTCGTCACCTGCAAAGCCGAAGACACCGGTGCCACCCTGCAGGCCGCAATCGACAGCAAAAAGATGACGATCATCGTCAGTAAATGCGAAAGCGGCAACATCAAGCTCGACGTCATCACCATGGACCCGGTCGTCATCCGCGATCGTTTCATGAATGCTGTGAAAGCCTGACCCCGTGAGCGCCGGCGCCATCCATTCCTATTCTGACGCCCGGCGCCTCGCGCGCCGGCGGCTGCCCTGGATGGTGTTTGACTATATCGACGGAGCGGCCGGAGAAGGTGTGGCCGAAGCCCGCAATCTGGCCGCTCTGCGTGACATCATTCTGGAACCGCGCGTTCTGGTGAACGTGTCGGAGCGCGATCTGAGCGCAAAAGTTTTCGAACACGAAGGCAAAGTCCCCTTTGGCATCAGCCCCATGGGCATGTGCAATCTCTCGGGTCCCGGCGCCGATCTGATGCTGGCGCGCATCGCCGCAAAACATCAGGTGCCCTGCGGGGTATCGACGGTTGCCTCGACAACACTTGAGACCATGATTGAAGAGGCCGACGGCCACGCGTGGTTTCAGCTTTATTTCTCCGGCGACGGCTCCGGCACGGCAAAGCTCGTCGAACGCGCCAAAGCTGCCGGGTACAAAACGCTGATCATGACACTGGATGTGCCCGAGGTCGGCAGGCGCCCGCGCGAGTTGCGCCGTGGCTTTAAGATGCCGTTCAAAATCGGCCCCAGACAGTTTATCGACTTTGCGCTGCACCCGCAGTGGTCGATCTCGAGCCTGATTGCGGGCGCGCCGGATCTGGCAAACTTCCAGAAGCCTGATTTCACTTTCGACCGCACCGAAAGCCGGGCACGCGCGGACTGGGATTTCCTCAAACGCCTGCGCGACAGCTGGGACGGTAACCTCGTGGCCAAGGGCGTGACCCACGTGGATGACGCCCGGCGGCTACGCGATGAAGGTGTGGACGCCATTCAGGTCTCGACCCATGGCGGGCGCCAGCTTGATGCTGCACCGCCGCCGATTCTCGCCCTTCAGGCAATCCGCAAAGCGCTCGGTGATGACTATCCGCTCTTTTACGACACGGGTATGCGCTCGGGCGAAGACGTGGTGAAAGCATATATGATGGGAGCTGACTTTGTGTTTTTCGGCCGCGCTATGCAGTTTGCCATTGCCGCCGGCGGCCGTGACGGACTGGATGCTTTCTGGAAACTCATCAGCGATGAGATAGGCCTTACCCTGGCGCAGATGGGCCGGACGACGATGCCGGGGCCGGCGGCGCGTTTCTGATCACATCTGAGATCCGTGCGGCAATCGCATGGCTGCCCTTGCGCGACGGATGGATCATATCCTCATCATGAAACGAGCGGTCACCATGGGGTACAAGATCCTGCAGTGAGATAAACCAGAAGCCGGGGTCCGCCGCATCAAGCCGCGTGAGGCGGGCATCGATCTCATCGCCCTCATCCTTGCAGTATTCAACGCCTGAGCCCACACCCGGGCTGCGCAGATAGCCAACCCATATGACCCGCGCGCCCCGCGCACGCGCTTTGGCCACCATCCCCGGAATTGCGCCGGAACGGCCGTCTTTTGAGATCATCCGGTCGATTTTCCGGTCGCAGACTGCGCAGGCGCAGCCCATCCACAGATCGTTGCCGCCACCGTTCAGAATGACCCAGTCCCATTCACCTGCGATATATTGCTTGGAGATGTTCATCCCCAGCGCACCGGATACCGGCAGGTTATAGAAAATCCGCGCCCCCGGAACGGAACGGTCGATCACCGGCTCACGCAGGATACCTTCTATCGCGTGTGACACGGAATTGCGACTGTTGCTGTGCCAGGCAAGCATCGAATCTCCCATGGTCAGGATCCGCGCCGGCTGGTCGTTTGACGGCATCTCGGTGCAGGCGCCAAGCAACACCGTCAGCGTCAGGAAAACTGCCCTGATCATAGTCATCGTAAACCCCCTGTGCATCGTCGTGCAGACAGGCGTCAAGCGTAACCCCGACCAGCGCCTGTCGCCAACTCTGGCGTTTATTTCCTAATGATCCGTAAACAATGCCGTCAGGGCGGGGCTTCTATTGACACCAGATGAACACCCGGACCACATGGCCCCCAATTCCGACGCGCAGGAGCAGACTATGAGACTCAGAGATACGCATCCCTATCCGTCGCGGCGATCGCCTGTGATTGCCGATAATATCGTGGCCGCGTCCCAGCCTCTGGCAACCCGCGCAGGACTGGCAATGCTTGCACGCGGCGGAAATGCCGTCGATGCGGCGCTGGCCACGGCAATCACCCTGACCCTGGTGGAGCCCTCGGGCAACGGCATCGGGTCCGACGCCTTTGCCATCGTCTGGGACGGCAGGGAACTGCACGGCCTGAACGCCTCCGGTCGTGCACCTGCCGGATGGACACCGGACCGTTTTGCCGGCCTCGATAAAATGCCCTTTCACGGCTGGGACAGCGTGACCGTGCCGGGCGCCGTCTCCGCCTGGGTTGCACTTTCGGAGCGCTTTGGAAAACTGCCTTTTGCCGATCTTTTCGCCCCGGCTACCGAATATGCGGAAAACGGATTTTATGTCACACCCAAGATCGCCGCCCTCTGGGCGCGCGCGGCAGACCAGTTGCGCGATCAGCCCGGGTTTGCGGAATGTTTTCTGCCCGGCGGCCGCGCGCCGCGCGCAGGAGAGCGGTTTGTCAACAAAGCGGCGGCGCGCAGCCTGCGCCTGATCGCACAGACAAAGGGCGACGCCTTTTATACCGGAGAACTGGCGCGTGAGATTACGGAGTTTGCAGCTCTGCACGGCGCAGCACTCAGCATGGAGGACATGGCAGCCCATCGCCCCGATTGGGTCGGCACCATCAGCAACAGTTTTGACCAGGCGGAGCTTCACGAAATTCCACCAAACGGCCAGGGGATCGCTGCACTCATGGCACTGGGCATCCTCGACGGCACACCCCTACGCGGCCTTGACCCTGATGCCCCCGCTGCGCTGCACCTGCAGATCGAAGCGATGAAACTCGCGCTTGCGGATGCCCAGACATGGGTCGCGGATCCGGCATTCATGACCCATACCACCGCAGAGCAGATGCTGGACAAAGGCTATCTTGCGTCACGCGCGGCCATGATCGACCCGGACAGGGCGCAGGATTTCGGTGCAGGCGCTCCGAACAAAGGCGGCACGGTATGCCTTGCGGCGGCGGACGCCTCCGGCATGATGGTATCCTATATTCAGTCTAACTATGCCGGTTTCGGCTCAGGTGTGACGGTGCCCGGCACCGGTATTCACCTGCAGAACCGCGGAGCGGATTTCTCGCTCGACCCCAAAAGCCAGAACTGTGTCGCGCCGGGAAAACGCCCGTTTCATACTATCATTCCCGGGTTCGTGATGGGTCCTGACGGGCCGCTGATGAGCTTTGGCGTTATGGGCGGCCCGTTTCAGGCACAGGGCCATGTGCAGATGGTTCTGCGCACGCAGCTCTGGGGACAGGACCCGCAGATGGCCGTCGACGCGCCGCGCTGGCGGGTGACCGGCGGGACGGGCATCGCGCTCGAAGAAGCCATGCCCGACGAAACGGTCGGGGCTCTGCGCGCCATGGGCCACGACATTTCCCTCGAATCCCCCGATAACGCCTTTGGTTTTGGCGGCGCACAGCTCATCCATCGGCTGCCCGGCGGAGGATATGCTGCGGGTTCAGACCCGCGCAAAGACGGGGCCGCGATGGGGTTCTGAAAAGACCCCGCGTCGCAAGCGCCGGGCCAGAGCCCTGAACCGCGCGCACCACCTGTCCGGCCTGTTCAGGGCGCGTGCTTTGCAACGACCGGAACACGCAACCGGAGACAGCATGGCCGGTTTTTCGTTGCGGTATCGGAATTTGCACGCACAATGGCACCGTTATGAGCATGCCGGCGATTACATCAGACACTACGGACGGACAGACCGTGTTTCACCTGAGCGGCCGGCTCGTGACAGAGGCACTGCATCTGGTGGAAAAACCATTTGCCGAACTGACCGCCCGCCCCGGAGCGGCGACCGTGGACCTCTCCGGTCTTGAAGCATTTGACACAGGCGGCGCTGCAATGATCGCGCAGCTGCGCGCGCGCCTCGCGACCGGCGGCGTGACGCTGGAAATTTCCGGAGCGTCAGAAGACAATGCCCGACTGCTCGAAAAGGTCACAGAGGCCACATTCAAAGAGCCCCTCGTCGACACCGGACCCGGCGGTCCCGGCGCGTGGATCACCGGCCTTGGCGTGGCCGTCGCTGCACTGGTGCAAAGCGCGGGCTCTCTACTGAGCTTTCTGGGGCTGGTACTGAGCCGTCTGGCGCGTACGCTCGTCAACCCCTGGCGGCTGCGCGGTACAGCGCTTTTTGCGCAGATGCAGCAGACCGGTATGAATGCGGTACCGATCATCGCGCTGATGGGCTTTCTCATCGGGATCGTGCTGGCCTATCAGGGTGCTGCACAGCTGCACCAGTTCGGTGCCGAAGTTTTCGTTGTCGATCTTATTGCCGTCTCGGTGCTGCGCGAACTTGGCATCCTGCTGACCGCCATCATTGTCGCGGGGCGCTCAGGGTCGGCTTATGCTGCGGCGATCGGATCGATGAAGGTCAACGAAGAGGTCGATGCCATGCGCACCCTCGGACTTGACCCGATTGAAGTGCTGGTTCTGCCACGGCTGATTGCGCTGATGCTGATGCTTCCCGTACTGGGTCTGACGGCAAATATTTCTGCCCTGATCGGCGGGGCTCTGATGAGCTGGGCCGAACTGGGTGTCAGCCCCGGCATGTTCGTCACCCGGTTTCTGGAAAACACCAGCGCATGGCATCTGGCGGTCGGTATGATCAAAGCGCCGGTCTTTGCCTTTATCATCGGAATCGTGTCCTGCTGGCAGGCCATGCAGGTGGGTGGCTCCGCCGAAAGCGTGGGCCGGCGCACCACCGCGGCAGTTGTGCAAAGCGTATTTCTGGTCATCGTGATGGATGCTGTCTTTTCGATCTTCTTCGCGGAGCTGGGCGTGTGACCGCCCCTGCGGGACACGCAGAGCGCGAGGCGGTGATCCGGGTACGCGGCCTGGAAAACCGCTTCGGGCCCCATGTCGTGCACCAGAACCTCGATCTGGATGTCTGGCGCGGCGAGGTTCTGGGCATTGTGGGCGGCTCAGGTACCGGCAAATCCGTCCTGCTGCGCTCCATTGTCGGCCTGAAGCGCCCCTCTGCCGGCACCATCCATGTGCTGGGGACGGATGTGGTCAACGGCCCGGAAAAAGAGCGTCTTGCTGTCGAGAGACGCTGGGGAGTGGCCTTTCAGGACGGTGCCCTTTTCTCGTCGCTGACCGTTCTGGAAAACGTGATGGCACCGATGCGCGAACACCTCAGCCTGAGCACTGGGCTGATGCAAACACTGGCCGGGCTCAAAATCAGCCTTGTAGGCCTGCCCGCCGCCAGTTGCGGCAAACTGCCGTCCGAACTGTCGGGCGGGATGCGCAAACGCGCAGCCCTCGCCCGCGCGCTGGCGCTCGATCCCGAGATTGTGTTTCTGGATGAACCCACGGCGGGGCTCGACCCCATCGGTGCCGGCGCCTATGATGAGCTGATCCGGGAATTGCAGCGTTCGCTCGGGCTGACCGTTTTTATGGTGACCCATGACCTCGACAGCCTCTACGCAATCTGCGACCGTATCGCGGTTCTCTCGGATAAGCGTGTACTGGTGGAAGGACCCATCGAGACCATGACCGCTGTCAAGGACCCCTGGGTACAGGAATATTTCACCGGACCGCGTGCGCGCGCGGCCCGGGCGGCGGGCTGACGGAAAGACGCATGGAAACCAAAGCCAATTATCTGCTGATCGGTCTTTTTACCCTCGCCGGCCTCGTGGGCAGCATGGTGTTTCTGCTCTGGCTCGCCAAGGTACAGGTGGACCGGCAGTATGCTTATTACGATGTGCTTTTCGACAATGTGACCGGGCTGGGCGACGCAGGTGACGTGCGCTTTAACGGATTGCCGGTCGGCCAGGTCGTCGGGCTGGCGCTCGATGAAGAAGACCATTCAAAAGTCAGAGTGCGCATCGAGATCGTGGCAGCAACACCGGTCAAAACAGATACTGTCGCTGTTCTGCAAAGTCAGGGTGTGACGGGTGTGAGCTTTGTCGCACTGACGGGCGGGTCGCCCGACGCGGAGACGTTGCCCGAAAACGCCGTCATCCCTTCGCAATCGAGCGCCATTCAGTCCGTACTAGAAGGAGCCCCGGTTCTGCTGCAACGCGCGGTCGATCTGCTCGACGATATCAGCGCGGTTGTGAGCGATGAAAACCGTGACGCGGTGGGTGTGGTGCTGAACAACCTCTCCTCTGCTTCGGGGCGTCTTGACCGCTCACTGGCGGATTTCGAAACCCTCTCAGCTGATCTGAGCGCAGCAGCCCGCGAAGTTGCGGCCTTTGCCGGACGGCTTGATGCCCTTGCGGATACTGCCGACACCACCCTGACAACGGCCACCGACAC
>NZ_JAHEHZ010000015.1:0-20471 GCF_024639605.1 Roseobacter sp. | reverse complement strand
GCAATCACCGATGAGGTGCTCGTCGCCTCCCGCGCCGCGGCAGGTTTTGCACAGACGCTTGAAGCGATCGTGGCGGGCAACCAGCGACAGATCAGCAACTTCATCCGCCTCGGGCTGCCGGAATTTGCCCAGCTGACCGAAGATGCACGCCAGCTTGTCGGCAACCTCGACCGGTTCGTCGATCGTGTCGAACGCGACCCGGCCCGGTTTTTCCTCGGCACACAAGGCTCGGAGTTCCGCAGATGATCAGACATGCCCTTTTTGCACTCGCCCTTGTGGCGCCTGTACTGACCGCCTGCGGCGGTCTGAGCACGCTGACCAGTGCCACCGAACCTACCGATCTATATCTGCTGACCCCCAAAAGCACCTTTGATGCAGGCCTGCCACGTCTGCGCCAGCAGATTGTCGTGACTGAGCCCACCGCGACGGCAGCGGTCAGCAATGACCGCATCACAGTACAGCCGACACCGCTTGAAGTGCGCTTTCTGCCCGGTGCGCGCTGGGTGGACCGGGCGCCGGTAATCATTCAGACACTGCTGATCGAAAGCTTCGAGAACAGCGGCAAGGTCGACGCCGTGGGCCGCTCAGCAATCGGCCTGCGCGCGGACTATCTGATCGTGACCGATATACGCGAATTTCAGGCACGGGTTCCGGATGGCGGCCTGCCGCAGGCCCCGCTTGAGGCCCATGTCAGGCTCAACATCAAAATTGTGCATGCAGGCAGCGACCGGATCATCGCATCGCGTTCGTTTGAGGAGTTGTTTACCGCGGCAAGCGACGCACCGCGCGACATCGTTTACGCCTTTGACGAAGCCCTGGGCGACACGCTGCGGGACGCTGTGGAATGGAGCATCCGGCGCATGCATACCGATGCTGCCAACCGGCCAGCAGACGAAGTCTACTGAGCGGTGTCCCTCTCCGGGGCTCACTTCTATTGACGCATTCACATAAATAAACGTTACTGACTGAAAAAGACGGCAGGTTCAGAACAGGCAGAGACCACCAGCTTTCTGGGAGGAATAAGCTATGAACCTGAGACCCGATCCGACATTTCACGCGACACCGAAACTGGCGATGGCCGCACCGGTCGAAACGCTTGCCTTTACGCTGATGCTCAGTCCGGACGGGTCGCAACCGGACGGTCTTGCTGTCGTGGATGTGGACCCGGGCTCGGACACCTATGGCGAGATCGTGCACCAGTTGCTGATGCCCAACAAGGGCGACGAGTTTCACCACTTTGGCTGGAACGCCTGTTCCTCTGCCCTGAGCCCGCTGACAGGGCACGCTTTTCTGGAACGACGCTATCTGATTATCCCCGGGATCCGCTCCAGCCGTATATATGTGATCGACGTAAAAGAACCGCTCAAGGCGAAAATTCACAAGATCATCGAGCCCGAAGAGGTGTTCGAGAAAACCGGGTACTCGCGGCCGCATACCATCCACTGCGGTCCTGAAGGCATCTATGTCTCGACCCTCGGCGGCGGCGGCAAGGACGGCACTGACGGACCACCTGGTATCTTCATCATGGATTGCGAGACCTTTGACATCCTTGGCCGCTATGAGATGGACCGCGGCATCCAGGACAAACACTACGATTTCTGGTGGAACCTGCCCCGCGATTACATGATCAGCTCCGAATGGGGTCTGCCGCCGCAGTTCGAGAACGGCATCGTCGCCGAAGATCTGCTGAGCAACAAATACGGTCACAAGATCCACTTCTGGGATCTGCGCGCGCGCAAAAACGTGCAGACCATCGATCTGGGCGAAAACCACCAGATGGCGCTGGAAATCCGGCCCGCGCATGATCCGGCAAAGCAATACGGGTTCTGCGGCGTGGTCGTAGACACCACCAATCTGCAGGGTGCAATTTTTACCTGGTGGCGCAATGACGATGGCACCTTCGAAGCGAAAAAGACGATCACAATCGATCCGCAGCCGGCATCCGCCGACGATCTGCCCGACCTGCTCAAAGGGTTCGAAGCGGTGCCACCTCTGGTGACCGATATCGATCTGAGCATGGATGACCGGTTTCTCTATGTCGCCTGCTGGGGCACAGGCGAGATGCATCAGTATGATGTCTCGGACCCGATGAACCCGACGCTGGCCGGCAAAGTCGAAATCGGCGGTATCGTCAAAAAAACGAAGCATCCCAACGGCAACGAATTCGGCTACGGTCCGCAGATGGTGGAAATCAGCCGCGACGGCAAACGCGTCTACTGGACCAACTCGCTGTATTCTACCTGGGACGATCAGTTCTACCCGGGCGAACGGGGCGCCGCGATGGTCATGGCGAATGCCGGAGAAAACGGCGGGCTGGAGCTTGACGAGAAGTTCTGGGTCGGCTTTCCCGACGGTTATCGCAGCCACCAGATCCGGCTGGAAGGCGGCGACTGTTCCACAGACAGCTTCTGCTATCCCAACAGCTGAGCATGGGCGAAGAACCCATGATGGCGGCTCTGTGGTGGGCCGTCATCGCCTCCGGTTTGTATCACGGTGTGAACCCCGGCATGGGGTGGCCGCTGTCGGTCTCTGCCGCACTTATGGAAGGGCGGCGGCGGGCGCTTCCGTCAGCGCTGGCGATGCTGGCGCTGGGGCATTTTCTGGCGATGTCGGCCATTCTGCTGCCCTTTTCGATGATGTTCGCGCTGGTGGACTGGCAACGCGAAATCCGCATCGGTGCCGGGCTGCTGGTGATCTCCCTCGGGGTGTTTCTGCTGATCCGGCGGCGGCACCCGCGGTTTCTGGCGCGTGTGCCCCCGTCTCAGCTCGCACTCTGGTCTTTTCTGGCGGCCATGGCGCACGGTGCGGGGCTGATGCTTCTGCCCGTCTATCTGGGGCTTTGTGGCATTGAGGATACAGAAGGCGGGCATCAGGCTGCAGCCATGCTCATGAGTGACAACATCGGGATCGCACTCGCCGTAGCCGCCTCTCATACCGCCGCGATGACCCTTGCAGGCGGGCTCATAGCCCTCGTCGTTTACAGCTGGCTGGGCCTGAAATTTCTGTCTCAGGCATGGTTCAACATGGATATCCTTTGGGCGCTGAGCCTGATTGTGGTGGGCATCGCCGGGCTCTGGACGGCGCTCTGAGGGGTAAGCTCCCGGCTCAGGAGTAACTGCACGCGTATCCGGGCCACAGATTCAAACAGATCAGGAAGGTTGCGCAAACAGTCTGTGGGTTGGCACCTTGCCCGCCATTGGGCAGGCGGCCTGCAGAACGGAAAGTCTTTTCGTCTGTCACAATTGCGTTGCTACGCGCCTGCGTCGCTCTATCGCGCTTGAAGCTGCGGCAATTGGTGTCATTCTTTAAGCGATGCGCCGGGCTGCGTCCGCCGCCCGCGCAACAGCCAACCGGGTGAAAGGAATTTCCGATGGCACATACGACACGCAGGGCCTTCATGGTGCAGTCGACAGCCCTCACCGCAGCAATGCTGGTGCCTGGCGGGGGCCGGGCGCAAAGTGGTCTGCCTGTGTTACGCGCGATGCCTGCGACAGCGCAGCTCGCTCCTCAGGGCTATCCGGGTACAGAGGTCTGGGCCTACGGGATCTCCGGGCCGGGGACTGTGCCGGGACCCGAAATCCGGGTCACCGCCGGCGACGCTGTGCGCTATCGGCTGCAAAACGATCTGCCCCAGGCAACGGCGGTGCACTGGCACGGCATCCGCATCGACAACGCCATGGATGGTGCCGCCCCCCTGACCCAGCCGGCCGTCGCGCCGGGTGATCATTTTGACTATGACTTTGTCGTCCCGGATCCCGGAACATACTGGTATCATTCACACAACCGCAGCTTTGAACAGGTCGCGCGCGGGCTTTCAGGCCCTCTGATCGTCGAAGACACCACCCCCTGGGCAGGCAAGGCCGGCGCTGCCGCACGCGACCTGACCCTCGTGCTGGATGACTGGCTGCTCAACAGCGATGCCACGATCGTCGAAGACAGGTGGGATGATCTGCACGCAGCGGCCCATGCAGGCCGCCTTGGAAACACCGTGACCGTCAATGGCGCGGCATGGCCGGAATTCAGTCTGCGCCCGGCGGAACGTATCCGCCTGCGTCTGATCAACACAGCCACCGCGCGCGTCATGTCGCTTGCCCTGCCTGAGCTTGGCGCGCGGCTGATTGCCGTCGACGGGTATCCGGTCACTCCCAGATCCGCCGAAACGCTTGTGCTGGCCCCCGCGCAACGGGCGGATGTGATAATTGACGCCCCCGCCACGGCAGAGCAACGCGGCGCTCTCCTGCTTGATCCGGGCAATGGTGAGTGGGTGGATATCGCAGGATTTCTTACCAAAGGCGATGCGGTCACGGCCACCACGGCTGATCTGCTGGCGCTGCCTGCCTGGCCTGCGTGGCAGAACCCGGATCTCGTGCAGCCACAAAACGAGAGCCTTGTGATGGAAGGCGGCGCCATGCGTGGTCTCGAAAAGGCCACCTATCAGGGCCGGACAATGGATTTCCGCGAGCTTGTTTCGCACGGTATGGCCTGGACTTTCAACGGAACAGCACATGGCATGGCTGAGCCGATGTTCACCGCGCGGCAAGGCAGGACGGTCCGGATGAAAATCGAAAACCGCACCCGATTTGCCCATGCCGTACATCTGCACGGGCATCATTTTCAGGTGCTGACTGATCCGCATCGCGATGTAAGGGACACAGTTCTCATCGGCCCAGATCAGTCTGCCGAAATTGCATTTGTGGCCGACAATCCGGGCAAATGGATGATCCACTGCCATATGCTGGGCCATCAGGTGTCCGGCATGATGGGATGGTTTTCCGTTGCCTGAGCCGCTCGCAGGCCTGGTCTGCGGCGGCCGGTCGGAATTGCGACGTGATCACTTGTGCGTAAGAGCCCGTATACAGACTGTACGGCGCCCTGCGCGCCGTTGGATAACCGGTAAAACTATCAAAAACGGAGAAAATCTATGACTGTAAGACCCGTCGCACTGACCACAGCACTGCTGCTTGGCGCCTGCACAACGGTAAGTAATGAAACCAGGACACAGGCCGTTCTGGAGACCGGACTGAACGCAGGTGAGCGTTATGAAATCCGGACACGGGTTCTCGAGGGTCCGAACGGCTCATTCGAGCAGACCAGTGTGGTTTACCGCGGATATTCAAAAACCTGCCGCATAGAAAGCCCGAACGACTGCAAGCTTGCCGCCCGCCAGCTCATTGAAGAATATGACGAATTATTCTTCTGAAACTTTTTCTGGCACTGCCATGCCGGGCGTTTCCGCACAGCCTGCGAGGACCTGTGCTTAACTCCGCCGACGCCTGATCCGGACAATACCGCAGGCGCCGCGCATAACAGCACAACGCGCCTGCCCTGCGTTCAGAAGGCTGAGCCCGCCTTGTGCTGTCCCGACCGGGAGCGGCCGATCGAAACCGCTGCACCCAGCCCGCGGCCGGATTCGTTTTAAATTATCCATAGTTGTGTTAATGTGTTCCTGTCCGATCCCAGAATCCGGTGTTGCACAGATGTCTCCGACAGCGAGTGACCCTCTCTACCGCAACGCCGTGAAGGTTCACGGGACGGGCGCCCGGACACTTATGTTTGCCCATGGCTTTGGCTGTAACCAGACGATGTGGCGGCACCTGATACCGTTTCTGCAAGACTCGAACCGTCTGGTTCTCTTTGATTACACCGGTTTCGGCGCGTCAGACGCAGATCAGTTTGACCGCGACAGATACGCTGGCCTCGACGGATATGTCCGGGATGTGATCGACATCTGCGGCGCGCTGGATCTCCGGGATGTCACTTTTGTCGGGCATTCCGTCAGCAGCATGATCGGCCTGCTTGCCGCAATCGAACGGCCCGGGCTCTTCCGGAACCTGGTGATGATCTGCCCGTCGCCTTCGTTTGTAAACGAACTGCCGGAGTACCCCGGCGGTTTTGAACGCGAAGATCTGGAGGAACTGATTGAGCTTGTCGACCGCAACGCCCCGGACTGGGCCACCTATCTTGCGCCGATTGTTATGGGTGCCGGGAACGACCCTGCGCTGACCTCTGAGTTACGCGACAGCTTCGCCGGGACCGATCCGGGCAGGGCGCGGGTTTTCGCGCGCGCGACATTTCTGTCTGACTGCCGCAATATCCTGCCTCAAAGTCCGGTGCCCGCGCTGTTGCTGCAAAGCCTTCAGGACAATCTCGCAGCGCCCGGGGTCGGCGCATACATGCATAAAAAGATGCCTCAGAGCCGGCTGGAAACGCTCGATACCATCGGACACTGCATGCATATGGCAAGCCCGGCCCGGGTGGCGGACCTGATCAACGGATTTGTGCAATCGCAGGAGATCTGACACCTGCGCCCTTCGGCGCCGATGATTTTCCTGTCGGGTGCATTGTCACCGACCCTGCCGGCCGGATATTGTTTGCCAGTCATTATGTCGGCACCGACCTGGGATTTGACGCGGCTCAGATAATTCAGACCCACATCGATGACATGTTCACCCGCGCCTCCGGATTGCTGATCGCAGAATACCTGCGCCCCGCACTGGCGCAAACGCGCCGCTGTGACGAGACCGTCCTGACCATTCTGACCCCGGAACGCCACCGCATACCGGTGGTTGTGAATGCGCGAATGCATCCCCGCGACGAGGACTGTGTTTGCTGGACAATATTGCGGGCGGAAAAACGCCACAAACTGCATGATGCACTGCTGCGCTCGCACGAGTTGCTGGAGAAGCGCGCCAACCGGCTGCGCAAACTGGCCTCAACCGACGAGCTGACAGGGCTGTTCAACCGGCGCGAGTTTCTCAAACGCGCCGGAGAGTCACTGACCTTCTCCGCGCAAAACGGCACCAGCGTGGCACTGGTCATCGCGGATGTGGATCATTTCAAACGGGTCAATGATACCTTCGGGCACGATGCCGGTGACGATGTCCTGCGCGAGCTGGCCCACCGGCTGCGACATGCCTGCCGGGCCGGCGAGCTGCTGGCACGTTATGGCGGCGAAGAATTCAGTTTCTGTCTCGAAGGGTTGTCGCTCGCGGCGGTCCGGGGCTTTGCACAGCGGATGCACCAGGTGGCGTCAGAGGTCCGGGCGCCCGACAAGCCAATTTCGATTTCGATGGGGATCGGACTGCATTTTGACGGCACCGGAAAAACGCTGACGCAGACGCTGAAAGAAGCGGATGACGCCCTTTACGCCGCCAAACAGGCCGGACGGAACCGCACCTTTATTCTCGATGGCGAGAAGCTGATTACCGGCACGTAGGAAGGCGCGGTCTTACCGCCGCCAGATACTGTCGCGACCTCTCACGTTAATCTGCTGGGATAGCTCGTCAAACTCTGACTCAATGTATTTCCGGAACCGGGCTATGGCGGGCAGATGTTTTCTGTCGCTCTGCCACAACAGGCCCAGCTGACGATCAGGATGTTCCAGCCGCACAGGCAACGAGGTGACGGTTCTGATATGCCGCTGCATGAACACCACCGAATAGGGCAGCACGGTCAGCGCCTGTGATCCTGCCAGGACACTCAGGATCGAGGCCAGCGAGCCGCCGGTGAAACTTACGCGGAAATCAGAGATGCCGATGCTGCTCAGCGCATCGCGCAGATCCTCATAAAGCGGACTGTCCGCCGGCGGCGCGATCCAGGGATAGGGTGCAATCTCGGACAGCGTCAGAGCCGATTTACGCGCCAGCGGGTGTGACGGCGCGCAGGCGAGTACGTTGCGTCCTGGCAGCAGCGGTTTGAAAGACAGCGCGTCGGGCACCTGATCCTGGCGCACCGGACAAATCCCCAGATCAATCGTCCCTGCGATCAGTTGCTCACGAAGATCAGCAAGGTAGCCATAGGTCTGATGGATGGAAACATCGGGAAATGACCGCTGGAACGACGCGATCATGCCTGAGATAACCCCATCCATGAAAATCGGCGTGCCTGCGACGCGCGCTGATCCTGCCCGCCCGCCTTTGTAAAGGTCGGTTGTCTGTTCAGCCGTCTGTGTTGCCTGCGCGATGATCCGTCCCTGTGCGGCGAGTGACTGACAAAGCTCGGTCGGACGAACCGGCTTTCTGCCCTTCTCAAACAGCCGTGCTCCGATGCGCGCCTCCAGCATGGAAACTGTGCGCGACACGCTTGGCTGTGATTTACCAAGAGCAACAGCGCCCTCCCCCAGACCGCCATTATCGATGATCGCTGCAAGCAGGTTCAGGTGATTTGGATTTATTTTCATAACATCATGGTATGATTTAAGGCTTAGATTCGATCAACCACCAATATTTTCGCAGCTAACCTGGAGGGAGCAATCAGCCGACGACGGAGGAAACGGCGCCTTGAACCCGCAGACAGAAACTCAGCAAGTGCGCGTTCTTTTCGGACCCGGGCTGCGTGAATCAGTTGCATCCGAGGTCCGCCGGCTCGGGGCGTCGCGTGTTCTTGTGCTCGCAACGCCGCAGCAATGCGACGCGGCATCCGAGATCGCCGGAAGGCTTGGATCTCTTGCTGCGGGCGTCTTCTGCAAGGCAGCGATGCACACTCCGGTTGAGATAACGAAACTGGCGCTCGACCACGTACGTGAGACAAATACCGATTGTCTGATCGCAATCGGGGGCGGCTCGACCACCGGTCTCGGCAAGGCCATCGCATGGCACACCGACCTGCCACAGATCGTCATCCCGACAACCTATGCCGGCAGCGAAGCAACGCCGATACTGGGCCAGACCGAAAACGGCATCAAAACCACGCTCAGCGATCCGAAAGTGCTGCCGGAGGTCATTCTTTACGACCCCGAGCTGGTGGTCAGCCTGCCGGTCGCCATGACCGTCACCTCTGCGCTCAACGCCATGGCCCATGCCGCAGAGGCGCTCTATGCAAAAGACCGCACACCAGAAACCGATGCCCTCGCGCGCAAAGGGCTGGAGGCGCTGGTCGGCGGCCTGCCTGCTGTCCTGAAAAACCCCGGCCATCTTGCGGCACGCGAGGCCACGCAGCGCGGTGCCTGGGCCTGCGGCACGGTGCTGGGCCGCGTCGGTATGGCACTGCATCACAAGCTCTGCCACACACTGGGCGGCTCATTTGATTTGCCGCACGCGGAAACTCATGCGGTCATCCTGCCCCATGCGATTGCCTATAACGCCCGCGCCGCAGCTGCCGAACTGCAACCCGTTTGCGATCTGCTTGGCGGCAGCAACGCAGGCACGGCGCTGCACCGTTTTGCCCGCAGTATGAACGCCCCGCTCGCCCTGCGTGATCTGGGTCTCAACGAGAGCGACCTCGACGAGGCGGCAGAACTCGCGACGACGAAACCCTATCCGAACCCGCAGCCGGTGACCCGTGGCGACATCCGCGCGTTGTTGCAGGCCGTATGGGCCGGTGATCCGCCGATCGAATAGCCCGCATCCGAAACACAGAAAAAAAAATGACGTCAGGGAGGACATCATGATTACACGCCGCAAACTTCTGCGATCCACTGCCGCCACCGGCCTGTCCCTCGCCGCAGGCGGACTGGCCGCGCCTGCAATCGCGCAGGGCGCCAAAATCCGGCTCGGTTATGTCAGCCCGCAATCCGGCCCGCTGGCCGCCTTTTCCGAGGCCGATCAGTTCATCATCGACGGGTTTCTTGGCTCTGACGCGGGTGGCAGTTTCGAAGTCATCGTCAAAGACAGCCAGTCCAACCCCAACCGCGCTGCCGAGGTTGCGGGCGAGTTGATCATCGACGAAGAAATCGACCTGATGCTGGTGGCCTCGACGCCGGAGACCACAAACCCTGTCGCCACGACCTGCGAGGCCGAAGGTATCCCTGTGATTTCCACCGTGGCCCCCTGGCAGCCCTGGTTTATCGGCCAGCAGGGTAACCCCGGTGACCCGGGCTCCTGGCGGCCATTTGATTACAGCTTCCATTTCTTCTGGGGTCTTGAGGATGTGATCAGCACCTTTACCGCCATGTGGAACCAGCTTGAGACCAACAAACAGGTCGGCGGGCTTTTCCCAAATGACGGGGACGGCAACGCCTGGGGTGACCCCAACGTGGGGTTCCCGAAGCCGCTTGACGCGCAGGGCTACGGGCTCACCGACCCGGGCCGCTATCAGAACCTGACAGATGATTTCAGCGCGCAGATCAATGCCTTCAAGGCGGCGAACTGCGAGATCGTGACCGCCGTGCCGATTCCGCCGGATTTTACGACCTTCTGGACCCAGGCAAAACAACAGGGCTTCACGCCCAAAGCCGCCAGCATCGGCAAGGCCATCCTCTTTTCGCAGGCCGTCGAGGCCTTGGGCGATCAGGGCCACAACCTCAGCTCCGAGGTCTGGTGGTCGCCCAGACATCCCTTTGCGTCTTCGCTGACGGGGCAGTCGGCCGGTGATCTCGCCGCAGGATACACTGCCGCAACCGGCAGGCAGTGGACCCAGCCCATCGGCTTTGTGCACGCGCTCTTTGAGATGGCCGCAGACGTTATGGGCCGCGTCGAAGACAGCCGCGATCCTGATGAGGTAGCCGCTGCCATCGCAGCGACACAACTGCAGTCCATCGTTGGACGCCTGGCCTTTGACGGTGCCGGTCTGCCGCCCTTTGCCGCGACCAATATCGCCAAAACACCGCTGGTCGGAGGCCAGTGGCGGCTGAAAAACGGCGGCGGCTATGACCTTGTGATCGTGGACAATTCCGATCACTCCGACATCCCGACCGGCGGCACGATGGAAGAAATCAGCTGATCTGAGAAACCAGCCCCGCCGGATGCGGCGGGGCCCCGGGGGAGAGCACGATGAACATCCTGAGCCTGCAGAATGTCAGCAAGAGCTTCGGCGCGCTGATCGTGACCGACGATGCGAGTTTCGATGTGTCGCAGGGCGAGGCTCTGGGCATCATCGGGCCGAACGGCGCGGGCAAATCCACGCTCTTTAACCTGATCACCGGCAACCTGCGCGCCGATCAGGGGACCATTACTTTCGAGGGCCGCGACGTGACGAGAGTGTCCGCGATGGAGCGGTGCCTGACGGGCATCGGGCGGTCCTTTCAGATCCCGCAGCCCTTCGAAAAACTGACCGTCTATGAAAACCTTCTGGTCGCGGCGACCCACGGGCGTAATCTCAGTGAGGCAGCAGTCCTTGCCGACTGCGCTGATGTGCTGGAGCGCACCGAACTGATCCGTCGCGCGAATACGCCTGCCGGGCAACTGTCGCTGCTGGAACGCAAGCGCCTGGAGCTTGCCCGTGCGATGGCCACGCAGCCAAAACTGCTGCTGCTTGACGAGATCGCCGGCGGGCTTACCGAAGGCGAATGTCAGGCCCTGATTGGCACGATCAGAGACATCCATGCGCGGGGCGTCACGATCATCTGGATCGAACATGTGCTGCACGCGCTGACTTCGGTGGTCGAGCGTCTGCTTGTTCTCGATTTCGGCAGGGTCATTGGTCTGGGTGATCCCGAGGAAATCATGGCCAGCAAAGAAGTGCAGGAAATTTATCTGGGAATCGAAGTCTGATGCCCCTGCTCACCACACGAAACCTTGTGGCCCGCTATGGCGATTTCCAGGCGCTTTTCGGTGTCGATATCGATCTGGGTGAAGCCGAGACCATTGCCATCATCGGTGCGAACGGGGCCGGCAAAACAACACTCATGCGGTCCATTGCCGGCGTGCTGCGCAATCAGGCGGATGCCGTACGCTTTGACGGCGCAGAGATCGGCGCGCTGCCGGCCGATGAGATAATGGCGCTGGGTGTGGCAATGGTGCCCGAGGGGCGCAAGCTCTTTCCGTCCCTGTCGGTTGAAGAGAACCTGCTGATCGGCACCTATGGTCGCAAACAATCCGGTCACTGGACGCTGGAGACGGTCTGTGACCTTTTCCCGATCCTGCGCGAGCGCCGCCACAACCCGGGCACCGCGCTCTCGGGCGGACAGCAGCAAATGGTCGCCATCGGGCGCGCGCTGATGAGCAACCCGCGTGTGCTTTTGTGCGACGAGATCAGCCTTGGTCTCGCCCCTGTCGTGATCAAAGACATCTACAAAGCCGTGCCGGCCATCAAGGCCGCCGGCGCCAGCATCATCGTGGTGGAGCAGGACATAGCCCAGGCGCTCGCTGTGGCCGACCGCGTCTATTGCATGATGGAGGGCCGCGTCACGCTTTCCGGCACGCCCGATAGTCTCAGCCGCGAGGCCATCCACAACGCCTATTTCGGAGCACATCAATGATCTGGGTCGACACAATTCTTCAGGGCATCCTGCTGGGCGGTCTTTATGCGCTCTTTGCCGCCGGTCTGAGCCTTGTCTTCGGGATTATGCGACTGGTGAACCTCGCGCATGGCGATCTCATTGTGATGGGCGCCTATCTGATCCTGCTGCTGGTTACGCTGCTGGGGCTTTCGCCTTTTCTCGCAGCCCTGATTGCCATGCCGGTGATGTTCCTGCTGGGGTGGGCGCTGCAGAAATTCCTGCTCAACCGGACACTGGGCGACGATATCCTGCCGCCGCTGCTGGTGACTTTCGGGTTATCAATCGCCTTGCAGAACGCGCTGCTCGAAACCTTTTCGGCCGACAGCCAGCGGTTGCCAACCGATGCGCTTACCACAGCCTCGTTACAGATGGGGCCGATCTCGCTTGGGGTCATGCCGCTTCTGACCTTCGCCTCCGCCGTCGCGGTTATCCTGGGGCTCAACCAGCTCTTTTACCGCACCGAACTGGGCCGCGCTTTCCGGGCCACCTCCGACGACCCGGTCACCGCGGGCCTTATGGGCATCAAACCGGCCAACATCTTCGCCACCGCCACGGGCATTGCACTGGTGATCGTGACCATCGCCGCTCTGTACCTCGGGCTGCGTGCGAACTTCGACCCCAACATCGGCCCGGCGCGTCTGATCTATGCCTTTGAGGCGGTGATCATCGGCGGGCTGGGCTCGCTCTGGGGCACCCTCGCGGGCGGCATCATCATCGGTGTCGCACAAACGCTCGGTGCCGCGATCAATCCTGAATGGCAGATCCTGTCGGGCCACATCGCCTTCCTGCTGGTGCTGCTGGTCCGGCCCCGGGGCCTCTTTCCAAGAGCGCATGACTGATGGCTTATTCTGTATCTACTCAAACCCCCGCCTCGCGTATCGCCGCCATTGCCGGTGCCGTACTGATCCTTGTGCTGATCGCGCTGCCCTTCATCGCCGGGCGCAGCACGATCCGGGATATGTTCTTCATCCTCACGATGCTGGTACTGGCCCAGTTCTGGAACCTGCTGGCCGGTTACGGCGGTCTTGTGAGCATCGGCCAGCAGGCCTTTGTAGGGGCCGGCGCTTATGCGCTCTTCGGCACCGTCATCCTCTGGGGCGTGGATCCGGTGCCCGCCATCCTGTTCTGTGGCATCGCAGCACTCGTTATCGCCGTGCCGACCGCCTTTTTCGCTTTCCGCCTCAACGGCGCCTATTTCGCGATCGGGACATGGGTCATCGCCGAGGTTGTGCGCCTGCTGGTCTCGCAATGGAAGACACTCGGCGGCGGCACCGGCACCTCTCTGCCGCGTGACGCCACAGGTGATATGTGGTTTGTCGGGGCCATCGAAACCGCCCTCGGCGTCCGCACGGCGGCAGCCCGCGACATCCTGGCCTACTGGCTGGCTCTCGCTCTTGCGCTGGCGACCATCGGCGGCATCTACTGGCTCCTGCGGACCCGCCGTGGTCTCGCGCTGGCGGCAGTGCGCGATAACGTCGAAGCCGCGAAATCCGTTGGCGTCGATGCCGGCCGCATGAAGTGGATTGTCTTTCTGACGTCCGCCTTCGGCACCGGCCTCGCGGGCGGGCTCATTTACCTGCAGAAAGCCCGGATCAGCCCGGATGCAGCCTTCAGCGTCACTGACTGGACCGCCTATGTTATTTTTATCGTCGTCATTGGTGGCATTGGCACGATCGAAGGCCCGATCGTCGGCGTGCTCGTCTTTTTCGCCCTGCAATCGCTGCTTGCCGATTTCGGCAGCTGGTATCTGATGACCCTTGGCGTGCTCGCCATCATCATCATGCTTGTGGCACCGCGTGGCCTTTGGGGCCTCCTGTCCGCACGCACGGGTCTGCACCTTTTCCCGATCCGCCGCCGCCTTTCCGGCGGCACGACAGAACAAAGGGAAACTCCGTGAACCGGTTTTTCCTCACACAAGACGCGGCAGGGTTTACCGCCGCTGCCAGGGCAGGAAAACTACCCGCTTTGCGCGGTATGGATCACGCGGACTATCCGGACGACCAGGCCAGTGAGACTGACTTCGACACAAGACTTTGGGAACCGCAGTCCTGAGGGACACGGCAGGGAGAGAATAAATGACTGACATCACCACAGACGTTCTGATCATCGGCACGGGCCCGGCAGGGTCATCATCAGCGGCCTTGCTGTCCACCTATGGCATCGAAAACATGGTGATCAACCGCTATCGCTGGCTTGCCAATACGCCGCGCGCACACATCACCAACCAGCGAACGATGGAAGTGCTGCGCGATCTCGGGCGCGATGTAGAGGACGAGGCCTATTTGTTCGCCGCGGAGCAGGACATTATGGGCGAGAACGTTTTCTGCGAAAGCCTCGCAGGCGAAGAGATCGGCAGAATGAAAAGCTGGGGAACGCATCCGCTCTCCAGGGCCGAGCACCTGCTGAGCAGCCCCACCTTTATGAACGATCTGCCGCAGACCTTCATGGAGCCGCTGCTTTTCAAGACCGCCTGCCAGCGCGGGACGCAGGCGAGAATGAGCACCGAATACCTGAGCCATGTGCAGGACGCGGACGGGGTGACAACCACCTGCCTCGACCGGCTGACCGGCAAAGAAGTATCCATCCGTTCAAGATACCTGATCGGTGCGGACGGCGGCAATTCACTGGTGGCCGATCAGATCGGCCTGCCTTTTGAGGGGCAGATGGGCGTCGGGGGCTCGATGAACATCCTCTTCAAAGCGGATCTTACGAAGTATGTCGCTCACCGGCCCTCCGTGCTTTACTGGGTTGTGCAGCCGGGCGCGGATGTAGGCGGGATCGGCATGGGTCTGGTGCGCATGGTGCGCCCCTGGAACGAATGGCTGATCGTCTGGGGCTATGACATCAACCAGCCGCCGCCCGAAGTGGACGATGCATTTGCCACAAAGGTCGTGCGCGATCTGGTGGGGGATCAGGATCTCGAGGTCGATATCACCAGCTGGTCCACCTGGACGGTCAACAATTACTACGCCACGCATCTGCAGAAAGACCGCGTGTTCTGCATGGGCGACGCTATCCACCGCCATCCGCCGTCGAATGGTCTGGGTTCTAACACCTCCATCCAGGACGCGTTTAACCTCGCCTGGAAACTCGCCGCTGTGCTGAAAGGCCAGGCCGGTGAGGCGCTGCTTGATACATATACAATTGAGCGCGCCCCAGTCGCAAAACAGATCGTAACCCGTGCCAACCAGTCCATCGGCGAGTTCGGTCCGATCTTTGAGGCCCTTGGCCTCACCGAAAGCAACGATCCCGAGACCATGCAGAAAAACCTCGAAGGTCGTTGCGACAGCACGCCCGCCGCCGAGCGCCAGCGCGAAGCAATCCGCGAAGCGATTGCATTCAAAAAATACGAGTTCGACGCGCACGGCGTCGAGATGAACCAGCGATATAAATCAACTGCCGCCGTCACGGATGGTCAGGTTGAGCCTGACTTCGCGCTGGACGCGGACCTGCATTATCAGCCCACCACATGGCCCGGCGCACGTATCCCGCATGTCTGGCTCTTTGATCACAGCGGCAAAAAACACTCGACGCTGGATCTTGCGGGTGGTGGTGTCTTTACGCTCTTTACCGGTCTGGGAGGCCGCGCCTGGGCGGATGCCGCAGCAAAAGTCAGCGATAAGCTGGGCATCAAAATTGAGGCGCATGTGATCGGTCCGCGTCAGGAATACGTTGATCACACCGGTGACTGGGCACGCGCGCGCGAGGTAGGCGGCGCAGGCTGTGTGCTGACCAGGCCTGACCAGCATGTCTGCTGGCGACATGATGTGCTGGCGGCAGATCCGGAAGCAGAACTCACGCGGGTACTGTCCGCTGTGCTGGCGAAATAGGAGGCGATAATGAGCACTGCTGAACAAGGGTATTTCACCGAAGAGAACTCCGCTGAAGTCGTCATCAGCCGAAATGCCAAAGCCACCGACGCGCGGCTGGCCGAAGTGATGGCGGTGGTGACAAAGCACCTGCACGCCGCTGTGAAAGAGATCGAACCCACGCAGGAGGAGTGGTTCGAGGCGATCAGATTCCTCACCGAAGTCGGCCACATGTGTAACGACTGGCGTCAGGAATATATATTGCTCTCGGACAGTCTCGGCGTGTCGATGCTGGTCGATGCGATCAACAACCGCAAACCCTCAGGCGCGTCTGAATCCACTGTGCTGGGGCCCTTCCATGTGCCGGATGCGCCGGAACTGCCGATGGGCTCAGACATCTGTCTGGATCAGAAAGGCGAACCGATGCTGGTCAAAGGCCGGATCCTTGGCACCGAAGGCCAACCGGTATCCGGTGCAAAGATCGATGTCTGGCAGGCCAATGACGAAGGGTTTTATGATGTGCAGCAAAAAGGTCTGCAACCTGACTTCAACCTGCGCGGCGTTTTCCGTACGGGAGCGGATGGTACGTATCACTTCAGGGGCGTGAAACCAAAATTTTACCCGATCCCGGATGACGGCCCGGTCGGTCGCATGCTGAAAAAACTCGGCCGCCATCCCTACCGGCCGGCGCATCTGCATTACATCCTCGAAGCAGACGGGTTCGAGACGCTGATCACCCATATCTTTGACCCGGACGATCCCTACATCCGTTCGGACGCGGTTTTTGGTGTAAAGGAAAGCCTGCTTGCCACTTTCGAAAAAGTCGAAGACGCGGCCCGGATCAAAGCCGCCGGATTTGACTGCCCCTATTTCGAAGTGGTGCATGATTTCGTTCTGGCTCCGGCGGCATGACCCCGCCCTGCATCATCTGCGTGGCGATCACCGGCAGCCTGCCGCGCAAGGCCAACAATCCGGCGGTGCCGATCACAGTGCCTTAGCAGGTAGAGAGCACTCACGAAGCCTTCGAAGCGGGGGCCGCAATCGTGCACGCCCATGTGCGTAATGAGGATGAAAGCCCCTCAAGCGATCCTGACAGGTTCGCCGCACTGAAAGAGGGGTTGGAGAAACACTGCCCCGGCATGATCATCCAGTACTCAACCGGGGGGCGTTCGGGGGCCGGGAAGAGCCGCGGCGGCATGCTGCCGCTCAGGCCGGATATGGCGTCGCTCTCCGTCGGGTCCAACAATTTCCCGACCCGCGTTTACGAAAACCCGCCGGATCTCGTGGACTGGCTGGCAGCTGAGATGCAAACCCACGGTGTGAAGCCCGAGATCGAGGCCTTCGATCTGTCGCACATCCTCAAGGCCGCCGCGATGCATGCGTCCGGTCAGATCAGCGACACGCCCTATGTGCAGTTTGTGATGGGGGTGAAAAACGCGATGCCTGCGGACCGCGATGTGTTTGACTACTATGTGAGAACCGTGGGCCGGCTCTTTGGACAGTCAGCGCCATGGTGCGCAGCCGGGATCGGACCTGCGCAGATTGTCCTGAACGAATGGTCTGTGGCCGCCGGCGGGCACGCGCGCACCGGGCTGGAGGATAACGTCCGGCTTGACCGTGAGAGGCTCGCGCCATCCAATGCTGCTCTGGTCAGGCGGGTTGCCGATCTCTGCGCTCAGCACGAACGCCCGGTCGCGACCCCTGCGCAGGCGCGCGACATTCTCGGACTGGCCTGACAAACCAAAGAGAAGCGCGCATACCCCGGCGCAGGCGGCTTGCGCGCAGCCCCGCGCGGGCTAGTATAGTGCCCGAGACTAGGAGCTTCTGACATGCACGACCCCGGCGGCGTTTTGTGACACGCACTCTCAGAACGCAGGTCGCCGTCATCGGCGCAGGGCCCGCGGGACTGCTGCTGTCGCAGCTTCTGGCCGGTGCGGGCATTGAGACGGTGGTGATCGACCGCAAAGACCGCGCATACATCGAAGGGCGGATACGTGCCGGCGTTCTGGAACAGGGCACGGTGGACGCGCTGAGCGAGGCCGGCGTAGGCGACAGGCTGCACCGCGAGGGGCTTATCCATCACGGGTTTGATCTGTGCTTTGACGGTGACAGGCACCGGATCGATCTCAGGGGGCTGACCGGAAAATCCGTGACCGTCTACGGACAGACAGAAGTGACCAAAGACCTCTTTGAGCGCCGCTTTGCACAGGCTCAACAGTTCTTTCTCGGGGCCAGTGACACCCGGCCCGAAGGGCTTAAAGACACACGCCCCAGCGTTCATTTCACTCACAAGGGCCGCCAGATTGCAGTCGAGGCTGATTTCATCGCCGGCTGCGATGGCTTTCACGGCCCGTCCCGCCAGGCCATACCGCCGGAAGTTTTGCGCACTTTTGAGCGGGTCTATCCCTTTGGCTGGCTCGGCATCATGGTCGAACGGCCCCCCGTGAGCCACGAACTGATCTATGCAAACCACGCGCGCGGCTTTGCTCTGGCCTCCATGCGGTCACAGACGCGCAGCCGGTATTATCTGCAATGCGGCATGCAGGAGAACATCGCCGACTGGCCCGATGAACGCTTCTGGGAGGAGCTTTCGCTGCGCCTTGGTTCTGATACGGCAGCATCGCTGCAGACCGGGGCTTCATTCGAAAAATCGATTGCACCACTGCGGTCTTTTGTGGCCGAGCCGATGCGGTACGGCAACCTGTTTCTGGCAGGGGACGCAGCTCATATCGTGCCGCCGACCGGTGCCAAGGGGCTCAACCTCGCGGTGGCGGATGTCAGGCTGCTTTCACGTGCTCTGATCGCGCATTACCTCGACCACAACGATCACTACATCGATACGTATTCACAGGCCGTCCTGAGCCGTGTGTGGAAAGTGGAACGATTCTCCTGGCAGTTGTCGACACTGATGCACCAGTTTCCGGAAAACTCCCCGTTTGAGCAGCGCATGCAGCGCGCCGAGTTTGACTACATCACCGGATCTGAAGCCGCCGCGCGCTCAATTGCAGAGAATTACGTCGGCCTGCCGCTCGAATGAAAGCCCTGCAGTTAAAAGGACAGGGCCGGACGACGCATTGTCCTTTACGGAAAGGGCAGAATCATAAGCCTCTCGCACCAGGCTGATCTGATGCTTATGCTGGTCGTGCCGGTCGGGTGCGTACACGCGCGTCCGGCATGTAACGGACACACCTGCCCGGGCCAGTTCCGACCTCCGCGCACTGCGGAACTTCACAGACCGGGGCCCGAAATGAAGAAACAGATATGACCAGACCTATCGCACCGCGCAACCTTGACCGTCACCCGCCTCTTCTTGCGCCTGCCTACCGCAGCTCGGTCCTGCGTGCCCCGCACCACGCGCGCCTGCACCACGCGCCCACAATGACCGAAATGACCGGTCCTGCCTTTGGCCACACGCCAACTGGCGCGCTCGATCACGATATGATCCGGAACTATGCGCGTCCGGGCAAAAGCGCGATCGGGCCGCGTATCATCGTGCATGGCAAGCTTACAGATGCCGATGGCCGCCCGCTGCCGGGAAAACTGATCGAAGTCTGGCAGGCCAATGCCGGCGGGCGGTACCGGCACAAAAAAGACGGCTATCTTGCTCCGCTCGATCCTGATTTCGGCGGCTGTGGTCGTTGCATTTCCGGCGAAGACGGCAGCTACAGCTTCCGGACGGTACAGCCTGGCCCCTACCCCTGGCCAAACGGCGGTAACGACTGGCGCCCGGCGCATATTCATTTCTCGGTGTTCGGCGATGGTTTTGCCCAACGGCTGATCACGCAGATGTATTTCGAGGGTGATCCGCATATCGCCCTTTGCCCGATTGTGCAGGCGATCCCCGATCCTGCAGCAATCGACACGCTCGTCGCACGGCTGGATATGGCCCGGACAGTGGCGATGGATATCAGAGCCTACCGTTTTGATATTGTCCTGCGCGGCCGCCGGCAGACGATGTTTGAAAACCGCGCGGAGGGGCTTTGAATGGCTGATTACGAAGAATCCCCGTCCCAGACCGCAGGCCCGTATGTGCACATCGGCTGTATGCCATCCACAGCCGGGCTGGAGGGCATGTACGGCGGCAAAGACCCCGGTGCGCAGATGATAACCGGCGACCCCGCGGGAGAGAGGATGACCCTGACACTCCATCTGACCGACGGTGCCGGCGATCCGGTGACGGATGCAATGATCGAGATCTGGCAACCGGGCCCGGACGGCAGTTTCGGGCCGACAGACGGGTTCAGTCACTGGGGCCGCCAGCCCACAGGTTCAGGCTCCGGCGGCGCCGTCTTTGAAACGCTCAAACCCGGCGGTGGCAATGGACAGGCCCCGCATGTGTTTGTCTGGATCGCCGCGCGGGGCATCAATATCGCACTTATGACGCGGGTATACTTTCCGGATGCGGAGAACGGGGACGACCCGGTATTCCTGCTTGCCGGCGAAAGATCATCCACCCTGGTTGCAGAAAAAACCGATGACGGCTACCAGCATGTGATCCGCCTGCA
>NZ_JAHEHZ010000097.1 GCF_024639605.1 Roseobacter sp. | reverse complement strand
TGATTGCGGCTGCGGGCCGGTCTGAAGCGTGGAAACCTGCAATGCCGCCAGGGAGCGTCTTTGGCCATGCTCGCGCGTTTACGGCCACGAATCGCGGGTTTGTGGAAGCATGCAAGACAGTGGATGCGCACCACGGCAAAAACCGCTGGGAAAGATGAGCGAAACGCCAGCAGACGCCTGAGCCTGTACACCCGCGTGGTCCGAACAGCCGGGCATTTGCAGCAATTGCACACAGATTGCACGGGTGCGCCGCCTGACCCTTTGATCTGGCGTTAGTTTCGCCCCGCCCTTCCACCGAAACGAACAGCTGATCCATCACACTCACACCGGTTACAAAGCCCCTCGGACACCAAGGACTTCGGCACTACAAACTGAGACCAAACACTGTCTCTGGCATATTCGAAGTCGGCTACAGCATGCCGAATGCTGCTGTCCTGAGTGCCAACCCTGACCCTCGCCAAACTGGCAGGCATGGTGCACACGATGCCGCGCGTGGTATTGATTTGAAAACTGAAACTGCCCGAACCATCATCGGTGGCACCGAATATCCGGCACGTTGCTCTGATCCATTTTCCCTGACCCTTCAGACGGCTCTGAGGTGGTCTTCGTTCACAGCCCTCTGCTGTGACAATCACCGACGTTCCTGTTTACGGCGCCTGAGCGCAAGTGACGGCGCGGCCATAATCAGGTTTGCCGCCGGAGGACACCGGGTCCGGATCTGATGGACGGAAGGGCCCGGGTATTTCTTCGCACCCAATTTCGGATTGCCTGCCTGACCCCATGGAATCGTCTCAGTTCCGCCACCGTAACCTGGCCTTGCCGCAGTTTGCATCGGGTCACAGAGCATCTGCCCCCCGGGATATCAGGCCGCAATAAGTCACCGGAGCCCGGACAATGCGGTCGTCCCGCAGCAGGTCAGCATCAGACACCGGAACCGGATCCCTCCTCGACGGGGACAGAGTGGATCAGTAAGTGTCTGAAAGCGCGCGCACCGCTCCGCGTGCTTTCCAGCCGGAAACTGCCGAGCCAGGATTTCCAGAACGCTTCTGCATCGGGCATTCAGATGAAAGTTCGTTCCGATCCGGTCCAGAACAGCGATTTGCACAACCTCATACGATCGTTTCAGGGACAGCCATCCGGTCGGGATCGCAGCAGGGACAGCAGTTCATCGCACCTTTTCAGGTGGCGCATCAGCCGCGCGGCAACACTCCCGATGCCGGTTCGTTCTGAGCGGCTTCGCCAGGGGATTGCCGCCCGGGTTCGACGTTACGTGACACGAACCTCTGCGGGGAAATACACCCCGGGCACCTGTGCTCATCCCGCGAGAGAGGGCAGGAAGAGCACGATCCCCGGAAAGGCAACCAGCAAGGCAATCGTCACACCATCGGCGATAAAGAAGGGTGTGACGCCCTTGAAGACATCCTGCACGGTCAGATCGTCGCGCACGCCGGCGACCACGAAACAGTTCAGGCCGATGGGCGGTGTAATCAGACAAAACTCGGCCATTTTCACCACCAGAATGCCGAACCAGATCGCGCACATCGGACCGGACATGCCAAACGCGCTGTCCGCAGCACTGACGAACTCACCGCCGTTAAGCGCCATTACAGCCGGATAGACCACCGGCAGCGTCAGCAGCAGCATACCGATGGCATCCATAAACATGCCCAGCACCGCATAGGCCAGCAGAATGCAGATGAGTATCAGCATCGGTGACATCTCCAGCCCCGTGATCCAGTCTGCAAAGGCTTCGGGCAGTTCCGCAAAGCCCAGAAAGCGCACGTAGATGAGCACACCCCAGATGATCGAGAAGATCATCACGGTGAGTTTAGCGGTATCAAGGAGTGCGCTTTTGAGCTGTTTCCAGCGCATTCCACGATAGAGGGCCATCAGAAAGATGATAAAGGCACCGATGGCGCCGCCCTCGGTGGGCGTACCCCAGGCATCGCCGAAAGGGTTATAGACAAAGAAAATGATGATCACGACGACCGCGAGGATGGGCAGCGCGGGCGGCAGCGAGGCAAAGCGTTCGCGCCAGGTAAAGCCGCCCACCGGCGGGCCGACCGATTTGAAGACAACCGCAATGCCAATGATCAGCAGGGCATAGACCATCGCCGAAAACATACCGGGCAGAAAGCCCGCAAGCAGCAGTTTGCCCACATCCTGTTCCACGATGATCGCATAGATCACGAGAATTGCTGAGGGCGGGATCAGCGAGGCCAGTGTGCCCCCCGCAGCGACGACACCGGCAGCGAACTTCTTATTATACCCGATCTTGAGCATCTCGGGGATGGCAATGCGCGCAAAGACAGCCGCCGTGGCAACCGACGCTCCGGAGACAGCGGCAAACCCTGCGGTGGCAAATACCGTCGAGACGGCGAGCCCGCCGGGCACCCAGGCAATCCAGCGTTTAGCTGCCGTAAAGAGCGCCGTCGTCAGTTGCGCGTGATAGGCCAGATAGCCGATCATGATGAAGACAGGGATCAGGCTCAGCACCTGCGCTGAAACTTTGGAATGCGGTGTGAGGCCCGCGATTTTGACGCTGATCTCCAGGGCCTTCCAGAAGCGTTCCGGGTCGTAATCGAACCCGTTCCAGCGCAGCCAGACAAGACCGACAAACCCCGCAAGGGCCGCAGCAAAAGCCACGCGCATACCCAGCACGACAAACACCAGCAGGCCGCCACTGACCCAGAGGCCGATTTCAATAGGCTCCATCAGTCAGACCCTTCCAGTGCTTCGGCTTCAATGCGGGCCTGTTCGGCCACGGTGAGCGCCAGAGGGACGGCCACAGGATTTTCGAGACCGAGGATGAGCGCCCGCCCATACCCCCAGGCCTGTAGCAGGAGCCGCAGCACCAGCACGCCGAAGGCAACCGGCACAACCAGTTTCGAAGGCCAGATCGGAATGCCCACATCAATGGAGCTGTCGCGGCTGCAGAGCGGTCGCGCGCAGTCAAACGAGCGTGCGAAATGCTCCCATGCGCCCCAGGTCAGCGCCACGATCAGCACCAGGATGAGCAGTACGGAGACCAGCTCGAAAAACCACAGAGTGCGTCCTTTCAGGGCGGAAACCAGCATATCCATGCGCACATGGGTGCCGTCACGCTGCACATAGGAGACCCCCATGATGGCGATGATCGGCATGGCCGCTTCGATGTAATCGACATAGCCCGCCATCGGTGAGGCAAAGAACTTGCGCCCCGTCACGGACCAGGCGGCCAGAAACATCAGTGAGAATATCGCGATGCCGCTGAGAAGCGCGCAAAAGCGCTCAACAGGTAAAAGTGCGCGGTCCAGCCGGCTGAGCAGGCTGGAGTCTTCGAGCACTGCAGCTGATCCTGCCATAGCCCTGCCCCCCGTTTTTTTTTGAAACGGGCCGCCGCGGTGACGCGACGGCCCGGAATTATCAGCTGCCGCCTTTGGCTTCAGCGAGCGTTTTTACCACAAGATCGTAAAGCTCCTGACCGGGCAGGCCCTGGCCTTCCATTTCGGCGATCCAGGCATCGTGGTTTGGTTTGCCGGCAATGGCCTGAAATTCAGAGATAACCTCGGGGGCAATCTCGATCTTCTGCACGCCCTTCTCTTCCAGCACCGAATCCCAGCGCTCGAGCAGTTCGGCATAGTTGGTCAGGTAGTGATCGATCGCCTCGGGGATGGAGCTGTCGAGAGCTTCGCGGTGCGCGTCGGACAGCGACTCGTAGGCGTCAATGTTCACCACAACCGGGCAGTTCACGGTGCCGGGGTTAAGGTTCGCCGTCCACCAGTCCGCCTGGTTGATTGTGCCGAAGCTCAGGTGCGCGTGCTGCGCGAATGCGACCGTATCGACCACGCCGCCTTCCATCGCCTGATAGGCTTCTGTGGCTGTTACGGAGGTGGGCACGGCGCCCACAGTCTTGAAAGCTTCGCCGAGACCACCTGTGGCGCGCACCCTCATGCCTTCGAACTCGGAAAGTTCATCGCGGGGCTCGCCGGTGCCGACGAGATTGTACTGGGGCATCGGTGAGGTCATCAGCAGCTTCGCGTTCCACTGGGCCATTTCTTCAGTGGCGGCAGGATGCGCATAGACCGCACGGGCCACGGCAACTTCCTGCTCGAGATTCTCAACGCCGAGGAACGGCAGTTCAAGCACCGTCACAACGCGGTTTTTATCCGGGTGATAGCCCGCGCAGAACTGCGCCATCTCAAAGGCGCCGATTGAGATCCCGTCGAGGTTTTCGCGGTTCTTGCTGAGCCCGCCATAGCTGACGTTCATGGTGAATTCGCCACCGGTCTTTTCGGCTACCAGTTCGGCCAGTTTCTCGACGTGTTCAGTGAACGCCCGGCGTTTACCCCAGACCGAGACGTTCCATTCGGTGGCAGCCGCTTCAGACACAAATGCAAAGCTGATGGCGCTGACCGCTGCAGCGCTAAGCAGTTTATTCATAATTTTTCTCCCTTTATGCACGCCTCGGACCGGGCATGCCTGGACCGGAAACTACCCGCGCGACCCCGGCCTGCCAACCCCAAAACACGGGCGCTGCCATGTGCGCGCCGCGGTACCGCAACGGCCCGGCCCCTGCGTCAGGCAGAGACCTTCGCGCTGCAGAGCAGCATCAGACAGGCCAGGTATGCGCGCGAGGCCCTCCTTGCACGCGAGGAGGGGTGCAAAAACTCATTGATCCTGGTTACTTAGCAGGCGTTTACAGGACCTTGCAGGTGCAGCGGAAAAATCTTTACAGAGAAAGCCCTATATTCCCGTGGGTTATTCCCTTCTTTTCCGATCCGGCTATGATCCTGTTGAGAACAGCAACCTGAAAATGCGCCGGGCCGCCGCATGAGCCGGCAACCGTCAGCGCAAAGGTAGCAAATAAAGAAAGGGAGAGAGAAAACCATGTCCGGGAACGTGCCAGCCAGCAAAACCTACCCCCCGTCTGAGGAAACCGTCGCACGCGCACATATTGATGCCGCGAAATACGAAGAGATGTATGCCGCCTCGATCAGCGATCCGGAGACATTCTGGCGCGATGAGGCCGGGCGCATCGACTGGATCAAACCGTTCAGCACGGTCAAAGACGTGGATTTCTCGCCCGGCAATGTGTCGATCAACTGGTTTTCCGACGGCACGCTGAATGTGGCGGCGAACTGTATTGACCGCCATGTGGAGACCCGCGGCGATCAGACGGCGATTATCTGGGAGCCGGACAGCCCGGATGAAGAGGCGCTGCACATCACCTATAAGGATCTGCACACGTCGGTCTGCAAAATGGCGAACGTGCTCAGGGATCTCGGCGTCGGCAAAGGCGACCGGGTCATCATCTATATGCCGATGATCCCGGAGGCCGCCTATGCCATGCTGGCCTGCGCGCGCATCGGGGCGATCCATTCGATTGTTTTTGCGGGCTTCTCGCCCGATGCCCTGTCGGCCCGGGTCAACGGCTCAGAGGCGAAGGTCGTGATCACCGCCGATGAAGCCCCGCGCGGCGGTCGCAATACCCCGCTCAAGACCAACGCGGACCAGGCGCTGCTGCATTGTTCGGACAAGGTGAAATGCCTTGTGGTCAAACGCACCGGCGGTCAGACGACCTGGACCGAAGGACGCGATTATGACTACAACGCGCTCGCGGCCGGGGCCTCCGCCGACTGCCCGCCCGAAGAGATGAACGCCGAGGATCCGCTTTTCATTCTCTATACCTCAGGCTCCACCGGGCAGCCCAAAGGTGTGGTGCATACCACCGGTGGTTATATCGTTTATGCGGCGATGACCCATGAGATCACCTTCGATTATCACGACGGCGATGTCTTCTGGTGCACGGCGGATGTGGGCTGGGTCACCGGCCACAGCTACATCGTCTATGGCCCGCTGGCCAATGGCGCGACCACAGTGATGTTCGAAGGGGTGCCGACATATCCCGATGCCAGCCGTTTCTGGCAGGTCTGTGACAAACACCAGGTCACTCAGTTTTACACCGCGCCCACCGCCATCCGGGCGCTGATGGGCAAGGGCAATTCCTTTGTAGAGGGCTGCGATCTGTCGTCCCTGCGCCTTCTGGGTACGGTGGGTGAGCCGATCAACCCCGAAGCGTGGAACTGGTACAACGACGTGATCGGCAAGGGCAAATGCCCGATCGTCGACACCTGGTGGCAGACCGAGACGGGTGGTCACCTGATGACCCCCCTGCCCGGCGCTCATGCGATGAAGCCGGGCTCTGCAATGAAGCCGTTTTTCGGCATTGAGCCCGTGGTTCTGGAGCCGACAACCGGCGAGATCATCGAAGGCAACGATGTCGAGGGGGTGCTGTGCATCGCCAAAAGCTGGCCCGGGCAGATGCGTACGGTCTGGGGCGATCATGAACGCTTTGAGCAGACCTATTTCAGCGACTATAAGGGCTATTATTTTACCGGCGACGGCTGCAAACGTGATGCCGACGGAGATTACTGGATCACCGGGCGGGTCGATGATGTGATCAATGTCTCGGGCCACCGCATGGGCACCGCCGAGGTGGAAAGCGCGCTTGTGGCGCACGGCAAAGTCGCCGAAGCCGCCGTGGTGGGATACCCGCACGATATCAAAGGCCAGGGTATCTACTGCTATGTCACCCTGATGGGGGGCGAAGAGCCCTCCGAGGAACTGCGCAAAGAGCTGCGGGCGTGGGTGCGCAGCGAGATCGGCCCGATTGCATCGCCTGACCTCATCCAGTGGGCGCCAGGCCTGCCAAAAACGCGGTCCGGCAAAATCATGCGCCGTATCCTGCGCAAGATTGCCGAGAACGATTTCGGGGCGCTGGGAGATACTTCGACCCTTGCGGATCCTTCGGTTGTTGACGACCTGATCGAAAACCGTATGAACAAAAGCTGACCCGTGTGATGCACAGTACCATCCGGCGGCCCGACGACGGCCGCCGGTGTGGCTTTGTATCACCGGATCTGATCTGCAGGCTTGCCGCGCGCGACGCGGGTTTTATCTGGCATTCAGTGAACAGAAGACAGGACGGCAGATTATGGCGCAGCGCACACTCAAAGGGCCCACAACGTGACCCGTCCCGCGCCTGATTTCGCGCCTTCTCCGGACCGCACCCGGGATCTGCGGCGGGCCTTCGGCTGCTTTGGCACCGGCGTCACCGTTGTAACGGTTATGACTGAACGCGGGCCGATCGGGATGACGGCCAACTCCTTTTCCTCGGTATCACTTGATCCGCCGCTCGTACTGTGGTCGCCGGCGGTCAGTTCCCGGCGTCACGATGCCTTTGCGAATGCTCAGGATTTCTGTATTCATGTGCTGCGCGCAGAACAGCTTGATCTGGCGACGCATTTTGCCACCAACGGCGAGGGATTTGAGATCTTCGACTGGGTGCAGGGACCGGGCGGTTCGCCGACACTGGCGGGCTGTCTGGCGGAATTTCATTGTCAGACCCATGCCGTGCACCCCGCCGGCGATCATTCGGTGATACTGGGCCGTGTGTGTCACGTGCGTCAGGCGGCCGATACCGGACCGGGGCTGCTGTTTGAACGCGGCCGCTTCGGGGCTTTCGCCCCTGCGCCGGACCCTGCGACCTGACTGCGATCAGTAATCACGCTCAAAGAAAAGACCGATGCTGCTCTGACCTTCGGAGCCTACAGTCGCACGTCCCTTAAGCGATTTTGTCAGGTCGATATTGATCGAGATATCCGTGCCGTCCTCTGCACTGGTAGTAACATCGGTGTAGATATCATCGGTAAGGTATTTACCGGCTGTCACCTTGGTATCGCCGCTTTCACTTGTCGAAACATCCAGCTCATCAAGCCCGATACCGGAGCGCAGACGCCCGAAGACCCCGACACCCCCGCGCCCGGTCAGCTCAGCAATGCCATTCGCAAGTTGCAGCGCCTGAAACCCTGAAATCTCAGAAACATAACGTCCGAAGATTATCAGCGACAACACCTCATCGGGCGGATATTCCGGATTGGAGGTGAACTCAAACTCCAGCGCGTCAGCCGGCCCTTCGATGATGATGCTGCCGGTGCCGTCGGGGATCTCTGTGGTTGATACAAAGCGGATGTACGGAACGAGGCTGCCCTGAAAATCAATCGTGCCCTCATCGAGATCGAAACGTTTTGCAATGATGTCTAGTCGCCCTCGGATCAGATCGAAGCTGCCCGCCGAGATGATGTTGTTGGTGTTACCGGTAATCTCGAGAGATCCTCCAAGCTCCGCGTTGACTCCGCGGCCCCGCACGAAGATCTGCGACGGCGCATTGACCGTGATCGACAGCGGATAGGCCGGCCCTGCGGCGGACCGGGTCGTTGTTTCCTGCGGGACGACACCTGCACGCGCTCGGGTCCGGTTTACCGGGGCGGGCGCTCCGATGTGGCGGATATCCGGGATCGCGCCGATGCTGGTCACACCGGTTGAGGGCACAGTCACCTCCACACCATCAATATTGATCGTACCGTCAATGCGCGCCCCGCCGGTCAGCGGGCCGTTCACAGTCACGTCGCCGTTGAGCGTGGTTGTGTAAAGCCGTGGGTCGGTAAGAACAGTGCCGCGCAGACCGATGCTCAGATCGGCCGCCAGACTGGTCAGATTGACAGCGCCGTTCACGACAATCCGGCCCCCTGCCGCCACGCGGGTTTCGGCGTCAATGCGCGCCGAGCCACCGCTCAGGGCGATGGTGGTCTGCAGATCCTCGAGCCCGATCCGCAGATTGGGCGCAGAAAAGCGCGCGCCCGAGGTCTCAATCCGCCCGGTCACGGACGACAGCGCCGGCGGGCCCTCGACCGCAAGATCGAACCGCGCCTGTCCCAGGAGGCTCCGCGGCGCAAGGAAGGGCTGCGACAATCCCAGCGGCGCGGACCCGCTTGCGGTCAGATCGAGATTTCCGTTGTCGCGCACCAGACCGGCCACCACCGCAGTTGACCCCGCAGGGCCGTTGGCAGAGGTATCGACCTGCCAGCCCTCGCTCTGGCGGCGCGCCGTTCCGGCCACGTCAAAGGGTCCCGGAAGTTCCGGCACCAGCACGGACAGGTCGGGGATCGCGGCTTCAAAAGTGAGATCGGCATCCGGCCCGGTGGCCAGCCCCGACACAAGCGCATTTGTGCCGCTCGGCCCGTCTGCATCCAGATCGACGCGGTAGCCGTCTTCTGTGAGCCACAGCCGCGCGTCTGCCTTCGCCGGGCCACTGACGGCCGGCAACAGAGGCTGCACTTCGGGCACGGACACAGCAACCGTCAGGTCCGTGTCCGGTCCGGTGGCCAGTCCCTTGATTGCGGCTTTCGCCTCATAGGGGCCATCTGCAGTGACATCGACGCGGTAGCCGGTTGCGGTCTGCCAGACGCGCGCATCTGCGGCGAGCGGTCCGGAAACCGAGGGCACAAGTGGCTGCACATCCGGCAGGCTCACGGTGATATCCAGATCTGCATCCGGACCTGTGGCGAGACCTTCAATTGCGGCTTTCGCTTTGTAAGGGCCGTCGGCCGTGACATCGACCCGGTAGCCATCGGGCGTCTGCCAGACGCGGGCATCCGCGTCCACGGGGCCGGTAACCGAGGGCACCAGAGGCTGCACATCGGGCAGGCTCAGGGCGATGTTGAGATCAGCGTCGGGGCCTGTCGCAAGACCTTCTACGGCAACTTTCGCCGCATAAGGGCCATCCGCTTTCACGTCCACCCGGTAGCCGCCGGGCGTCTGCCAGACGCGGGCGTCCGCATCCACTGGGCCGGAGACCGATGGCACCAGCGGTTGTACATCCGGAATGCTGAGCGCGATATCAAGTTCGGCGTCCGGGCCGGTGGCGAGACCTTCAATGGCAGCCCGTGCCTCGTAAGGGCCGTCTGCTTCAAATTCCACACGGTAGCCTTCGGGTGACTGGAATACCCGGCCATCTGCCTGCAGCGCGCCGGTGATATCGGGCACCAGCGGCTCAAGATCGGGTACGCTGATGCGCAGGCCCACATCTGCGTCCGGGCCGGTGGCCAGCCCCTCGGCGGCGATTTCCGCGTCATAGGGACCGGCGACCGCGAAATCGACACTGTAGCCCCCGGGCGATTGCCAGACACGCCCGCTGGCCGTCAGAGACCCGGTGATATCCGGCACCAGAGGTGCGACATCCGGCAGACTGAGATCAATCCGCAGATCTGCATCCGGCCCGGTGGCGAGCCCGGCCACGGTGAGTGTCCCGTCATAGGGCGCATCCAGATCCGCATCCACGCGCCAGCCGTTCGCGCTTTCGGAAGCTGACCCGTCAAAGACAACCGCCCCTTCGTACTGTGGCAGTACGAGACCGATATCTGCAAGCGCGGCACGTGCGGTAACCACGCTCGCGCCGGGATCGAGCGCCACATCAGCGGTCACATCCAGAGCGTCGTTCTTCAGCACCAGATCGCGCACAAAGGTCCCGGTGCTGTCGCGCACCGCCGTAACGGACAGTTCGGTCAGCCCTGTCAGCACGGCATCAGCCTGGGGAATATCGACAGCGATATCTTCGGTGGTCCCGGCCACGTTCAGATCGAACGTACCGGCCAGCGGCGTTACACGCCCCTTGACCTTTACATCGACGGAGCCGCCCAGCGACCGGCCCGCGAGCTCCTCGAACCGCCCGATGTTCCCGGCGGAGACCGCAAGGTTCAGTGTGGTCGGAAAACCGTTCTGGAGCCCCTCGACAGTGATTTCACCCCCAAGCCCATAGTCGGCACCCGTGATATTAAGGGCAACAACCTCAATCGGGCCGTCTTCGATGTAATCGATGCTGGCCCGGCCCGTGATGCGGTCACCAAGGGCCCGGGCCACGGAAGGATCGGTCATCCTGACGTCGGTCGCTGTGAACTCAAGATCAGTGAAGAGCTCACCGATGCTGCCCGGGGCGGCATCCAGCGATCCGTCCAGTGTCAGCTGTGTGCGGCCGATACTGATCTCATCCCGCACAAGGCTCAGGATATCAAAAACTCCCAGCAGCGCATTGTCCTGAGCGGCGTCAAAATCAACACTCAGCTTCACATCGCCGACGGTCATCCCGTCACCCGAGCCAGGCAGCAGCACCGGCTCGCCTTCACGGAAAATGCGCCCGTCGATATCGATAAAGTCAGGCCATTTGTCCGAGTTCAGCCGAACGCTGCCATCGAGCGATACCGAGTCCGCGCCAAAGGAAAAAGCGCTGACATCGACCTCGCCGCCGGCGGCAAGCACCGTATCGGCCACAAAGTTGATATCAGATCCGAAAAATTCCCAGTATTCCTGCGGGATAAGGGGCCGGACATCACCGCTGATTTCGGCCAGCACGCGGCGGTCGGGGGTGTCATCCGTGCCGGTTCCTTCGAGAGCAGCGAGTGAAACGGCACCTGTCAGGCGCGGCTGATCCGCTGTCGACAGGGCGATATCGGCGGTAAAATCGTCCAGAGGCCCCTCGCCTTTTACCGCCAGATAGACGGTCGGTCTGTCCGGCAGGTTGAGCATATTGGCGACAAGACCGTCCTCGCCCTCATCAATCTCGATATCAACAGAGATCGCTTCGTTCTCGCGCAGAAAGCTGGCGCGGATCACAAATTCGCCCTGCGCGTCGTCGATCCTGTCAGCCGTCAGATCAATAACAGCGCCCTCGTCGTCAAGCTGTGCTGCGGCGCGCAGGTTCAGTTCGGCCGCAATGCCCATAACCTCTTCGCCCAGCGAAATGCGCCCGATCTCGAATTCAGCGATGTTCACACTGACCGGCAGCTCCGGCAGGGTAAATCCGGAAGCCTCGGCCTCCGGGACTTCAATGGTCTCCACCGGGTCCGGCAGGCGCGGAATTTCAAGCGTTGCTGCCGTCAGGCTCTGGACCTGAAGCCGGCCGCGCAGCAGCGCGGTACGCTGCCAGTTCAGCGTCACATCCCTGAGCGTCAGCCAGTCACCCGAGGGGTCAGAAATCGTCATGACATCAAAGCTGGCCTCAGAGCTCAGCGCGCCGGAAAAGCCGCGAATGGTGACATCACGTCCCTCGCCGGACAAAAGGTCTTCGATGGTGCGCTCGAGAAAGCTGCCGCCGTCTTCATCCTGTGCTGCAACGGTAAAGGTCAGAGCCGCCAGAAACGCGAAGGTGAATACCAGTAGCCTCAAAACGATTGTCCTATGCCGATGTAAACCTGAAAGGACGCCGCGTCCTGATCGCCTGACACCGCCGTTGCGACGTCGAAGCGGATGGGGCCGATCGGTGTGTCATAGCGAACACCCAGACCTGCGCCCGACTGCCATTCGCCCGACCCGTCCGGAAAGGCTTCGGAACCGATGTAGCCTGCGTCGAAAAAGCCGACGAGCCCCAGAGCGCCGCTGGTGCGATAGCGGACTTCGGCCTGCAGGCCGACAAAGGACCGGCCGCCTGCAATCTGGCCGCCACCCAGATCCACACCGAGCGATTCAAAATCATGCCCGCGCACGGTGCCACCGCCGCCCGAATAGAACAGAAAATCAGCCGGCGCATCGGCAAGCGAGGGACCCGCGACCGAGCCAAGCTGCCCGCGCAGGGCAAGCGTCGTGCTGCCGAAGGTTCTGTATCCGCGCAGGTCGACCTCGGAAAGCAGGCCGTTGTCTGAGCCGTCAATGGCCAGAAAAGGTGTCAGCCCGAGATCGAAATAATAACCGCGCCGCGCATCCAGTTCGCTGTCGCGATAGTCAAAATTCAGTCCCGTGGGGACCATGAAGATCAGATAGCTGCTCTCTCCGAAAACATCACGCGTGTTGGCACGCTGAAACGCCCCGCCAAAGCGATACTTGCGCTGGTCAGAGGCAAAGCGTTCAATGCCTGCGCCAATTGTCGCCTGGCGCGAGAAATAGTTCACGGAATCAATCTGTTCAACCTCAGCCAGCAGGTAAAGATCGGTGTCTTCGTTAAAGGTCGCGGGACGCTGATACCGCACGCCGAGCAAGTAATCGATGCCACCTGTGTCGCCACCGATGCCCGAGACTTCGGCGTCAAAGCGCAGCCGTTCCGCGCCGCCGAAATAGTTGCGATGCAACCAGTAAGCAGACAGTGAAACGCCCTCTTCAGTGCCAAGCTCTCCGCCGAACCCGAAGCGGCGCGGTTTGGCCTCGGCGACCCGCGCGGTAATGGGCAGCGTATCGCCCGGACCGGGCTGTTCGGCCTCGATCATTGCGACAGCGCCAAATGCCCCGGAGCGGCGCAGACGCGCGGCGGCATCGTTCAGCTCGTCAGGGGAAAAGTCTTCGCCCACCGGCAGGCCGGCGATCTCTAAAATCCGCTCGGTCCGTACCGCTTCATTGCCACGCA
>NZ_JAHEHZ010000220.1 GCF_024639605.1 Roseobacter sp. | reverse complement strand
ACACTCGACGCCGGCGAATAGCTGCGCGTTGACATCGCGGCTGCGGACATTCATCAGACAGCATGTCCATGGATATCGTGCAAAAGATCAATAAACTGATGGCCGCGGGAGACTATGCCGCGGCTCAGAAACGCATCCGGCCGCTGGCAAAGAAAGAGCCCCGCAACGCCGGACTGCAGAACATGGCCGGGCTGACCTTTGCCAAAGGCGGGCAGCACAAGGCCGCGTTGCAGTATTTTGTCGCAGCGGTGAAAGCAGCCCCCGAGCAGACAGACTTCCGGTACAATCTGACCCTTTCTCTGGTGCTCTGCGGCGAGGACGCGAAAGCCGCCGGTCAGATCGACAGGCTGATCAGCGCAGCTCCGGATGATCCGCGCCCCTGGCATATGCGCGCGATGCTGTACCAGAATGCGGGCACCCACAAGGAAGCGGTGAAGGCCGCGACTGAGGCCATTTCCCGTGACCCGCAAATGGCGGATGCGCTGAACCTGCGCGCGGTTGCATACACCTTCCTGCGCGACGATGCCGCCGCACTCGCAGATTTCCAGGCGGCGGCAGAGCGCCGTCCGGACGATTCCAAGACGCTGCGCCAGCTTGGCAAGCAACTCAGCCAGATGGGCCTGCAGGAGCGCGCGCTGGAAGCCTGGGGACGGGCGTTGCGGCTTACACCGGGCCATCCCAACACGCTCGCCCGTGTGGCCGAAGTCTGTCCGCCCGATACGCTGCCTCAGGTACGTGAGGCAGCGGAAAAAGCGCTTACCGCACGCCCGGCCGACCCTGCGGACAGGGCACAGCTCATGCTTGCCGCGGCCACGGCGATGCACCGCTCAGGGAAGGCATCCCAAGCAATGGAGCTTTTACACCGGCTGCATGCGCTGGACGCGCGGCACAATCCCTGGGACCGGCGCGCCGCGCGGAAAGAATTTGAGCGTATGACCTCGCTTTTTCCCGCCGCTCCCGACATCTCACGCCCCGCCGCTCAGACACCCTCGCCGGTCTTTGTCACCGGGCTGCCCCGTTCGGGCACGACGCTGGTCGAGATGATCCTGAGCCGGGCGCAGGGTGTCGTGGCACGGGGTGAACTGCCGATGGCCGCCGCCCGTGCTCAGGCCTTTCTGGCAACCGGCCGCCCGGTCACCGCAGAGGCGCTGGCAGACTTTGCCAAAGGGTTTCGCGCAGACATGCCGCCCGTGCCCGCGGATGCAGCTTTTTTTACCGACAAGATGCCTGCAAACTTTCGCTACATCGGGCTGCTCGCGGATGCATTTCCTGACGCCCGGTTCGTCTGCGTCGAGCGCGACCCGCGCGATGTCGCTCTGTCCATGTGGCGCCGCCGCTTTGTCACCGAGGGCATGAATTTCGCCAGCAGTCTCCCGGATATCGCCGATTACGCCAACCTGTTTGCGCTCTACATGCGCCACTGGCAGGCAACCTGCGCCGACCGGATCCTGACAGTTCGCTATGAAGATCTGGTGTCGGACATGGACAGCGGCACGCGTGCGATCGCGGAGCACTGCGGCCTGACCTGGACCGGGGACATGCTGCACCCTGAAGAGAGCGACGCGCGGGTGGAAACCGCAAGCAAGGATCAGGTGCGCGCCCGGGTGCACACCCGTTCAGTGGGCGGCTGGCAGCAGTTTGCCAGTGACTTCAGAGAATTCACCGACAATCTGGACCCGGATCTGTGGCCGGAGATTGCGACGCCCGGCTGAACCGCCCGCACAAACCGCACAGGCGACGATTGCCTGTCAGCGACGGGCCTTGTTCCGCTGCCTACCGGAATTCAATGATGTGACCGCGGCTTTCTCCCCGTTTGTCATTCCAGGTCGGCGAAGACGGCAGGCCACTGCTCATACGGGTCCTGGTTTTATGCATGAAATGGGCGAATTGTTCGTCGCCCGAGTAGTTGTTGGGCTCACCGCGCGCCCAGTTCGTGTACCTCAGGGACTCTCCGGACACCCATCGCCACCCGTCGGAAGAACCGGAAGGCCGCGACAGGCCGATGAAAGGTCCCCCAAGGTCATAGGGCGGCTTCTCGGGGTTGTGCCAGAAGCGGTTGTCATACCGCACCATCTCAAAAACGAACCGGTTCTCCGCCGATGAGGTGATCGAAACCAGATGACCGCCCAGCGCCCGCGCATGCGACACTGCAGAAGAAAAGCTGCGCCAGTTCTGGTCCAGCACGGCCACATAAAGACGGCCACCAAAATAGCCGTAAACGAACGCCTGTCCGCGCAGCGCACGAGTGGCTTTTTCGAGCTTCGGATCACCCGTGATGTTGCGCACGCTGCTGACACTGTGTTTTTGCGCGCGCCGTCCGGAGATAAAACTGTCCTCTGCCGCGCTCCGGGCAGCAGGATCAGGTTTTGCCGCGGGTGTTGCCGCATCCGGCGCGGGGCGCGGCGATGCCGCCGGATCAAAGTTCAGCGCGGCAAGCGTTGACTTGTTGAGTACGCCTGTGGACGCGAGCCCCGAAGCAGACTGAAACACACTGATGGCTTTGCGCGTTCTGGCCCCGATCAGCCCGTCCACCGGCCCCGCATCAAAGCCGCGCGCATTCAGCGCTGACTGCACGTCGCGCAGCTGGCCCCGCGTCAGCCCGAGCGATTTCTCCTGCCCGAGAAACGCCTCCGGCGGCCGTTGTGCTGCTGCTTGCTGCGCCGTTTCTTCGGCTTTGCGATCCAGAGCACTGACCACGAGGGCACTGCGTTTGAGTTTGGCTTTCTGCATGAGCACATGATCGGGGTATTCCGCATAGCGGTGGATAAACCGGGTCCACTGCGAAATGTCCGCAGCAGCAGCAGCCGATGAATACTCTTTCACCATCTGTTCTGTCGAAAGACCGGAAGCCGTTTCTGTGGCGCCCGGACGCGCCGCCGGCAGATTACTCATCGCGGCCATGCGCACCGCCTCGCGTTTCTGCCGGGCGATTGTTACCAGCTGATTGTCCGGCAGATCCGCATAGCTTCCCAGAAACGCAGTCCAGTCCCGATCGGTGCCTGCCGCTTCGGCCCTGGCGAAATCCGCCACCATCTGCTGCATGCGCAAAAGCGCACCAGAGGCATCCGGTGTCAGGTCAGGTGTGGCACGCGGCGGCAGCAAAAATATATCGCGTCCTGGCAGCGAGCCATAGGTGAAAGGCTCCTGTGCCCCGTCTGTAAGCTCAAAAACTGTGTCGCGCACCCGGCGGAACATCTTTCCCAGCTCCAGCCCCGGCTCCTCGATGTGTGTCAGCAGCGCGCGCGCATAGGGGCTGTTGCGCCCTTCGCCGTCCATCGCCAGCGTCCCGCTGCGCGCGGCATAGCCGACGAGAACACCGCTCGGATCGACCCGCGCCAGACCGCGCCCGACCGAACGCGTCCCGCTGGCATAGACCATATCCGACAGAAACGGATTGTTCCGGCAGGCATCAACGAGAATAAGCTTGAGCCCCCGGGCGCCGGAGACCGCACGCACAAAGCTCTCCAGCCGCAGCGCTTCGAGATCCACATCCCGGTCACTGCGCAGTTCAGCATTGACCGGGATAAGGTAGTTGGTGTTTTCGATCTCGATCCCGTGGCCGGCGAAATATACGATAACCATATCCGCGTCCTGCGCGGCTTCGGCGAAATCGCGCAGAGTCAGGCGCATCTGCCGGTAATCAAGGTTCATACCCTGCGTCACGGTAAAGCCGATGCGCTCCAGCGCCGCGGCGAGGTCGGTGGCGTCATTTGCGGGATTGTTCAGGCTGGCGACGTGATCATATTCCGAGTTACCGATTACCAGCGCGATGCGTTTGTCCTGCGCTGCGACACTCTGTGGCCAGAGTGCCACCAGAAGGCACAAAATCACCAGCACCAGAGCGCCCGCCCCGTGGCAGACCCGGTCCCACCGCCTATGTCTTATCCCGTTCACGACTCGCAGAATACGCGTTTTCAGGCGATTCCCAAAGCCCGGGCGGCGCTGCGCTCAGCGGTGCCCCCAGTCCTGCGGATCGTCGGAGTTGCCCGGGCTCAGCCCGATGATATCACCCTCCGTCGAACAGCCGGACCTCAGCACCATCCGGTTGGCACAGGCAAAACAGGCGACCACCTGGTTGATCTCGAGGATCTGCCCGTCGTCAAAGCCGGC
>NZ_JAHEHZ010000096.1 GCF_024639605.1 Roseobacter sp. | reverse complement strand
GTCTGCTCTTTCCGGTCAGGTATTGACCAGCATCAACCCGCCCGGTGCGCTGGTCCGTATGGTCGGACGGGAAAGGAAGGGCTCAGATGTGCTGGAGCATGGAAGCATCGATCGGGATGGTTGCAGCCGGCATCGGTGCGACCGCTTTCACCTTTGCGCGCGGCGAGCCACCTGCAATCTGGCTCACACTGGGGTGTTTTGCGGTAATGGAGGCGTTACAGGTCGCAGGATACGCTGTTGTCGACCAGTGCGGGACAACTGCCAACCGGTCCGTTACCGTGCTGTCCTATCTGCATATTGTGTTTCAGCCGTTTTTTATAAATGCCTTCGCGCTTGAGCTTGTCCCCGGTGCGGTCAGACGTCGTGCGCGGGTTGCTGTATTTTCAGTTTGTGCCGTTTCGTCCCTGGTGATGCTCGCTCAGATCATACCCTCACCATGGTTTGGGGTCTGCCAGCCTGGCAGCGTGCTCTGCGCGGAACGCTGGTGTACCGTGTCAGGAGACTGGCATATTGCATGGGATGTTCCCTACAACGGCCTGATGCTGCGCGCTGAGCAGATTTTTGGCACGCAGTCGGGCTTCCCGACCTACATGATCGCCGCGTTTATCCTGCCTCTGGTCTATGGCGCATGGCGTTTTGTCATCGTTCACGCGGTCGCAGGGCCGCTGCTGGCGGCCAGTCTGACATCAGACCCGAACGAGATGCCCGCGATCTGGTGCCTTTTTTCGATTGCGATCCTTGTGATCGGTCTGAGCCCCCTGGTCAGGCAATCGGTTTCAACCAAGCGGTGGTGGGGGCGGAGCTTGGACGCAACTTAGCAGCGTCCCTTCTGATCGGGCAGAGCGCCTGTTTTACGGGGCAGTGATCCGGCGGGCACTGATCCCGTCCCTGATCAGGGATATCCACCACTTGCAACCGGGGCTGGCATGCCGTGTGCAGCCGGATCTGCAGAGGTCGAACGCGACATGCGGTCTCAGCCCTCAGACGACTTTCCCGGACTTGCGCTCACGGTGACATGCGCCGGTCGGATCAGCCGATGTCCAAGAACAAACCCCGGACGATGAAGGACAAGAACCTGACCCGGCCCGGACTTTTCGGTTTCCTGCATCTGTATTGCTTCGTGGAGCACCGGATCGAAGGGCGTGTTTTCCGGCTTCAGAGTTCTGACACCAAGGGCTTTCAGCGCTGTCTCGAAGGCGGTCCTGGTTCTTTTGAGACCGTCCAGATGTGCGGTGATCGCGGGCGCATCAGCGTCCGGGCTTGCGCGTGCTGCATCAATCGCCAGACAGATATCATCGTAGACAGGGGCGAGGGCCTCTACGGCAATGGCTACGCCGTGTTGCCGCCCGTCCGCATGGGCGGCGTCAGCGCGTTTGCGGGCGTTTTCCGCCTCCGCAAGCGCGCGCTTCCATTTGTCGGTGAGTACCTCCAGTTCCACATCCTTATCCCGGGCTGCGTCTGCGCGTTTTTCCGGTTCCGGCTTGTCGGCGGTCTGATCGGTTTTTTCTTTGCTCTTGTCCATATCGCGTTCCTTTTTCTGGTTTCTGGCATCAGCGGACGACGAGAAATATGCGAGCTGAGCCACGCTGAACCATCATGGCGATCGCTCCGTCGATGGATGCAAGTTCCTGATGCAGGGCTGCGACCGAGGTGACGGGGACCCGGTTGACGGACAGGATAACGTCGCCGGCTTTCAGGCCGGCACGCGCGGCGAGGCTGTCAGCGTTCACACCCGCGACCACAACTCCGGAAATCTCACCATAAAGCGGGTCGCCCGGTTGCAGGTCGCGAAGTTCGGCGCCCGAAAGCTGGCCGGGCCCGCGCGCGCCGGCGGTCGCGCCGGGCTCGTTACCTTCGCGCAGATCGGCCTTCAGCGTCAGCGTCCGGCCATCGCGGATGATACCGATTTCAACCTCGCGCCCAAGCCGTTTCAGGCCGATCTGGCTTCGCAAACCGGCGGAGCCGGCAACGGGGTTGCCATCCACTGAGATGATCAGATCGCCCGGTTGCAATCCGGCCTGCTCTGCTGCGCTGTCCGGCTCGACACTGGTGACCACTGCACCGGCTTCGGCATCAATGTCCAGCGCCTCGGCCAGGTCGGGGGTGAAGTCCTGGATCATTATGCCAAGCTGTCCCCGCCGGACCTCTCCGAATTCGATCAGTTGATCAACGACGGCGTTCGCCATGTTTACGGGAACGGCAAAGCCGATCCCGACATTGCCACCCGTCGGTGCAATGATCGCGGTGTTGATGCCGATCAGTCGCCCGTCAAGCGTCACCAGTGCGCCGCCGGAGTTGCCGGGATTGATGGATGCGTCCGTCTGGATAAAATCTTCGTAGCCTTCGACGTTGAGGCCGCTGCGCCCCAGCGCGCTGACAATGCCGGATGTCACGGTCTGACCAAGTCCGAAAGGATTGCCGATCGCAAGGACATAGTCGCCCACCTGCAGCCGGTCGCTGTCACCCGGTTCAAGCGCTGTCAGGTCCGTGGCGTCGATCCTGAGCAGTGCGATATCTGTACCGGGGTCGCTGCCGAGCAGCTCCGCATCGAACTGACGCCGGTCCTTGAGTGTTACGACGATTCTGTCGCCATTCTCGACGACATGGTGGTTGGTCAGCAGGTACCCTTCTTCGGCGTCAATGATCACGCCGGATCCCGCGCTCATCTGCATGCGTTCCTGTGGCGCCTGAGGCATGGGTTGCATATCGAAAAAACGTCTGAAAAACGGATCATTGAACAGGGGGTTCATTTCTGCTGTCTGGCGGCTTTCGACAGAAATATTGACGACAGCCGGTGTCACTTCGGCCAGTACGGGGGCCAGAGTCGGCAGCCCGTCTTCGTTCAGATAGAGCGGTTGATTTGCGGGCTGAGCCAGGGGCGGCACGGAAAAACTAAGGATAATTATGCAGACTGATGCCAGAATGTGGCCGACGCGGGAAACAGGCAGATGCATTGCGTATCTCCTTTTGATAATTGATCCGGGGCCGGAATTGCCCGGCCCCGGACGGGTTATGCGGCGTTGACAGGAATGCGTTTTATCTTCGCCTGCGCCTCAGCCGTCTTGGGCAGGCTTACGGTGAGCACGCCGTTTTTGAACGTCGCTTCGGCCTTGTCCGTATCGACACCCGCAGGAAGCGGGACCGTGCGGTAAAACGAGCCGTAGGAGCGTTCGGACATATAGACGCCCTTGCGTTCATCCTTGTGCTCAATTTTCTTTTCACCGCGGATCGTCATCGAGTCGCTGGTCAGCGATATGTCGATGTCTTTTTCCGTCATGCCGGGCAACTCGATTGAGACGTCCACGCTTTTTTCGGTTTCGGTGACGTCCGTGCTGGGACCGATCATCCCCACACCATCGTTGCGACCGGTCCAGCCGTTTTCGACCCTGTGCCAGAAGTCCTCAAAAACCTCGTTGATGTCACGTTGCAGCGACACAAGCGGGTTGGCGCCGTTTTCTCTTTCGCCAGCCTGGCTTTTGTCTTTGTCGCGGCTCCATGGAATTAAATCACTGATCTGCATCTTGTACTCCTTTTTTGTATACGTTGGTCAGTTGCAAAGACGGATCATGACGCCTTCACTGATATCTTTCTGGGCTGGGTTTCCGGAGAGCGTGGCAGTTCCAGTCTCAAAACCCCGTTGCTGAAGTCGGCGTTGATGTTGGCCTGATCAATTTCATCCGATAATGTGAACACCCGGATGTAATCACCGATCCGGTATTCGGATGATAACTGACGGTACCCCTCAGGCGCACCGGGCTTTACCCTGCCACGCAATGTCAGAGCCTGACGTTCGAGGGTTACGTCGATGTCGTCGGGCTCCACGCCCGGGATATCCGCCATAATCACGGTGAGATTATCTTCCTCGAAAATGTCGACCACCGGCGTGAAAGATATTGCCCTGCGGTTCGGCTCGCCATCCGGTGCGGCCACATCGCGTGTGTTTTGTGTGCTGAGATCCTGTGCCATGTTCATCTCCTTTCATTTGTGAGATCAGGATGCCTTGATCTGAATTCGTCTGGGTTTGTCGTCCTCGGGGCGCTGCATCTCGACCGTCAGCACACCGTTTCTGAAGCGTGCATCGATATGGTCGGGGCTGACCCGGAACGGCAGCTCCACGGAGCGCAGAAAGGTGCCTCGCGGGCGCTCCCTTCGGTGCCAGACGACGTCATCGCCGCTCCGCGGTTCGGGATAGGTTCCGCGGATGGACAGCATTGTATCCTTGACCGTCAGGTCGATGTCCTCTTCGGTCAGACCGGGCAATTCGGTGGTCATGACGATGCTGTCCTGTCCCGCCTGGAAATTGACGAGCGGATAGGCCGTGGGCTGACCAGACGTTCTGGGATCGTCGAACAGCCGGTTCATCGCACCCTGCGCGCGGCGCATGTTCGAAAACGGATCGCTGTTGTTCAGCGGGGGGAAAACTGTTTGAAGCATTGGACTACTCCTTGTTGCAGTGTTGAGGGCCTGGTACCCGACCGGCACCGGAAATCCGCCGACAGAGGTCGCGGAAATTTCCGGTGGGCGAGCGGTTTACGAAAGATGCATGCAGATCGCAGCCAGGCATGGAATTCCGGACGATCAGGCAGGACGGCGGAGCACGGGCTCCGCGCTGAACCTGAATGGCAGCCAGAGGATTGGCCGCAATGCGCTGGCCATCTGTAATTCCACCACCCGAAGACACCTTTTTTGCATCTCCGGGACAAAATCCGGGAAGCGGTTCGTAAGCTGTCATGAACCGGTTCGAAAATTTTGACGGTACCCGGTGCGACCGGTTCTGGCTTCTCATTTTCTCCTCCCTGAGGCATTGTCTGCGCCCCTGCAGCGGGTCCGCAATTATGCGCGGTGTGGCGGGTCCGCAGGGTCATTTCACAGGCCAAACGGATAGGTTTCGTCCTCCGCGGTATTTGTAAGCGTTGGCAACGCGGTGACTGCTTTTGTGCGGTCAAACCATACGAAAGCGTCATACTGACCGGGCAGGGAGGCATAGCTGTAGTGGCTCGCGCGTTCGGTTTCGGGCCGGTAAATGACGCCGATATAGCGCTGCAACCTTTGCGGTTTCAGGAGCGGCAGGAATTCGGGCGCCTGTTCCTTTTTGAAATCCCACAAGAACCGTTCGGTACCGACGTCGTGACAAAGCGCTTCAAAACTATCCGGGCGCGGCGGGCGGATGTCTTTGATTTCCATCGGGGCATCCCATTCGGAGGCGGCTGCAACGGTCCCCGAGGCGGTTCCGAATCCGATCAGCGCGGCGCTATCGCCAAATTTTTCCCGACAGAGCTGCCCGATGTTCAGTTCGCCGCGCGCGCGGCCCATATCCGTGTATCGCGCGTCACCGATATGAGAGTTATGCGCCCACACCACGGCTTTCTCGTCCGGCCCGGCATGGGCCAGTATCTGGCACAGGGTCTGGAACATATGCTGGTCGCGCAGGTTCCAGGACAGTCGTGAGCCATAATACATCAGGCGATAATAGCGTTCCGCATTCGCCACGAGGCGCGCGTTCTGTGCGGCGTCAAAAAACCGGTCGCCGTCCTTCGCGCTGTAGTCCAGTTGCTGCCTGAGCAGATCGATCAGAATTTGCGTGACCGGCTCTTCGCAAGTGGAAAAACCGGGTGAAAGGGCAGCACGACCATAGGCCGCGGGCTCATGCGACCAGGCCGACAGGCATGCATAGCGCGAACGCGCCACTGCGGCTGCTGTTTCGTCCACGCGGTCAAGATACGCCAGAACTGCAGCAATCGACGCACTCAGATTATAAAGGTCAAGTCCGTAGAAAGCGACGCGCCCGCCGGCGTTTTTCGTGCCGTTGTACTGATGCAGATAGCGCGTGAACGCGTCGAACTCGACGTTGCGCCACATCCATGTCGGAAAGCGCGAAAAAGGCGGCGGTTTCATCATCCGGTTCTGTTTGTGGCGAACGTAGCGGTCAACCACAGCGGCGTCGGGCCAGTCGGCTTCGACCGCGACAATCGAAAACCCGTGTTCTTCTATCAGGCGTCGTGTGATTGCAGACCGGGCCCGGTAGAATTCCGAAGTGCCGTGAGTTGCTTCGCCCAGAAGCACCACACGTTTTGATCCGAAACGGTCGAAGGCCCTCGCAAATGCGGGATCGCTGATCGCGGGCAGGGGTTCGGCGGCCGTCCTGAACACGGACTGAGTGCTGACATCTGCCGGCGACGGACCTTGCTGCCGGGAAGGTGCCACGTCCGCGCGAAGGTACGCCCTGAACCATCCGGCGGCATGATCCACCGCCTGCTCCAGCGTGCCCGGCTCTTCAAACAGATGGCCGGCTCCCGGAACGATCTCCATCCTGCTTTCACAGGTCAGGGACGCAAGGGCACGTTTATTAAGATCGATGACATCGTAGTCCAGACCGCCGACGACCAGCATTGTCGGGCTGGTGACCTGTGGCAGGAAATCCATGGCCAGATCCGGCCGTCCGCCACGCGACACGACTGCTGAGATCCGGCCCCTGAGTTCAGCCGCCGCAACCAGTGCCGCCCCGGCACCCGTACTTGCCCCGAAAAGGCCAAGCGGCAGATCTTCGAGATCAGGCTCGGAGGTGATCCAGATCGAGGCTTCGACCACCCGGTCCGCCAGCAGAGGAATATCGAAGACGTTGTTGCGGTCCTGTGCTTCCTGCGGCGTGAGCAGATCGAACAGAAGCGTTGCAAATCCTGCTCCGTTCAGTTTCTCCGCCACATATCTGTTGCGAGGGCTGCCCCGGCCGGAACCGCTGCCGTGGGCAAAAAGGACAATGCCGCGCGGGTCTGGCGGAACTGTCAGATCGCCGGGGAGCCCCAGCGGAGGGATAGCCACCTGACGTTTGTGTGTGCCTGTCTTGCGGGTATGTGACGGACGGGCCTTGTCCGCCGGGATCTGCGCCAGCAGAGCGACCGTTTCGGCATCGGTGAGCTGATGAAAGTCCTTGTAGAAGCCACCCACCCCCCGAAAGGCTGTGGTCGGATGCAGACAGATAATGTCGTCGGCCTGATTGGAAATCTCTTCCAGTGCCGTCTTCGGCGCAACCGGAAGTGCCACAATTATCCGCGCTGGCCCGCTGCGCTTCAGCCCGATGAGAGCTGCCTTCATCGTGGCCCCGGTCGCCAGCCCGTCGTCGACGACAACCACGGTCCGGTCTTTCGGGTCGGGCCTCGGACGATCGCCCAGATAGAGACTTCTGCGCCGTTCAAGCTCGGCCCGCTGGTCCTGCACGGCCTTCGAGATATAGGCATCATCGGCGCCGGACAGGCGTTTCACGTTCTCGTTAATAACGATCTCATGGCTGGCGCCTTCGACGATCGCCCCAAGAGCCACCTCAGGATTCCGAGGTGCTCCGATCTTGCGCACCAGCAACAGATCCAGCGGCGCGTGAAGGGCTTTTGCCACTTCGACGGCAACAGGAACACCACCGCGGGGCAGGGCGTAAATCAGCGGATGATCAAGCTCCATTGCGGCGAGAGCGTCGGCCAGTTTCCGGCCTGCGTCAGCGCGATCAGCAAAAATGAGAGCCATCTGTTCCATAGCGCGGATTTTATTGGGCCGCAGGTCACTCAAGATTGACTTTGATCAATCATGCCGCGCTATTTCGCAGATCCCTTGGCGGTCAGGGCACGAGCACCGCGGCACCGTTCAGACGGCCGTTTCGCAGGTCATCGAGGGCCTTGTTTGCATCTCTGAGCGGGTAGGGCGTCGTCTCTGTCCGGACACCGGCCTTGTCGGCCAGCGCGAAAAACGCGTCACCGTCCCCGCGCGTCAGGTTGGCCACGGACATAATCTGACGCTCGTGCCACAGGTCGGCATAGGGGAATGACGGAATGTCGCTCATATGAATTCCCGCACAGATCACGCGACCGCCCTTGCGTATTGCTTTCAGCGCCTGAGGCACGAGTTTACCCACAGGGGCAAAGATGATGGCCGCGTCCAGTGAAACGCCGGGGCTCATGTCTGAACCGCCCGCCCAGACGGCACCTTTCCGGCGCGCAAAGCGCTGTGTCGCGATATCGCCTGGTTGCGTGAAGGCATAGACATCGCGGCCCTGCCATACAGCGATCTGCGCCAGGATATGCGCCGCCGCACCGAAGCCGTAAAACCCGAGGCGCTGCGCGTCAGCTGCCATGGTATAGCTGCGATAGCCGATCAGCCCTGCGCACAGCAGCGGTGCCAGTCTCACCGGGTCTGCATCCTCTGAAAGAGCAAAAACATAACCCGCGTCAGCGACGCATTCTTCGGCATAGCCACCGTTCAGCGTGTATCCCGTGAACCCGGGTGCATCACAGAGGTTTTCACGATCCGCGAGGCAATAGGGGCAGCTGCCACAGGTCTTTCCCAGCCAGGGCACGCCGACGCGCTGACCTGTGGTAAACCCTTCAACATTGTCGCCCGACTGAATGATCCTGCCAACTATTTCGTGCCCGGGGATCAGGGGCAGGACCGGGTTCTTCAACTCTGCGTCGATGATATGCAGGTCGGTGCGGCACACCCCGCAGGCTTCAACCCTGAGCCGGACCTGCCGAGGACCGCAGTCCGGTGCCGGGACATCCCTGGCGCGAAGAGTGGTTTCACCTTTGTTCAGAACCATTGCGAGCATCAGGACCTCCCTGCCGATGATCACGGATCCTGGACCATTCGCGGCCTGCGAAAATGATGCGGGTCAACCGGCCCTGGTGCAGTCGCGGCCTGCGCCTGCGGTGCGGTCGGCAAGTTTTTGCGCGGCAGGACGCAATCCGGCGCCTGGGTTGATTGAAATCAATCGCGGGATCACTGTTCGTAATAGTGGCTTTGGCATGTTCGTACATCTGATGGTGTGGGGGTGAAGAACCGCAATGCCAGACTTTGAGAACACGCCGGGAATGTATCGAAAGCCCGGAACCGGCGGGCCGGCATTTCCGACCGAACGCCGGTCGAAGCGGCATAAACTCACTTATGAATTGCAAAAATATCTGCATGTGCTCGGGCCAACGCCGAAACAGTGCCTTGAAACGCTCGCGGACCTCGGTCTGTCCGATCCGGAAATCGCGCGTTACTACAGGATCCCCCGGGCCGTTGTCACAGATCTCCGCCGGATCTGGAGGATCGGTGCCTGAATTCGAAATGCTTGCGAACGGATGACAGCGACGTCCGTCAAGGCACACCGCTTTCTTTATCTGACGATGACAACGCTGCAGTCCGCGTGGTGCAACACCTTCTGCGACACGCTGCCCAGCAGAGTGCTCTTCAGAACGCCCAGCCCGCGCGACCCGATGACGAGAATATCGACGTCGTGTTCGCGTGCCGCCTCAAGGATTTCATCGGCGTAGTCACCTGCAAGCACCGACGTTTCGACAGTTCCTGCGCCAAGCTCAGCACATCGGGTTTTTGCTCTTGCGACAATCTGCTCGCCAAGGGCGGAAATGATCCGTGCAGTTCTGGCATCCGTCGCATCGCCCCCCAGCAATTCAGGGTAACTACCGGGGACATAGGCCGATTTCGGTGACGTGGCGGAATGCGCCTCTCTGACCAGATGTTCCACCTCCGCCATATGCACCAGCTCCCTCGACGGGCGACCGTGCATCAGCACATGTACGATGAACAGGTCAGCATTCAGGTTGACTGCCAGTTCGGCCGCGAGATCGGTGGCGCGTTGAGCGGTGTCGGATCCGTCAACCGCCAGGAGGATTCTTTCGATCATTGTCTTACTCCTTATACAGTGTGAATTCTGAACTGTTTCCCGCGCCCGGACGCGTGGTCCGGCCACCTTCGGACACAAGCACCGGGCGTTGAGAGCCTGTCGTCCGCGGGCGTGCCCGCACATCGGATCGCTCATAAATGTAATCCCGGGTCAGGGGGACAGCATCGATATTGCGTGACAACTGAAACTGGAACACCGCCTGTGGACCGTGGCGAAATGTCTGCTCGCAGGCCGCAAGATAAAAGCGCCACATCCGGACGAACCGGTCATCATACATCGCTTCAACCTGGTCTGCGTTCTTCTGGAACCGGTCGTACCAGTGCCGCAGCGTACAGGCATAATGCAGTCGCCAGCATTCAATGTCGGTTGCCCAGAGCCGGGTCTTTTCGATGGCGCTCATCGCTTCTGAGACGGTCGGAATGTAGCCGCCGGGGAAAATGTACCGGTCGATCCACGGATTTGTGCCCTGCGCCGGACCGGTCCAGCCAATCGTGTGGACCAGCGCTATGCCATCCGGAGACAGCCTGTCCCTGATTGTCCGGAAATACGCATCGAAATGGCGCAGCCCCACGTGTTCGAACATCCCGACCGAGACGATCCTGTCAAAAGTCCCCTCAATATGGCGATAGTCGCAGAGCCGGATGTCGACCCGATCCGCCAGACCACTGTTTTCCACGCGCCGGGTTGCCCAGGCATATTGCTCCTCCGAGAGCGTGATGCCGACAACGCGGGCACCATAGTCTCTGGCCAGACTGACCGCCATGCCGCCCCAGCCACATCCGATATCCAGAACGGACATGCCCGGTTCGATCATCAGTTTGCGGGCGATGTGTTCTTTTTTGTTCGCCTGTGCGTGCTCCAGCGTTTCGGTGGGAGTCCTGAAGTAAGCGCAGGAATACTGCCGGTCGTTGTCCAGAAAGAGATCATAAAGACGCCCCGACAGATCATAATGCCGGGCCACATTACCGCGCGCACGTTCTACGAGGTTGACGTTTGCGAGCCCCCGCAGGGCGGTGCGCGCCCTCATAACCGGTTTTTGCCACCAGACTTCGTTTGCGGCTGCTCCGCGAACGTTTGATACGATCAGGCCCATAAACGTCTGCAGATCATCGCCTTGGATCGTCAGTGCTCCGTTCATGTAGGCTTCGCCCAGTGCCATCTCCGGATTCAGTGCCAGATGCCTGACCGTTGCGGCGTCGTGCAGCCTGACTTTCACCGCGCGGCCGCTCCGGTTTCCGTATCTGTGACAGGCGCCAGAGGGCATGGTGACCTGCAGGTCACCGTCGCGCAGTATTGAACTCATCATCCTGTGGAGTGCGTATTCCGAAAGCTGGATCATCGCGTCCCTTCGTATTCTGGCACTGTCGTTCCAGTCTGATCCGGTGGAAGACAAATCCATCCCTGCGATGCCGGTGCATTCCGTCAGAAGACGACTGATCGCCCGGGACAAGCCGGTGAGATGCCGGCTGCGGACAGAGTTTCGGGCATGAAACGGGAGCCGTCTTGACGCAAATCAATCGCTGCAGGGATTTCATGTTTAGCCTGTCACAGTGCGATCTCTTCGCCGGGTTGCACCGTAACTGTTCCGCAAATGTCCGAAGGCTGAGGCTTTGCCGCTGATCCGGCAAGGATCGCATTGCAGAAGCTTCTTTATCAAAGGATCGACAGCAACATGACCCGATCACAGCGGCCATCAACATCTGGCAGGCATCAGCCGTCAGAACCGGTGCAGGCCTTTAAGTCGTCGGACGTCCTGGTTTTCGTCGAAGACGCAGCCGCAACCGCAGCCTGCCTCAGCCACGCAGTCAAGGTTGCCGGTGCTTATGGCGGCAAGGTGATCCTGGTGCAGGTCCTGTGTAAACCTCTGGACAACAACAGTCCGGTTGATCCGGTTGAATGGGATATCAGAAAACAGCAGACCCTGAAGCGTCTGGGTGTGCAGAGCGACCGCTCTGACGATGTCAAAAACCCTTGCAGCGTCCAGCTTCTTGAGGGGCAATGCATAAACCAGATCACGGCGTTCATGGACGTCCGGCAGGGAGATATTGCGGCCTCCGTGCGCCCTCACGACGCTCTGGGCTGGTTGTCCAGTGAGACAGCACGGGGTGTGCTGTTGTCACGAAGTGCTGGCGTTCTGATGATACCGAGTGGCGCGGCAATCGGCCCGGACAGTAATTATCGCAGGGTCTTCGTGCCTCTTGACGGCTCGACCCGGGCGGAGGCGGCCCTTCCGGTCGCCGTTACGCTGGCCCGGGCAGAAAACGCGCATCTGGTCATCTGCTATGTCCTGCCCGTCCCGGGGCTGACGGAATTCGGAACGCAGGACAGCGAGTCTGAACGCCTTCACGCCATCGTCAGGCGCCGGAATGAACAGGCCGGAAAAACTTATCTTGCGCGGATCAGAAAAAACCTGGAGCACAACGGCCTGCCGATATCAGTCAGAATTTCCAGTGGCAATGATGTGCGGCGAGAGCTGATCGATATTATGTCAAAAGAGAACGCTGACTTTGTTGTCATGGCGACCCACGGACAAAGCGGTCACAAAGATGTGCCCACCGGCGATGTGGCGCGGTTCATTCTCGACAAATCGGCAATACCCGTGCTGCTGGTGCGCACACGGAACAGTTCCGGACAAAACCATGCATTCGGGTCGATTTCATCAAAGGGGGTCAGGCAACCGGCTGGCACTGACTGATGAACGAGCAGGAAATATCGTCGTTTGACGCGCGGATCGCTCGCAATATCGCGCAGAAACAACACTGTACTGTTGCAGGACCGCCCGCGTTTATCAAAACCTACCTTGTGCTGCCGGCCCTTGAGGACTGGTTCCGTGGCGTTCGCCGCTGGTGCGCCGACCCGCCCGCCGATCAGGCGCGTGCAGCGGAATGGATCCTCGACAATGACTACCGGATTTTGCGCGCGTTGCGACGCCTCAACGAGGACCTGCCGCGCCGCTTCTATGAAAAACTGCCAGCGCTTCGCCGGTCGGGTGGCGCAGGCCTCCCGCGCGCTTTCGCAGTGTCACAGGCCGTCTGCGATCTTCTGGAGCCACAGATCACGCTGACGGACCTGACCAGATTTATGAAGCACTATCAGCGGTCTGCAGAGCTGACAAATGCCGAGCTCTGGGTGATGCCGTCCATGCTGCGGCTGGTTTGCCTTGAGAATTTCATCAATGCAGTGGGGGCGATCAGCCCGGAGCTGGCAGTGCCTTCACTGCAGAACACCGACACTACCACCAGTGCCGGCATCCCGCCCGGCGATACCATTGCCAGAGTGATCGCCAACCTTACCGCAGTGGATGCGATCAAATGGCCGGACTTTGTGGATCTTGTCAGCTGCATCGAAGCGGAACTGGCCAACGACCCCGCGGATGTCTATTCCGCCATGACATTCGAGGCCCGCAACCGGTATCGCGACACGGTCGAAGACCTGGCATCGCGTTGCGACAGATCGGAATCCGACGTGGCGCGCGCGGCGGTCGGATTATCGCGCAGCGAAGGAGCGGACACCCCCCGTGGTCATGTCGGATACTGGTTGATCGGCGATGGATTTCGTGCGCTTGAGACTGATCTGGAGTGCCGTGTTCCGTGGCAGATGGCAATAAAGCGCCGCGTGGCGGACCACCGCGGAGCGTTTTATGCGGCCTGGCTTCTTCTGCTTGTCTCTGCAGCGCTCT
>NZ_JAHEHZ010000095.1 GCF_024639605.1 Roseobacter sp. | reverse complement strand
AGGACCTGGCTGTCGCGTCGGGCCTGGATGCGAAAATTCTGGTCGGAAAGGCGGCAGCGCCGCGCGCGCACCCGTCACTTGTGATTTGTCAGGTTGATGCGCAGGCCGCCGGCGACGCCGGTTGCGCCACCATTTTCCGGTTTGACCGGGCCGAAGAGGGAGGTTTTGATGCCTGAACAACTCGCCTTTACGATTGAGGTATTTCTCAACGGGCTGATGGCCGGTGTGCTCTATGCTCTGGTCGCCCTGGGATTTGTACTGATTTACAAAGCCTCTGGTATTTTCAACTATGCCCAGGGGGTTATGGCCCTTTTTGCGGCCCTGACGCTGGTCGGTGTGATGGAGGGGCAGGTGCCCTTTGCGCATCTGATCAATGCGATTTTCGGCACGGAAATTCACCATTTCGGATGGCACGTGCCCGCCTTTGCGGCGATTTTCGTGACGATGTGCATCATGGTGCTGTTCAGCTGGCTCGTGCAGCGGTTTATCTTTCGCTATCTCGTGGGACAGGAGCCGATTATCCTGTTCATGGCGACGATCGGGCTTGCCTATTTCCTCGAGGGTGTCGGCGATCTGATGTGGGGATCGGATATCAAAACGCTGGATGTCGGGCTGCCTCAGGGGATTAACACCTGGCTGGATGAGACGACATTCAATGCGCTCGGTTATGGCTTTTTTATAGACAATCTCGATATCGTGGCGAGCCTTGTGGCCGCATTGCTGGTCGCGGGGCTGGTGATTTTCGCGCAGTACACCAAGCAGGGGCGCGCCATGCGTGCCGTCGCTGATGATCATCAGGCGGCGCTGTCGGTGGGGGTGTCGCTGAACTTCATCTGGATCCTCGTGTGGTCGCTTGCCGGCTTTGTGGCGCTGGTCGCGGGCATCATGTGGGGCGCGAAATCGGGTGTGCAGTTCTCGCTTTCGCTGATTGCACTCAAAGCACTGCCGGTGCTGATGCTGGGCGGGTTCACGTCTATTCCCGGCGCGATTGTCGGCGGGCTGATTATTGGTGTGGGTGAGAAGCTTTTCGAGTTTCTGATCGGGGCGCCCTATCTCGGAGGGGCCACCGAGAACTGGTTTGCCTATATGCTGGCGCTTATTTTCCTGGTGTTCCGGCCCCAGGGGCTCTTCGGGGAGAAGATCATTGAACGCGTCTAGCCCGGTCTACTCCTCGCTGTCGCGCAGCAAGGTTACGCTCAGCGCGGCCAGAATGGTCACGCCAAGTGTCAGCGCCATGTTCAGATCGGGCAGCAGAACAAGGGTGAGCGCGATGCACAGGGTCATCACGCCAAGACCCACGACAAGGCTGAGTGCGAGCGCGGAGGAACTGCCGCTGCCGCGCGGAGCAACAGCGGGGCGCTTTGGCTCAGCAAACTCGGTTTCGGCCACTTCGACACTGTCGAGCAGGGCCGCGCGTTTTCTGAGGTATTCAGCATGCTCAAGCTCGCCTCGCGACAGCCGTGCGTCAAGGTCCCTGATCTCTTTGAGAATTGCCGTCATGCGTCCCACTCCTTCCCCACAGGGCGAAACTGCCCTGCGAAATGGGGCAAATTTGGGAATTTCGGAGAAAACAGCCGGAATGGTTAACCGTGAGACCCGCCGCGCGGGCGCGATGCCACGGCTGACAGGGCGCAGTGGCCATCATCCGACAAGACCGGGAGTGCATCTGCGCGCCCGCAAAGAACAGGAGTAAGACGGCATGCTCTATCGTGAAGCCGGCGATTTCAGTACCACCTACCCGCAGGACAGCCAGACGTTTCCGATCAGGTTTGACCGCTACCGGTATTATGTAGTCCTGTTTATCGCCATCGTCGTCGTGCCCTTTGTGATTAACGACTACTGGGTGAATTCGCTCTTTATGCCCTTTCTGATTTACGCAATTGCGGCAATCGGGCTGAATATTCTGACCGGGTACTGCGGTCAGGTGAGCCTCGGCACGGGCGGGTTCATGGCTGTGGGTGCCTATGCCTGCTACAAGCTGATGACCGGATTTCCGGAAGTCAGCATGTTCATCCATGTGTTGCTGTCCGGGCTGATCACCGCGGCGGTGGGCGTTCTCTTCGGACTGCCATCGTTGCGGATCAAAGGGTTTTATCTCGCTGTCGCTACGCTCGCCGCGCAGTTTTTCCTTGTGTGGATGTTCAACCGGGTATCGTGGTTTTACAATTATTCGGCGTCCGGCCAGATCAACGCGCCAGAGCGCGATACCTTCGGCATCCTGATTACCGGGCCCTCCACCGAGGCCTGGGCCACATATATGTTCTGCCTGATCTTCACGATCTTTTCAGCGGTGGTTGCGCGCAATCTGACGCGCGGGTCGCTGGGCCGGCAGTGGATGGCGATCCGCGATATGGATATCGCCGCAGAGATCATCGGAGTGAACCCGCTCAAGGCCAAACTCACCGCCTTTGCTGTCAGCTCCTTTTTTGTCGGTATCTCGGGCGCTCTCTTTTTTGCGGTCTATCTGGGGGCAGTCGAAGTAGGCGAGGTCTTTGGCATCACCAAGTCCTTCATCGTGCTCTTTATGATCATCATTGGCGGGCTGGGCTCGATCTTCGGCTCTTTTGCAGGGGCTGCTTTTATCGTTATGCTGCCTGTGGTGCTCAAGATTGTCGGCGTTGACTGGCTGGGCTGGCCCACGGATATCGTGGCGCACCTCAATCTGGTCATTGTCGGGCTGCTGATCGTGGTCTTTCTGATCGCAGAGCCGCACGGGCTGGCGCAGCTCTGGCGGGTCGCCAAGGAGAAATTAAGACTGTGGCCTTTCCCGCATTAGGGCGGGCCGCTGAGACAAAGGGCGGGCAAACCGTCCGGAACAGGCCGGGCAACCGGCGCTATCGGATATAATCCAAGGGAGGAACAACCGATGAAGATGAAACTTGCAACCTGGGCCACGGCGGCCCTGATGGCGGCAAGCCCCGTGATGGCGGATCTTGTGATGCCATCTCTGAGCTACCGCACCGGGCCTTATGCCGTGGGTGGGATCCCGCTGGCGGATGGCTATGCGGATTACTTCACGCTGCTTAACGAGCGTGACGGCGGTATCGGCGGCGTACCGGTCCGGGTTCTGGAGTGCGAAACGGCCTATAACACCGAAAAAGGTGTGGAGTGCTATGAAAGCACCAAAGCCGAAGGCTCGCTGGTGTATCAGCCGTTTTCCACTGGCATCACTTATCAGCTGATCCCCAAAGTGACGGCAGACGGTATTGCGCTGCACACGATGGGCTATGGTCGGACATCCGCGGCAAACGGCAAGGTTTTCTCAAACGTTTTCAATTACCCCACCAACTACTGGGACGCGGCATCTGTTGCGGTGAATTATCTTCTGGATGAAAACGGTGGTGATCTGAACGGTCACAAAATCGCGCTGGTTTATCACAACTCCGCCTACGGCAAGGAGCCCATCCGCACGCTGGAAGGTCTGTCAGAAAAGCATGGCTTTGAGCTGAGCCTTATTCCCGTCGATCATCCGGGCCAGGAACAGAAATCACAGTGGCTGCAGATCCGCCGCGACAAGCCGGACACGGTTCTGATGTGGGGCTGGGGCGTGATGAACCAGGTCGCCGTTCAGGAAGCCGCGAACATCCGCTTTCCGATGGAGAATTTCATCGGTGCATGGTGGTCCGGCGCCGAAGCTGACGTGATCCCTGCAGGTGCTGCGGCTGATGGCTACAAAGCACTGACGATGAACGGCGTTGGCCGCGATTACCCGATTTATGACGACATCCAGAAATATGTCGTTGATGCGGGCAAAGCGGCAGGAGCCGGCGATCAGATCGGTACGGTTCTCTATAACCGCACGATCTATGCGGCGTTCCTTGCGCATATGGCGATCCTGAAAGCTCAGGAAATCCACGGCGTGGCTGATATCACTCAGGCGATGATGATTGACGGCATGGAAAACCTCGAGATCACCGAAGAGATGATGGCCGAATACGGGATGCCGAACTTTGGTCCGGCCTTCTCGGTTTCCTGTGAAAACCACGGCGGCCCGGGTGTCGGTGCTGTAACACAGTGGGATGCTGCCGCAGGTGAGTGGAAGCAGATCACTGATTTCGCACCTTCCGACAAAGAGATCATCAACCCGCTGATCGAAGAAGACAGCATGGCTTTTGCGTCTGAAAACAACATCGAACTGCGCTGCAATTAAGCGCCTTCGCCCCGGCCGGATTTGTCCGGCCGGGGTCACTTTATGAGAATTACACGTCAGGGTACCGGTCATGTCGGAAGCTGCAGCCGTTGAGACCCCGGGCACGGAGAACGTGCTTGAGGTCAACAACATCGAAGTGATCTACAACCACGTGATCCTCGTGCTCAAAGGGGTCAGCCTCAATGTTCCTAAAGGCGGGATCACAGCACTTCTGGGGGGTAACGGCGCCGGCAAGACGACGACGCTCAAAGCGATTTCGGGCCTGCTGGCCTCCGAGCGCGGTGAGGTCACAAAGGGCTCAATCCGCTATCATGGCGACCCGATCCAGCATGCGGATCCTGCCGAGACCGTGAAACGCGGCGTGGTGCAGGTCATGGAAGGCCGGCACTGTTTTGAACACCTGACGGTCGAGGAAAACCTTCTGACCGGCGCCTATACCCGGCGCGACGGCAAGGCCTCGATCCAGAATGACCTTGAGATGGTCTATGGCTATTTCCCGCGTCTCAAAGAGCGCCGCAAATCACAGGCGGGATATACTTCGGGCGGTGAGCAGCAGATGACAGCCATCGGCCGGGCCCTGATGAGCCGGCCTGAAACGATCCTGCTGGACGAGCCCTCTATGGGTCTCGCGCCGCAACTCGTGGAACAGATCTTCGAGATCGTGAAATCGGTGAATGAGAACGAAGGTGTGACCTTCCTGCTTGCCGAGCAAAATACAAATGTGGCGCTGCGATTTGCGCATTATGGCTATATCCTGGAATCCGGGCGCGTGGTCATGGACGGGCCGGCGGCTGACCTGCGCGAGAATCAGGATGTGAAAGAGTTCTACCTCGGCATGTCGGATGAGGGCCGCAAGTCCTTCCGCGATGTGCGCAGCTATCGCCGCCGCAAACGCTGGCTTTCCTGATCCGCTGGCTCCGGCTCCGGAGCCGGTGCGCGGCGTCCTTCCCATGCAGACCCTCTGAACAGGTAGCGAACACCAATGGCATCTTTCTTCGACGATCTTGAGACCCGCAGCGATGACGCTCGCAGTGCCGATCACCTTGCCGCTCTGCAGGCCCGGGTGGCACAGGTTGCGGCCGCGCAGGGCAGTTGCCTGCCGGACCCCGGCGAGATCACCGATCTGAGCAACCTGACAAAGCTGCCGGTACTGCGCAAATCCGATCTCGCGGCCTGGCAAAAAGAGCGTCCGCCGTTTGGCGGTATCCCGGTCAGCAATGCAGCCCACGTCTTCCAGTCGCCCGGTCCGATCTATGAGCCCGGCGGCGTGAGCTTCGACTGGTGGCGCATGGGGCGCTTTCTGCACGCGGTGGGCATCGGCGAGGATGACACTGTTCAGAACTGCTTCGGCTATCACCTGACGCCTGCGGGAATGATCTTTGAAAGTGGCGCGCGGGCCGTGGGCGCCCGGGTTCTGCCCGCCGGCACCGGCCAGACCGAACTGCAGGTACAGGCCGCGTCAGATATCGGCACCACCGCCTATGCCGGCACGCCCGATTACCTCAAGGTTATTCTGGACCAGGCCGATGCGTCGGGCGTCGCTCTGAACATCAGCAAAGCAGCCGTGGGCGGCGGGGCTCTCTTTCCATCGCTGCGCCAGGAATATGCCGACCGGGGCATTCTCTGCCTGCAATGTTATGCAACAGCCGATCTGGGCAATATTGCCTACGAAAGTTCTGCGATGGAGGGAATGATCGTCGACGAAGGCGTGATCGTCGAGATTGTCACGCCGGGCACCGGCGATCCCGTCGCCCCGGGCGAGGTTGGCGAGGTCGTGGTCACCACGCTCAACCCCGATTATCCGCTGATCCGCTTTGCTACCGGTGATCTGAGTGCCGTGATGCCGGGCCAGAGCCCCTGCGGACGCACAAATATGCGTATAAAGGGCTGGATGGGCCGCGCCGACCAGACCACCAAGATCAAGGGCATGTTCGTGCGCCCTGAACAGGTAGCAGCCCTTGTGGCGCGACATCCGGAGATCGACCGCGCGCGGGTGATTGCCGGGCGCGCGGGCGAACAGGATACAATGATCGTTCAGATTGAAGCCACGGGCGGAAATGCGGAGGCTTTCGCCGAAAGCGTAGCATCCGTGCTGAAGCTGAAAGGTGAGGTTGTGGTTGTGGCACCCGGCACTTTGCCGCGCGACGGGTTGGTGATCGAAGACCAGCGCACCTACGACTGAATGACCGGGCCGGGCAATCTGATCTTCGATCCCGAAGAGGTTACCGCGGCAAATAAGATTGCGGTGCTGTTTCCGGGAGCGCTGGCTGAGGTCTCGATTTTCGATGCTGCGGACAAATGGCGCGAAGAAGGGTACGCGCTGGTGCGCTACCGCTTTCCCGGTCTTGACGGGCGCCCGCTGCATCCGCCACTGAACATTGCTGAGGCCGCAGAGGAGGTAGCCGCCTTTCTGCGGCGGTACCCGGGGAAAATGGTGCGACTTCTGGGCTATTCCACCGGGGGCGCGATTGCGCTGACTACGGCCGCGCTGGTGGGAGGTGATCTGCGCGTTGCGCTCATGTCCTGTGCTGTGGAGGCAGGCGGCGGCATTCAGACAGGCCTGCGCGGCGCGCTCGATATCGCCGTGGCCGCGACACGAGCCGGGTCGCTGAGCCGTCGCGCGATCTGGCTGGAATATTACAAAACGCTGCTGTTCGGACGGCACGGGCGCACCAGTCCGCAGGCGGTTGCGCTGATCAAAGAGCGCCTCGACCGTATCGTGATGCCTGACGGCAATCTGCCGCGCGCTCATACCGATGATTTGCGGCGCTGGCGCCTGCCCGATGCCCGCCGCCTGCCACCCGCACCTAAGGTGAGGCTCTTTGTCGGGCTGGAAGATCCGGTTTTTTCGCTTGATCAGAGCCGCGCGATGGCGGCCCGGCTCGGCGGTGCTGCGATTACCGGCTATGCCGGACAGGGCCATCTTCTCTTTCTGACAGAGCCCGGGGTATTCGACGACATCCTCGCGTTTTTCGAAGATCGGGACCCGCCCGCAGGCACAAAGGGCCTCAGCGCCGGCTGATCTTGTGCCCGGGGTGGGTGCAGGCCTTTGGGGTGGCAATTCTGACAAAAACAGTCAAAAACGGCGTATGGCTGATTCAGCACATTCCGCAGGACAAAAACCCCGCGCGCTAAGCAAAAGCGCGCGCGACGGTCTGCGCGTTTTTCCATGGCTTGCAACAGGCGTTGCCGTTGTCTGTGCGTTGCCGATGCTGGCTGTCGCTGTTGCGGCTCTTGGCGGCGGTACAGAGACGATAACGCATCTCGCCGGTACTGTGCTGGGACGTTACACCGTGACGACGCTGCTGCTCGTCGTGCTGGTCTCTGCGGGTACATTTGCAATGGGAGTGGGGGCAGCCTGGCTCGTGACCATGACCCGTTTTCCCGGCGTGCGGTTTTTCGAAATCGCCCTCGTGGTGCCGCTGGCCTTCCCTGCTTATGTGCTTGCCTATGCCTACACCCATGTTCTCGACCATCCGGGAATTGTGCAGAGCCTGCTGCGGGATCTGACCGGGTGGGGTGCGCGCGATTACTGGTTCCCCGAGATCCGCAGCACGGGCGGGGCGGCGGCGATGCTGGTGCTGGTGCTTTACCCGTATGTTTATCTGCTGGCGCGGGCTGCTTTTCTTCAACAAAGCGCCACGACCTTTCTGGCCGCACGCGCGCTTGGATCAAGCGCGCGGTCAGCGTTTTTCCGCATCAGCCTGCCACTGGCGCGCCCGGCCATCGCCGGGGGCGTTCTGCTTGCTGTGATGGAGACGATCGCGGATTTCGGCACGGTGGCGTATTTCGGGGTGCAGACCTTTGCCACCGGTATCTACACCAGCTGGTTTTCTCTGGCTGACAGGGCGGGGGCCGCGCAACTTGCGCTGTGCCTTCTGAGCTTTGCTTTGCTGCTGGCCATGCTGGAACGGTTGCAGCGGGGCAGTGCACAGTATCACGACCCCTCACGTCGCCAGCAGCCGATGGAGCCGATGCCGCTGCGGGGGCGCCAGGCGGCGCTTGCGTTTGTGCTCTGTGCGATCCCGGTGCTGCTCGGGGCCGTGCTGCCTGTCATCGTGCTGGTCAGCATGGGGCTCGGCTCCGAACAGGACCTTCTGAGCCCGCGCTACGTCGGGTTTATCCGTAATTCGCTGGTGCTGGCCTCTGTGGCGGCGGTACTGACCGTACTGGCCGCCATTTCGGTCGGGTTTTTCCAGCGGCTGCGCCCCGGCCGCGCCTCTAACACCGCGGCCTATGTCGCGCGGTTGGGATATGCCGTGCCGGGCGGCGTGATCGCCGTCGGATTGCTGGTGCCTTTCGCAGCTTTCGACAACGCCCTCGACGGATTCATGCGTGCGCAGTTTGACATGCCCACGGGTTTGCTGATCACCGGATCGATCTGGTTGCTGGTGGTCGCTTATCTCGTGCGCTTTCTGGCGGCGGCCCTCGGGGCCTATGAGGGTGGGCAGGCGATGGTGCCGGCCAATATGGATGCTGCTGCACGCTCTCTCGGGCAGACGCCGGCGGGCACGTTGCGCCGGGTGCATCTGCCGATCCTTGCGCCGAGCCTTCTCACGGCACTCCTCATCGTCTTCGTCGACGTGATGAAAGAGCTGCCCGCGACGCTGATCATGCGGCCTTTCAACTATGACACGCTTGCGGTGCAGGCCTATCGCCTGGCCAGCGACGAACGCCTTGAAGGGGCAGCGGTGCCGAGCCTGGTGATCGTGGCGATCGGCCTCCTGCCGGTGATCCTGATCTGTCGCCAGGTCGGACGGCAGCGCAGGCAATAGACCCGCGCCACCGCGTTTTCTCAGGTCAGATAGTCTTCGAAATGTGCGAGGGTGCGGTCCCAGGCAAGGGCCGCCGCGGCCTCATCGTAGCGCGGTGTGGTATCGTTGTGAAACCCGTGCTGAACATCGGGATAAAAATGCACGGTAAATTCCTTCTGGTTGGTGGCGAGCGCTTCTGAATAGGCAGGCCAGCCTGCATTGATCCGCTCGTCGAGGCCGGCGTAGTGGATCATCAGCGGCGCTTCGATACCCGCGACATCCTCCGCAGCCGGCTGGCGGCCATAGAAGGGAACTGAGGCCGCAAGATCAGGGTAGGCCACGGCCAGCGCGTTGCAGACCCCGCCACCGTAGCAGAAGCCCACAGCGCCAACCTTGCCCGTGCTGTCCTCGTGATCGCGCAGGAACTCAAAGGCGGCAAAGAAATCAGCCATGAGCTTTGCGCCGTCCAGTGAGCGTTGCATCTCGCGGCCTTCTTCATCGGTGCCGGGATAGCCGCCAAGGGGCGACAGCCCGTCCGGCCCGAGTGCCAGATATCCTGCCTTGGCCGTGCGCCGCACCACGTCCTCGATATACGGGTTCAGGCCACGATTTTCGTGCACCACAAGAACCGCCGGCAGGGGCCCGGTCGCCCCCGCGGGTTTTGCCATCAGGCCTTTGATCGTGCCGTGACCTTCCGGGCTTTGGTATTCAATCACTGCTGTTTCGATGTCCGGATCATCCGGATCGACCTGTTGGGCAAGGGCATAGTTGGGTTGCAGCTGTTCCAGGATCATTGCGCCGGTCACCCCGGCGGCCGCATATTTGCCGGCGCGGTTGAGAAATTCACGTTTGGACATCGTGCCATGCACATAGCCGTCAAATATTTCCAGAATACGCGGATCAAAGTCACGGGCGGTTTTGCGGGGGCCATTGGTCATCTCGGTTTCTCCTGTAGATGTACTGACCATAAAATAGCCCGTACCGACGGTGAGTCGATACGGGCTTCTTTTGTGTGGCTGAAGGCAGCCGGTGCCTTAAAGCGAAACTTAGCCGGGTTTACTCCCAGCCGACTTCGTTAAAGATCTTCTGAGCCAGCGGAACGTTTGCGGCCACATCAGACAGGCTGATGGCATCGGTCTGAAAGAACCCGAGGGCCGCAACCGAAGGTGACAGAGCCACACCGGGCACAGCCGGGTACTCATCATTGCCCGCAGAGAAATACTGCTGCGCCTGATCAGAGGCGAGGTATTCGAGGAATTTCACAGCATTGTCGCGGTTGGGCGCATGGGCGGCCAGTCCGCCACCCGAGATGTTCATATGCGCGCCATTGCTGCCCTGATCCGGGAACACCCAGCCGATACCGTCAATGTCGGCGCTGACGCCGGAGACATCCGTGCGGATCGAACGGGCGAAGTAGTATGTATTTGAGACGGAAATATCGCATTCGCCCGAGACCAGCCCGCGCAACTGGTCAGTGTCGCCCCCCTGTGGGCTGCGGGCCATATTGGCGACGATGCCGCGCGCCCATTCGGTTGCGGCTTCTTCGCCGGCATGGGTGATGATTGAGGCAAGCAGGGTCTGGTTATACTCGTTCGAGGATGAACGGATGCAGAGCAGGCCTTCATAAGCCGGATCGGCCAGATCGGCATAATCATGCGGCGGGTTTGTTACGTCTTCTTTGTCGTAAAAAATAATGCGTGCGCGCTGAGAAAAGCCAAACCACTGGTTGTCCTCGTCCTGCAGGTAAGCGGGGATGCGGTTTTCCAGAAAATCACTGTCTACGCTTTGCAAAAGCCCCATGTTTTTCGCGCGTGCCAACCGCGATGTATCAACGGTCAGCAACAGGTCGGCAGGACTGTTAATGCCCTCGGCCTGCATCCGGGTCAGCAGCTCGTCGGCTTTGCCTTCGATCCGGTTGATTTTGATACCTGTGGCATCCGTGAAATCTGAATACAGGCGTTCGTCGGTGTCATAATGACGCGATGAGTAAAGATTCAGCTCACCTTCGGCGAGCGCTGGCAGGGTTGTTGCTGAAAGGGCGAGCGTAGCAACACTCAGTCTGAAGCGTTTCATATCAGTGTCCGTCCGGGTTAATGTCTCATGGCTCGGGAATTCCCGACTAAAATGATCAGAAACATATCCGCAACAGAGTCGCAAGTAATTCCCGACAAAAAAACTATGAAAAAGGGTGTGCGCCCCGGACGCGGGATGTGTTCAGGCCCGGGGCGGGTCTCACTCAGCTTTCGGGAGCGATTTTATCCTGGGTTTTTGTATCGAAATCACTGGCGTCGTGACGTTCATGCAGCTGCAGTTCCGGCGCACCGAAGGTGCGGTTGACCATCCGGCCCCGTTGCACGGCGGGGCGTGCATCAATCGCTTTCGCCCATCGCATCACATTCTCATAGCTGGTTACATCAAGGAATTCTGCGGCCTCATAGAGCCGCCCCAGCACCAGTTGTCCGTACCAGGACCAGATCGCAATATCGGCAATTGTGTACTGTGCGCCGGCGATAAATTCATGTGTCGCCAGCTGGCGGTCCAGCACATCAAGCTGGCGTTTGGTTTCCATCGCGAAGCGGTTGATCGGATACTCGAACCGCTCGGGTGCATAGGCGTAAAAGTGTCCGAAACCACCCCCCAGGTATGGTGCGGAGCCCATCTGCCAGAAGAGCCAGGACAGCATTTCTGCCCGTCCGGCAGGATCAGACGGGATGAACCGGCCAAAGCGTTCTGCAAGGTGCAGCAGAATGGCACCGGATTCAAATATGCGTTGCGGCGGGTCAAAACTGTGATCCGACAGGGCCGGGATTTTGGAGTTCGGATTGATCGCGACGAATCCGCTGCCAAACTGATCGCCCTCTCCGATGCGGATGAGCCAGGCATCGTATTCCGCATCACTGATCCCGAGCGCCAGCAGTTCCTCAAGAAGCACAGTGACCTTTACCCCGTTCGGGGTGGCCAGCGAGTAAAGCTGCAACGGGTGCTTGCCGACGGGCAGTTCTTTGTCATGCGTCGGGCCCGCAACCGGGCGGTTGATGCTGGCGAATTTTCCGCCGCTTTCCTGATCCCATGTCCAGACTTTGGGTGGGGTGTATTCGGCCATGATGATCTCTCTTCAATGAATGACTGTGCAAAGCTAATGGTCGGGGCCGGTGAAACAAGCCCCCTGACGGCGGCGTGCCGACCGTTTGCACCGGAAGTTGATTTGCCCGGCGCCTGCCATGCACCTATCATCCCGGGCGGATACAGCGACCCGAAAGGCCGTGAATGATCACAGTTCCCGACATCAAAAAGCCCACGCAGATGATCCTGCGTGCCGTTACCTGTGCTCTGTTCTGCGCCTTTGCGACGATGGCACAACCAGATGACGGGGTGGAACGTCCTGCCGGCCTGATGTGGAACCGGACCGGGCTGCCGGCTGTCTTCCCCTTGCAGGTGCAGTCTGCTCCCGGGGCGGATTATTACATGACCCTCAGCGATGCGCAGACCGGCGAGGCCGCATTAGCGGCTTTTATCCGGGGCGGAGGGTTCTTCCGGGTGCTGGTGCCTCCGGGGACTTTTGACATCGCCTTTGCCACCGGTCAGAAGTGGCAGGGTGAAAACCTGCTCTTTGGTCTGGCCCCGCAAACGTGGCGATTTATGCTCGAAAATCCGCTGACATTCGAGATCAGAGACCATAGCACCCGCGCGGGGCACATTGTCGACATCACGGGCATTGCGGAGGGCAGGACCGCGCAGGTCACAGTCACTCCAAAGACGGAGTGCCGCACTCGGACCGTCGGAGCAGGCGACCTTTTGCGGCGCCCTGCGTCAGAGGTCTTTGTGTCGCCGCGCGAGGGCCGTTTCTTGTGGGACGAACGGCGCCGGGCGGCGCAGGCGGGCCGGCCCTTTACGTGGCGTGCGCCGGACGATGACAGGCGCGCGGGCGCTGAGTTTGACGTATTTGTAGCACCCGTAGCCGCCACCAGGGCCTATCCATGCTGATGCTGCAATCCGCGTCCGACTGCGCTGCGTGTGGCCTTTGCGCGATCGTCTCACCTTGCTCCTTGTGATGCCGGAAGGCCTCTCTGTGGCGCAGCCGGAAGACCAGCCCCCGGGGCGCATTGAGCGCAAGCCCTGATCTTTCATTCCCGGTCTCAGCTTTCTCAACGATTGTCCTGCCGGCTCACGGGGCAGAGTGCGCGCCGAAGGAGACGGACTCATTTTTATGATGGGACGCCCGTACGCTCCTTTAGGGCCATTGTGCAGGCTCATTCCCTGTTCCGAACCGGTCAGCATCACCATTGTGCCCTGTAAACTGCCTCGCTTCCCCCGGATTTAACTCCGTGCGGTTTCATCACCACGACTCAGACCGGGTAAAGCCCAACGTTTTCGAAGGTCCCGGTGCGCAGACAGGCTCCCTCAATCCCGAAGCTCTCAGGAACATCGATCTGCGGATTGCGGCGCTTTAGGCAGAGGGGGTCCGGATCTGGCCTGATCTGACGCGCAGCCCGCCGTGGCAGGACGATATGCTGAGC
>NZ_JAHEHZ010000219.1 GCF_024639605.1 Roseobacter sp. | reverse complement strand
CAGGCCTTTGCGTCCTGCATTCTGGAAACGCCGCAATCAGTGCAGAGCCCGCGTGGAGCCGGCGCGCGCACCCCGGGCGTCAGGATCACGTGAACTGCTCGTTGATCAGCCGTTCTTCCAGACCGTGGCCCGGATCGAAAAGGATATGATGGGCCACCGAGGGCTCCGAGCGTATTTCGACCGAAACCACTTCCAGAACCGATTTTGCATCAGCTTCGGCCATAACGGGGCGTTTTTCGGCCTCCAGCACGTCAAATCGCACGACCGCAGTTTTCGGCAGCAGAGCACCGCGCCACCGCCGGGGGCGGAATGCACTCATCGCCGTCAGTGCCAGCACTTCCGATCCGATCGGCAGAATGGGGCCGTGCGCGGAGTAATTATAAGCGGTCGAGCCCGCAGGCGTGCTGACCAGCGCGCCGTCACACACCAGTTCCGCCATACGCAGACGGTTATCGATTGTGATCCGCAGTTTGGCCGCCTGCGGCCCTGAGCGCAGCAATGACACCTCGTTGATCGCAAGGGCCTGTACGGTGGAGCCATCGGCGCGGGTTGCCAGCATGCTCAAAGGGTTGATTATGGCCTCTTCGGCGGCAGCCAGGCGTTCGCGCAGGTCGGTCTCGGAATAGGCGTTCATCAGAAACCCGATGGTACCGCGGTTCATACCATAGACCGGCGCGCGCAGATGCTGTGTCGCATGCAGGGTCTGCAGCATGAAACCGTCTCCGCCCAGCGCCACGACGACGTCAGCCTCATCGGGCGGCACATCCCCGTAGCGGGTCACGAGGGCCGCGCGAGCAGTCTGGGCCACATCAGCGCGACTGGCGGCAAAGGCGATTCTCTGTGACATCCGGCTCCCGCCTCTGACTTTATCCACCTGAAACAACCACATATGCATCGCCTTGACCAGTATCGGGCTGCAGAGTCGCCACACGCCGCCCGTGTGCGGCTCCGGACGGTGGCGCAGGACACGCGGGACGCGTCGTTTCCGCCCCTTTCCCGGCCCTGAAGATTGCGGTAAACGGCTTCAACTTCTGCTTTTGCAAGGGAGACCACCCATGAATGCACCGCACCGCAATCCCGGATTTTTCACGGAAACGCTGGCCAGCAGCGATCCCGAGATTTTTGGCTCGATCACGGATGAACTTGGCCGCCAGCGCGATGAGATCGAACTGATCGCCTCCGAAAACATCGTCTCTGCGGCGGTGCTCGAAGCCCAGGGTTCGATTATGACCAACAAATACGCCGAAGGCTATCCGGGCCGGCGGTATTATGGCGGATGTCAGTTTGTCGATGTGGCCGAGAACCTCGCGATTGAGCGCGCCTGCAAGCTTTTTGAGTGCGGCTTTGCCAATGTCCAGCCGAACTCCGGCAGCCAGGCCAACCAGGGTGTCTTTCAGGCGTTGCTTCAGCCGGGTGATACCATCCTCGGCATGAGCCTTGATGCCGGCGGTCACCTCACCCACGGGGCTAAACCGAACCAGTCCGGCAAATGGTTTAACGCGATCCAGTACGGCGTGCGCAAAGAAGACAATCTGCTGGATTACGACCAGGTCGAAGCCCTGGCGAAAGAGCACCAGCCGAAACTGATCATTGCCGGTGGCTCTGCCATCCCGCGCCAGATCGATTTCGCCAGGATGCGCGAAATTGCGGATATGGTCGGCGCGTATCTGCATGTGGACATGGCGCATTTTGCAGGACTGGTGGCGGCAGGCGAGCATCCGTCGCCCTTCCCGCACGCGCATGTCGCGACGACAACCACGCATAAAACTCTGCGCGGACCCCGGGGCGGGATGATCCTGACAGATGACGAGGCACTTGCGAAAAAGTTTAATTCGGCAATCTTCCCCGGCATTCAGGGCGGTCCGCTGATGCACGTCATCGCGGCCAAGGCTGTGGCCTTTGGTGAGGCGCTGCGTCCGGATTTCAAACACTACATCCGCCAGGTTGTGACCAATGCTCAGGCGCTCTCGGATCAGCTGATCAAAGGCGGCCTTGATACCATCACTCACGGCACGGACACCCATGTGGTGCTGGTCGATCTGCGCCCAAAAGGCGTAAAGGGTAACGATACCGAAAAAGCGCTGGAGCGCGCGCATATTACCTGTAACAAAAACGGCGTCCCGTTCGATCCGGAAAAACCGATGGTAACATCGGGCATTCGTCTGGGATCACCTGCAGGCACCACCCGCGGCTTTGGCGAGCCGGAGTTCCGCCAGATTGCGGACTGGATCATTGAGGTGGTGGATGGTCTTGGTGCAAACGGCGCAGAGGGCAACGGCGAGGTTGAGGCCCGGGTCAAAGCCGAAGTCGCAGAGCTTTGCGCGCGTTTCCCGCTTTATCCCAACCTCTGATCCCGCGGCATCCCTGCCGTTTCGTGACAGTGCCCTGCGCCCTTTGCGGCGCGGGGTTTTTTCTTGCCAGACGCACCGGGCCGGGCGAGGGTTGCAGCGCACTCTGTTCAGTAAAAAAGGCGCGAAGCATGGACATCACCCCTTCCGGCAGCAGGCCCTCTGAAAGCGGCTCATCTGATTATTTCACCGGCCAGGTGAGACTGGACCCGTTGCTGTCCAGCCCGGAGCCTGCACGTCTGCGCGGGGCGCATGTGACATTCGAGCCTGGCGCGCGCACCGCCTGGCATACTCATCCGCTGGGCCAGACGCTGATCGTGACCTCGGGCCAGGGGCGGGCGCAGACCCGTGGCGGACCCGTCAGGGTGTTGCGCCCGGGTGATGTGGTATGGTTTGCGCCTGGCGAGGAGCACTGGCACGGCGCATCACCGAAGGCCGGCATGAGCCATATCGCACTTCAGGAGGCGCTGGACGGCGGTGTGGTCACCTGGCTCGATCAGGTCGCGGACAGTGATTACAACGCGTCACCGTCAGACTGAAAAATCACAACCCTAAGCGACGGAAACTGTGAGCTGCTGCGTATCACCTGGAAGGCAAACAGGGAGATCCGGTCATGCGCAGTCCTTTTCAGCCATCGCTTCCGGTCACCACGCTGGTGATCCTTCTTGGCATCGCGACCCGCTCGGCGCAGGCCTGCGGGCTGGTATAATCTGTGACAATCGCGCTGGCACGTCGCCCCCCGCTGCGCTAAGCAGGCGGCATGCTGAGCTATAGTGAATACGGCGATACGGATGCGCCCGCCCTCGTGATTGTACACGGCCTTTACGGCTCGGGGCGCAACTGGGGTGTGATCGCAAAGCGGCTTTCTGACAGTGCGCGCGTCGTGACGCCCGACATGCGCAACCACGGCGACAGCCCGCGTACGCAAACCCATAGCTATGAGGACATGGCCGGCGATCTTGCCGATCTGATCGGTCACATCGGCGGGCCTGTGGATGTTGTGGGCCATTCAATGGGGGGCAAGGCCGCGATGCTGCTGGCGCTGGAACACCCCGGGCTGGTCCGGCGCCTCGTTGTCGCAGATATCGCACCGGTTTCGTACAGCCACAGCCAGATGCAGTTCATCACCGCCATGCGCGGCGTCGATCTGGGCCTGGTCACCCGCCGCTCAGAGGCCGAAGCACAGCTGGCCGCCCTCGGCATCGAGCCCGCGCTGTGCAGCTTTTTCACACAGTCGCTCGACGTGCCGGGCAAGCGCTGGCGGCTCAATCTCGACACCCTCGCGGCAGAAATGGACAAGATACTCGCCTTTCCGGATGTGTCCGGACAGTTCGGGGGCGATACGCTGTTTCTGTCCGGCGCGCAGTCTGACTATGTGCAGGCCGGTCACCGTCCGGCGATCCTCGATCTGTTCCCCGGCGCGCGCTTTGCCAGACTACCCGGTGCGGGACACTGGCTGCACGCTGAAAAGCCGCGTGAGTTCGAGGCGGCCGTGCGGGTCTTTCTGGGCCTGTGACAAAGACCGGCCCCGCCGGGACGCATCGGGTTTCAAAATCGCGCGCGGGCCTGTGAAACCGGGACATTGCGCGGGCCATCTGTTGCTGCAGCCTGACGGCAATGCGCCCTCCCCGGATCGCACGCCCGGCTGCATCGATTAAACACCGGATGTGGCCTTTCCCCCTTGCACCGGGGTGGCTCTTGCCTATAACGCAGGACAATTTGGACACATGGGGGTGTCCATACTTCAGGAAGGGCCGCGACATGCCAAAGAGAACCGATATCAGATCCATTATGATCATCGGCGCGGGGCCCATCGTG
>NZ_JAHEHZ010000218.1 GCF_024639605.1 Roseobacter sp. | reverse complement strand
GCGGAGGAGATGCGCAAGGTCAAGGCGACTATGGAGCATCACGAAGCGGCAAAATATGTCACTCACGGGCTGCGCAAGAACGCGACTATCGAACTTTATCAGTCAGGTTGTGATGACGAGATGGTTAAGGCCGTCACTGGGCATTCTGGCGCTGAAATGCTCAAGAAATACGGAGGAATGATCCGCCAGCGGGAACTGGCAACGCGGGCGCAGGAGGCCCGGAATCGCTTTGAACAGAACAAGAAGGAAACGTGAATGTTTCAACGCTTGTTTCAAAAACCAACTAAATGGAGTTAAAGCATGACGCAAGTCATTGAAAATACTGGAGGCGAGTGCGAGAATCGAACTCGCGTACACGGATTTGCAATCCGCTGCGTAACCACTCCGCCAACTCGCCGCCGGTGGTGCTCGCTAGGAGGTAGCCGATTAAACTTCCTGCTGCAAGTGGCGTGGAATATCAAATTTCGAGGGCTGAGGCGTTGCCGCAGGCGCACAACTGTGCGACACCTGAAACAACGCTATCTGAACGGATGAGTTTAGACACATGACTGATTTCGCAGCCCGCCGTACAATGATGGTCGACACACAGGTCCGGCCTTCCGATGTGACAAAATTTCCTATCATTGATGCAATGCTCACCGTGCGCCGGGAAGACTTTGTCCCGTCCGGGAAACGTGAAGCCGCGTATATGGGGGAGAACCTGCCGCTTGATAAAAACCGGGTGATCCTTGAGCCCAGAACGCTGGCCAAGATGCTGGATTCGCTTGATATCGCGAACGGCGAGCTGGTGCTCGATATCGGCGCGGGGCTCGGATATTCTTCTGCCGTAATCGCGCGGATGGCCGAAGCGGTGGTGGCTGTGGAAGAAGATGAAGACTTTGCGCGCGATGCCCAGGATGCACTGACCGAGGCGGGAGCGGATAATGTGATCCTTCACACCGGGCCGCTGCGGGAGGGGGCTGCGCAGCACGGACCCTATGACGTGGTCCTGATCCAGGGCGGTATTTCCGAGCTTCCGGCGGTAATCGCGGAGCAGGTCAAAGACGGCGGACGCATTGCTGCTTTGTTTATGGAAAATGCCCTCGGAGAAGTTCGTATCGGGCGCAAACAGAACGGCCAGATCTCTTGGCGGATGGCCTTTAATGCTTCTGCGCCGGTTTTGCCGGGCTTTGCGCGCGCGCCCGCATTCGAACTTTGATGCGGGCGATGTCGCAGAATGCGAGGGTCACAGGCTCACGGAAACCGGGGTAGAGAAAAATGGTAAAGCAGAGAGTTACGGCGCCGCGCGGCAGAATGTTCCGGGGGCTCGCTCTTGGCATTTGTCTTCTTGCAGGGACCGTTGCCGCGCCACTGCGCGCGGAGACGCTCGCTGATGCGCTGGTTGGCGCCTATAACAACAGCGGCCTGCTCGATCAGAACCGTGCCCTGCTCAGGGCGGCGGATGAAGACGTTGCAACCGCTGCTGCTGCTCTGAAACCCATTCTGAACTATACTGCCTCCGTCCAGCGAAATTTCGGAGATGTGCGCAGCACGTCTCCCTTTGGCCTCGTGTCGACCAGCTCACTGAGCTCGTCCAACCTGAGTGCCGGCCTCGTCGCAGAATTGCTGCTCTACGACTTCGGCGCGACGCAACTGGGGGTCGAAGCTGCCAAGGAAACGGTGCTGGCAACCCGTCAGCAACTGATCAGCATCGAGCAGAGTGTCCTGCTGCGCGCCGTTTCGGCCTATCTCAGCGTTCTGGCCACGCGGGAATTTGTGTCACTGCGGCAGAATAACCTGCGGCTGCTGACCCAGGAGCTGCGCGCCGCACAGGACCGTTTCGAAGTGGGCGAGGTCACACGGACTGACGTGGCACAGGCCGAAGCACAGTTGGCAGGTGCCCGCAGCGGTCTTGCGACGGCGCAGGGCGATCTGCTGACCGCCATCGAGGAATACCGCAATGTGGTCGGGCGTACGCCTGACAATCTGCGGCCACCGCCCGCGCTGCCGGCGCTTCAGTCCGATGTCGAAGAGGCCCGCGCACTTGCCGTACGCGTACATCCGGATCTGCTGGCTGCACAATATGCTGTTGCCGCGGCTGAGCTGAACATTCTGCGCGCGCGGGCGGCCGTGAAACCGTCGCTGCGCGCCAGCGGTTCACTGTCGGTTCAGGATGATCTGAGCAGCAGCGACTACACGAACTCAGGCAGCATCGGCATTACATTGTCCGGTCCGATCTATCAGGGCGGCGCTATCGATTCCTCGATCCGCCGTGCGATTGCCGCGCGGGATGCCCAGCGGGGCAATCTTCTGGAAGTGCGCAAACAGATCTCGCAGGACGTAGGCGTGGCTTACGCGCAGCTCTCAGCGCAGCGCGCGAGCCTTGCGTCTACGGATGAACGGATCCGGGCGGCTGATATTGCCTTCAACGGGGTACGGGAAGAAGCGCAACTCGGCGCGCGAACCACACTTGACGTCCTCGACGCAGAACAGGAACTGCTGGATGCGCGCACATCGCGGGTCTCGGCTCAGGCCAATCTCTATGTCGCTGCATATGCTGTTTTGCGGGCTACAGGGCGACTGACGGCGCGTGACCTCAATCTTGATGTGCAGCTCTATGACCCCGCCGCCTATTACAATCTCGTAAAAGACGCCCCCGTCGCGCGTTCACCGCAAGGTCAAAAGCTGGACCGGGTTCTGCGCTCTCTGCAAAAAAACTGACATTTTAATCTACCCATTGTGCGAACACGTCCTGAGCACTACAATATGAGTGGGTAAGAGTGGTATTGAGATGTCGAAACCAGTGACGAATTCGCAGGTGGAGGACGTGCTGTCGTCCATCAGGAGGCTTGTAAGCGACAACAAGAAAAACAGTGCTTCTGCGGGTGTACTGCCGGTGCAGGATAAACTTGTGCTCACACCACAGCTTCGTGTTTCCGAAGACAGCTCTGAACCGCAGGCAGAAATCGCAGATACAGACGGCGCGCCGGCAGGTGCAGCACCTGATACAGGAGATCTCCGCAGCCAGGTTTCCCATGAGAATATAGCGGAAGAGTCCCCTCGTGACGCGCTGCTGCAGTTGTCGCCCGAGATGGCGGAAGATGCCCTCGAAGGCTTTGACCCCACTGAAGAACCCGTGCCTGACAAGGCTGCTGAACAGGAAACGGGTGGTGACGGCGGATTTGTCTTTACCCGGCGACACGCCCCGACATCTTACGCCCGTGCACCGCAAGAGACCGGGGCAGATGCCGACGAAGGGCCGCCGGATATATCGGGGCTCTCCCGGGCATCAGAAGCCAAAGCCAGATCACATCTTTCCGAAAAAATCGCAGCACTGGAAACTGCCATTGCCCGCACAGCGGATCAGTGGGAGCCGGACGGCAATGGTCGCGATGCTTATGCCGGGACCAGGGCACCGACGATGGAGTGGCGGGACGGTGTTTCTTTTGATGGCAAGGGGGCACCTTTGTCCGAAGACGATCTGACCGAGCCGGTCGCGACTGTCGATGACGAGGCAGATGTGCCCTGGGTAGAAGAGGATCAGATCATCGACGAGGCAGCGTTACGCCTTCTGGTCGGCGATATTGTCCGGTCTGAACTGCAGGGCGAACTGGGCGAGCGCATCACGCGGAATGTGCGCCGCCTGGTACATCGTGAGATAATGCGAGCCCTTGCGGCGCACGATCTCGACTGAGCAGATCTGCACAGATAGCACCTGAATATCCCGGTGCTCAGAAGTCACGTACCGGACAATTGAGGGCTTTCAGGCGCTTTGCGTTGTGCGCAGACTGACGGCGGGTCTCAGGGGAACGTCCTGATGAACACGCCTGCTCGTCTGCTTTCAGGGGCTGCCGCGATGGCGCGCAGTGGTGACCGCCGGATCGTTCCTGCTGTGCTGGCAGGGGCACTGTTGGCCGACTTGACGCTCTGTCTCATGGCCGGCGGGGCGTTTTATTTCTTTGCCATCCCGCCGCGCATGGTTTTCGATTAGCTTTACTTTTCCCAAGGCTGGCAGACGATTTTTGCGATCGGCAAATCCTTCATTGTCTGGGGGGGGCCTTGCCATGCTGGCGCTCTGGCACCGCAGCGCGTGAGCGACAGCCATGGCGGGGGCCGCGCTGTTGCATTTGTGCCTCGGCTTTCCGTTGCATCATGACGACGGACGGGCGCATTTCTGGCCGCTCTCCGGGTGGGTATAAGA
>NZ_JAHEHZ010000094.1 GCF_024639605.1 Roseobacter sp. | reverse complement strand
CTTCGCCCGCCGTTGCGGCGCGGTGCGTCTATACCCGCGCCGGCATTGGTGCCGTGGCAACCCAGAATGTAACCGATCCGCGCCTGGGCCCTGAGACACTGGATCTGATGGCGGCCGGGCTGAGCGCCCCTGAGGCAGTGTCCCGCGTTATTGCGGAGACCGATTTTCCACAGTACAGGCAGGTGCTTGCGATTGACGCCAGGGGCCGGACTGCAGTGCACTCCGGCCCGGAGGCGCTCGGAATTTTTGCCGATGCGGCCGGACGTGATGTGATCGCGGCGGGGAACCTGTTGGCGGATGCATCCATACCGGCGGCCATGGTCGCAGGATTTGAGCGCGCCACCGGCCATTTCGGGGACAGGCTGCTGGCCGGGCTGCGCGCCGGTCTCTGCGCCGGCGGCGAGGCGGGGCCGGTGCATTCCGCCGGCATGCAGATCAGTGACGCGGTCAGCTGGCCCGTGACGGACCTGCGGTGCGACTGGACGCAGACCTGCCCGCTCACAGCGCTGGAGGAGGCGTGGCAGGTCTATAAACCGCAGCTTTCCGACTATGTGCAAAGGGCGCTGGATCCCCGCGCAGCACCATCTTACGGGGTGCCAGGTAACGAATAAAACGGCGCGCATGCGCAGTCCCGCCTACAGCCCTCGCAGACGCCAGGCCGCTTACTTAAAGAGTGCGGCGCCCGCAGGCCTCATGCGTCCCGCTCGGTGTTGCCGGCGATATGCGCTGCGAGATATGCCGCATCTTCCCAGACACCCCAGATAAAGGACGAGCCGCGCATTGAGAGCCAGGGCAGGCCGAGAAAGTACACGCCCCGTGATGCTGATACGCCGCGGTGATGGGACGGTCTGCCCTGCGCATCAAATGCGTCAACCTGAAGCCAGCCGAAATCCCTTGCGTATCCAGTGGCCCAGATAACTGTCGAAATACCCGCCTGCGCAAGATCAAGTCTGGAGAGCGGTCGGGTCAGGCACTCCGGATCGTCAGGCAGCGCGCGGGCGTCCGGATCGGGGGGCAGATCGGCACCACCAGCCGCAACATAAGCGTCAGCTTCATCAAGGAGCGCCAGATAATTCGCGTCTCCGCGTGCGATATTTCGTGCAAGATCAGGGGCAATCTGCAGCACGCCGTGCCGGAAGCTCTGTGTCATCCCCAGAAGTGTGATCCCGGCGTGAGCAAAACGCCGGAAGTCCACTGTTCTGCCGCCGTGCGCACCGCTGACGGCAATAGTCACATGCTCTGAACCTGCGGGGGGTGTCTTCATCTCCCACTTGCCCAGGCGGCCAAGCCACCAGACGAAATCCTTGCCCCGGTAGCGGCGGGGCGGCCGGTCGTGCGGGCCGACCGACAGATAAACGCACCTGCCCGCGCGCGACAGCTCTTCGGCGATCTGCGCCCCGGAGGATCCGGCACCGACCACCAGCACTGCACCGTCCGGTACCCGGCCCGGATCGCGATAGGCTGACGAATGTATCTGCAGCAAACCGGGTGTCCGCGGAATGACAGGCGGGATTGCGGGGAGCTGAAAGGGCCCGGTGGCTGCAACTACATGATCGGCTGTTACAGGCCCCTGTGAGGTCTCCGCGCGGAACCCCTGGCCATATGTCGCGCGCCGGACCGACTGCACCTCGACGCCGCATCGCACAGGCGCACCGGTCTCGCGGGCGAATTCCTCGAAATAAGAGACGACGCTCTGCGCGGAAGCAAAATCATCCGGAGCGGTATCAGCGAATACTTTGTCGGGAAACCTGTCGTGCCAGGCCGGTCCATTGGCGACAAGCGATGCCCAGCGGGCGCTGCGCCACGTTTCTGCGATACGATCACGCTCAAGCACCAGATGGCCGATGCCCTGTTTGCCCAGATGCGCGCTCATCGCAAGGCCGGCCTGGCCGCCACCGACAATCAGTGTGTTCACATGCTCTGCCGTCATCCGGTCGTTTCCTGATCTTCTGTTATTTCGCTTCACTCTAAAGCAGCATGCTGAGGCGCAACACTCTCAAACGGCGACTGCGGGGCGTCTCGCAGACACGCTGCCGGCTTTCCGGGCAGGGCCGGTTACCGGTGGCTGCGCCGCGAGTTCGCTGGACAGCCCGTTATGCGCCTGTATCCTGATCTCTGCGCGGGCTTTGACAGGGCGGATATCTCCGCTTGTGGCAAACGCAAACAGCCGGGCGCGATATACAACGCCGGAGAGGAGGCATGCATGGATCAGAGTGACGGGCGGGAACATGCGCGGGGCCTCTCGCAGGATCCGCACCGGCTCAGAGACAGCACCGAAAAGGTTCTGGAAGTTGCCATCGGACGCGAGGTACGTGCCTTTCGCCACCAGCATGGAATGACCGTTGCCGATCTGGCTGCCGGAACCGGACTGTCATCCGGGATGCTCTCAAAAATCGAGAACGGCAATATTTCACCCTCACTGACGACCCTGCAGGCGCTGGCGAATGCGCTGAGTGTGCCGCTTACAGCATTTTTCCGGCGCTTTGAGGAGCGGCGCGAGGCTGTGCATACTAAAGCCGGTGACGGGGTTGAGACCGAACGGGCCGGAACCCGTGCGGGTCATCACTACACGCTGCTCGGTCATCTTGAAGCCAGTTCCGCCGATGTGATTGTCGAGCCCTATCTGATCACCCTCAGCGAGGATTCAGACCGCTTCCCGGCATTCCAGCATGAAGGGGTCGAGACCATCTACATGCTTGCAGGTATTGTAGAATATCGTCACGGCGACGCTGTGTACCGGCTCTGCCCGGGCGATACGCTGCACTTTGACGCCGATGCCCGCCACGGACCGGAAACACTGGTCGATCTGCCCGCGCGCTATCTGTCGGTTATTGCCTACCCGCGCCCGTCCTGAAGCGCCTTACTGCCGCTATAGCGGGCAAATGCACCGTATATCATTCCTCTGAAGAAATAATTGTTCTTTTGGGTGGAATGACCCGCCCGGTCAGCTATGATAGTCCGGGACATCAACGATCAGGCAGCGGGATATGTGTGGGATTGTCGGGCTCTTTCTGAAAGACACGTCACTTCAACCGGAACTGGGCAGTATGCTGACGCAGATGCTGGTCACCATGACCGACCGGGGGCCGGACAGCGCCGGTATCGCGATCTACGGGGCCGAGGTGCCTGGTCAGTCGCGGCTGACGGTCCAGTCCGACAACGCGCAGCACGATTTTGAAACGCTTGCTGCTGATCTGTCCCGGGCGCTCGGCGAGCCGGTGACACAGCGCGTCAACGGCTCGCATGCTGTTCTGTCTCTAAGCCGCGACAAATCCGCGGCTGCGCGCGAACTGATCCGTACTCTGCGTCCGGATATCCGCGTAATGTCCGACGGGGATGTTATTGAGATTTATAAAGAAACAGGCCTTCCCGAAGATGTGGCCACACGTCTTTCTCTGGCGCGGATGGGCGGTACGCACGGTGTCGGACACACCCGGATGGCGACGGAATCTGCGGTCACCACGGAAGGCGCACACCCCTTTTCCACCGGTTCTGACCAGTGTCTTGTGCACAACGGATCACTGTCTAATCATAATGCGCTGCGGCGGCGGCTTACCCGCGAGGGCATCCGTATCGAATCGATGAACGATACCGAAGTGGGCGCTGGCTATCTGACCTGGAAAATGCGCGAAGGTGCCACTCTGGGTGAAGCGCTGGAAAGCAGTCTTGCGGATCTTGACGGGTTTTTCACCTTCGTGGTCGGCACCAAGGACGGGTTCGGCGTGGTGCGGGACCCGATCGCCTGCAAACCGGCGGTGATGGCGGAAACGGAGCAATATGTGGCATTCGGCAGCGAGTACCGCGCTCTGGTCAGCCTTCCGGGCATCGAAACCGCGCGCGTCTGGGAGCCCGAACCGGCGACCGTCTATTTCTGGAAACACTGACATGCAGCAATATGATCTCGAAGCGGACGGTTTGCGCGGCCTCAATGCAGCACTGCAGGCGCAGACGGCCGGACCAGAGCAAACCGCCTGGGAGGTGCTGAACCCGCGCGGCAGCCACGCGATTGCGGTGGGGCTCAATGCGCCGCTGGAGGTGACGGTGCGGGGGCCGGCGGGATATTACTGCGGCGGGATGAACCAGCAGGCAACAGTGCGTGTGCAGGGATCTGCAGGGCCCGGTGTCGCCGAAAACATGATGTCGGGCAGGGTCATCATCGAAGGCGATGCCAGTCAGTATGCTGGTGCCACAGGGCACGGAGGCCTGCTGGTAATCAAAGGAAATGCCAGTTCGCGCTGTGGTATTTCCATGAAGGGTATCGACATCGTCGTGCATGGCAACATCGGCCATATGTCAGCCTTTATGGCGCAGGCCGGCTCTCTGGTGGTCTGCGGCGATGCGGGTGACGCTCTGGGTGATTCCATTTATGAAGCGCGGCTTTTTGTGCGCGGATCGGTGAAGAGCCTTGGCACCGATTGTGTGGAAAAAGAGATGCGGCCTGAGCATCTGGAGATTCTGGCAGGATTGCTGGAGCGCGCGGAAAGCGATGCGAAACCAGAAGAATTCCGACGCTACGGGTCAGCACGAAAGCTTTACAACTTTGATGTCGATCATGCAGATGAATACTGAGAGCAGGGATGAAACACATGGATAACAAGGGCATACCACGCACTGTTCCTGCAAAATCCGCAACCTTTACGGATCCTGTAAACGCCGAAATCCGCCGGGCTGCGGCAACCGGCATCTATGACATTCGTGGCGGCGGGGCCAAACGGCGGGTGCCGCACTTCGACGACCTGCTGTTTCTCGGGGCGTCGATTTCACGGTATCCGCTCGAAGGGTATCGCGAGAAATGCGAGACCAAAGTTACGCTTGGTACGCGCTTTGCCAAAAACCCGGTTGAGCTCGAAATCCCGATCACGATCGCGGGCATGAGCTTTGGCGCGCTTTCAGGCCCGGCCAAAGAAGCGCTGGGCCGCGGCGCCAGTGCGGCAGGCACCTCGACGACCACAGGCGACGGCGGCATGACCGCCGAGGAGCGCACGCATTCGAGCAAACTGGTTTATCAGTATCTGCCGTCGCGTTACGGGATGAACCCTGACGACCTGCGCAAAGCTGACGCTATCGAGGTGGTGGTCGGGCAGGGCGCTAAACCGGGCGGTGGCGGCATGCTGCTCGGTCAGAAAATCAGCGACCGTGTGGCCGACATGCGCACGCTGCCCAAGGGCATCGACCAGCGCTCTGCCTGCCGGCATCCGGACTGGACGGGGCCTGACGATCTGGAAATCAAAATCCTGGAACTGCGCGAGATCACCGGGTGGCGGGTGCCGGTCTACGTCAAGGTCGGCGGGACGCGCCCCTATTACGACGTGGCACTCGCGGTCAAGGCAGGCGCCGATGTGGTGGTGCTTGATGGGATGCAGGGCGGCACCGCGGCCACCCAGGATGTCTTTATCGAAAACGTGGGCCTTCCGACGCTGGCCTGCATCCGGCCCGCCGTGCAGGCGTTGCAGGATCTGGGTCTGCACCGTGAGGTCCAGCTGGTAATTTCGGGCGGCATCCGCACGGGGGCGGATGTGGCCAAGGCGCTGGCGTTGGGGGCGGATGCGGTTTCGATCGGCACCGCCGCGATGATCGCCATCGGTGACAATGATCCGAAGTGGGAAGCTGAATATCAGGAACTGGGCACGACCGCGGGCGCCTATGATGACTGGCACGAAGGACGCGACCCGGCCGGGATCACAACCCAGGACCCGGACCTGGCCGCGCGGCTCGATCCGGTGGATGCGGGCCGGCGTCTGCGCAACTACCTCAAAGTGCTGACGCTTGAGGCGCAAACCATTGCGCGGGCCTGCGGGCATAATCACCTGCACAATCTGGAGCCTGAAGACCTGTGCGCCCTGACAATGGAGGCGGCGGCAATGGCAAAGGTTCCGCTTGCCGGCACAGACTGGTATCCGGGTAAAAAGGAAACCTGAAACATCCGGCGCAGACCCGCACAGGCAGCGCCACAACCACGTTTAACGGGGAAAGGAACCGCAGACCATGACAACCGATCTGGCCGCCTTCGCAAGAGACAAGGGCATTAAATACTTCATGATCTCGTTCACGGATCTGTTCGGCGGGCAGCGCGCCAAACTCGTCCCCTCACAGGCGATCGCGGGCATGCAGGAAGACGGCGCGGGCTTTGCAGGCTTTGCCGCATGGCTGGATATGACGCCGGCGGACCCGGATATGCTGGCTGTTCCTGACCCGTCCTCGGTTATTCAGCTGCCCTGGGAGCCGGAAGTTGCCTGGGTCGCCGGAAACTGCGTGATGGAAGGCGAGGATGTGGCCCAGGCCCCCCGGAATGTGCTGCGCCGCCAGATCGAGGCCGCCGCCGAAGAGGGGTTGCATGTCAAAACCGGTGTGGAGGCAGAGTTTTTCCTGCTGACCCCTGAGGGTGATCAGATCTCGGACCCTTTCGATACAGCCGAAAAACCCTGTTATGACCAGCAGGCGGTGATGCGCCGCTATGATGTTGTGCGCGAGATCTGCGATTATATGCTGGAGCTGGGCTGGGGCCCGTATCAGAACGACCACGAGGACGCCAACGGCCAGTTTGAGATGAACTGGGAGTTTGACGACGCGCTGCGCACCGCGGATAAGCACAGCTTTTTCAAGTTCATGACCAAATCGGTTGCCGAAAAGCACGGCTTCCGCGCGACGTTCATGCCCAAGCCCGTCGAAGGCCTGACCGGCAACGGCTGTCACGCGCATATCTCTGTCTGGGATGCGCCCGGGGAAGCGGCAAAGACCAACGTTTTCGCCACTGACAAGGGCGAGGGGCCCACGGGCGAGCTGGGTCTGTCAGAGAAGGGCAAGCACTTCCTCGGCGGCATTATGAAACACGCAAGTGCGCTGGCGGCCATCACCAATCCGACGGTCAACAGCTACAAACGCATCAATGCGCCGCGCACCGTATCAGGGGCGTCATGGGCGCCGAATACGGTGACCTGGACGGGCAATAACCGCACCCACATGGTGCGCGTGCCTGGTCCGGGCCGCTTTGAGCTGCGGCTGGCGGACGGGGCGGCAAACCCCTATCTGCTGCAGGCGGTAATCATCGCGGCAGGCCTCTCCGGCGTTCACAGCAAGGCCGACCCCGGCAAGCGCTATGACATTGATATGTATGCAGAAGGCTATAAGGTTCGCGGCGCGCCGCAGCTGCCGCTCAATATGCTGGATGCCCTGCGCGCCTATGACAAAGACAAAGAGCTCAAAGCGGCGATGGGCGATGCTTTCTCCAGCGCCTTCCTGAAGCTCAAGCACCAGGAATGGGCATCTTTCGCCAGCCACTTCAGCCAGTGGGAAAAAGACAATACGCTGGACATCTGACGGATCAGTGCGCGGGTCGGATGCTGCATTTGCGCACCAGAACAATATGCCGGACACCGGTCGCGGAACGGTCGCAGCAAACAATATGTGATTGCGTTAAAAATCATAGCGTAACGGGCAGAAATCGTTAGCCTGTGCCCGTAGAACAGATGATTGCCCGACCGGGTCACCCGGCGGGCACCCGGGATGCAGGATACGTGGCGCAACCAGAGCTGACCGCAGAACAGGAACTCGACGCGCTGCGCCGGGAAAAGGCGGAAGCTGAAGCGCGGCTTGCGGCCACTGCGGAGATTCTGCAGTCCGTCAAGGCATCCCGTGGCGATGCGCAGCCGGTGTTTGAAGCGGTTGTCCGCAGTGCGACGGAACTCAGCCGGGCAAAATTCTGCATTCTCTGGCGCTATGACGGCCGGATGATCCACCTGTGTGCAAGCCACGGGTTCACGGATGAATTCATGAAAACCTACAGCGCCGGTTATCCATCGGAGCCGGTTCCTGAATCGATGACCGAAGGAGTGATCAGGACCGGTGCTGCTTTCCATCTGAAAGACGCGCAGTCCGACAGCTATTTCGATGCGAATACGGCGAAGGAATATGGTTTCAGATACATGCTGGGCCTGCCTGTCGAAACTGAAGAGGGCCTCTGGGGTATTATGGTTCTGGCCTGGCCCGGCGATGAAGCGCCTGGTCCGGCCATTGAAAACTTGCTGGAAACATTCTCAGACCAGGCAGCGATCGCCATTGAAAATGCCCGCCTGTTCGCCAGCACCGAAGAAGCCATGCAGCGCGAAGCAGCCAGCGCCGAGATCCTCGAAGTGATCAGCGGCGCCACCTCGGACGTGCAGGCGGTGTTCGATCTGATTGCACAAAAGGCGGCGGAGCTCTGCGATGCGCCGTTCTGTGCGGTCTGGCAGTTTATCAGCAACGACGTTGTTAAACTGCGGGCCTATCACGGACACAGCGACGCACAGATTGAGCGCCACAAGGAACACTGGCAGTCGCCCCTGCCGGAGGGATCGATCAACAAAACCGTGCTGGATACAGGCCGGCGGTTCCTGCTCGAGGACGCGCAGGACGAAAGCTATACCGATCATATGATCGCCCGCGAAATGGGGTATCGCCAGAGCATCGGCGTGCCGGTTTTCAAAGGTGACGAGATCTGGGGGACAATCGTGCTGTCCTTTCCCGAGAACCGCCCCTCGCGCCAGGCCGACATCGATATGGTCGAGACATTTGCCGATCAGGCCAGCATCGCCATCGAGAACGCGCGTCTTTTTGACGAGACACAGACAAGCCTGGCGCGTCAGACTGCAAATGCGGAAATTCTCAAAGTTATCAGCAGTTCACCGACAGATATTCAGCCGGTTTTCGATGTGATCGTACAGACCGCCAGCCGGCTCCTGGGGTGCGACAATGCGGTTGTCCATCTGACCGAAGGCGGTGAATACTGGACCGCCGCCGCAGCCGGGGAAAACGGGCGGATCATGACGGCGGAATTATGGGCGAAAATCGCACCTGCGGCGCCGCGTGTGGCGGCAGACGGACGGCCCATGTATCCGGTGGATCCGGAGGTCAATCTGCCCTCCCGGGCCTTCCTGTCGGGGGAGACACTGCATGTGGCGGACTGGACCACGGCCGATCTGCCGCCACAGGCCCGGAAGCGCCGGGCGGAAATGGATGTGGGCTCCTCACTTCACCTGCCTTTGCTGCGTGGCAGGCAGTGTCTTGGGGCACTGACCCTGACGCATCGCGAACCACTTGCGTTTTCCGGGGCCGATATTTCGCTTGCGACGTCATTTCGCGATCAGGCGATGATCGCGATGGAAAATACCCGGCTCTTTTCCGAGACACAGGAAGCGCTGGAACAGCAGACGGCGACGGCCGAAGTGCTTAAGGTCATCAGCCAGTCCGCGTTCGATCTGCCGACCGTCCTGCAGGCGCTCATTGATACGGCGGCAAGGCTTTGTGACGCGTCAATCTGCATTCTTTTCAACCGGGTCGGAGATGAACTTCACCTTGGCGCAAATACCGGGTGCTCGCCCGAGATGATCGCATATCACACCAGACATCCTCACAAAGTAGATCGTACCAATATCGCGGGGCGCGCAGTGCTGGACCGGACCACCATCCATGTTCAGGACATCAGAGAAGACGCGGAGTTCGACACTCCGGTGTCGGTTGAACTGGGCAACTGGCGGTCGATTATCGCAGTGCCGCTCATCCGCGAGGGCGAGATTATCGCGGTACTGGATCTGGCGCGCCCCACGCCCGGGCCTTTCACGCCGCGCCAGATTGAACTGGTGGAAACCTTTGCGGATCAGGCGGTGATCGCCATTAACAACGCGCATCTGTTCAGCGAAGTGCAGGCGCGCACAGCGGAGGTGACCGAAAGCCTGGAATACCAGACCGCTACCTCCGAAGTGCTCAGCGTGATCTCGCGTTCTCCGAATGAACTGGCGCCCGTTCTGGAGGCCATACTGGAGGTCTCGGTGCGTCTTTGCAGCCCCGAAGTTGCTTATGCCACCCTGCTGAACAATGAGACCGGCGTCTATGAGATCGTTGCCACGCATAATGCCAGCGGCAAGTTCCTGAAGGTTCTCTCAGAGCAGAACTTCACGCCGCGCATGGGTACCTGCACAGGGCGTGTGGCCCTCACAGGGGAGACGGTCTACATCCCGGACATCGAAGCGGATCCGGAGTATGACTGGAACAGGCAGGCGAAGGTCGGAGGTTTCTGGTCGACGGCGGGCGTGCCGCTGAAGAAAGACGGCCAGGTTATTGGCACGATCACGCTGGCGCATGTCAGAAAGGCTGCGTTTTCCGAAAAACAGATCACGCTGCTGGAAACTTTCGCCGCCCAGGCGGTCATCGCAATCAGCAACGCGCGGCTTTTTTCCGAACTGCAGGACCGGACAGCCGAAGTAACCGAGGCACTGGAACAGCAAAAGGCCTCGGCGGAAATCCTCAGCGTCATCAGCCAGTCGGTTGAGGACACACAGCCGGTTTTTGAAAAAATCCTCGACAGCTGCCGTACGCTTTTTGGCGGCGAGGAGCTGGATGTTCTGCAGATCGACGAGGGTGGGCAGTTGCAGGTCGCAGCCTATCTCGGAGATTACCGCGACGCGCTTCTTGCAACTTTTCCGGCGCCCTGGGAGATCACACCCGCCGGCGAGGCGATCCGCACAAAACGCGTCGTGAACTATGCCAATGTTCAGAACGATCCGGAGACACCGCCGGTGCTCAGACGTATGGCGCGGGTGGCGGGGTATCATTCGGTGGCTTTTGCGCCAATGATCTGGGAAGGCAAAGGCATCGGCGTCGTCGGTGTCGCCCGGTCAAAGAAGCCCTTCACTGACAAAGAGCTTCGGATCATGCAGGGCTTTGCCGACCAGGCGGTGATCGCAATCCAGAATGCGCGGCTGTTTCATGAAACGCAGGCCGCGCTGGCCCGTCAGACTGCGAGCGCCGATGTGCTGCGGGTGATCAGTGCGTCGCCCGCCGACACAAAGCCCGTCTTTGACGAAATCGTGCGTCTGGCGACCGGCCTGGTGTCCTGTGATCTGGCGATTGTTGTGGAAACGGACGGTACCGAGTTCTGGCAGACCGCCGTGGCAACGCCGGCCGGCGTGGAGGAAAACATAACGCAATCGCGTGCCATACTGGACCCCGAAGACAACCTGCCGTCACGGACGATGGTGGGTAAAGAGACCATCCATATTACGGACTGGACGAAATACGATCTGCCTGCGCGGGACAGGGAGAGTCACGAAAAAAGCGGTTTCATGGCGTCGCTCGGAATGCCGCTGATGCGCGGGGGCAAATGCCTCGGCGCCCTTGCGTTTATCCGCGAGACCGCCGGTCCATTCTCGGCGGAGGACATCGCGATCGCCGAAAGCTTCGCCGATCAGGCAGTTATAGCCATCGAAAACGTACGCCTGTTCCGCGAGACACAGACAGCGCTGGCCCGTCAGACCGCCAGTGCGGATGTACTGCGCTCGATCAGCGCCTCGCCAACCGACACAACGCCCGTCTTTGAGGAGATCGTGCGTCTGGCGATCAGCCTTGTGTCCTGTGATCTGGCAATAGTCTTCGAGACGGATGGTGCCGAAGGCTGGCAAGCCGCCGTCGCGACACCGGACGGGGTCGAAAAAAACATTACTGAACAGCGTGGCAAAGCTGATCCGGACGACAATCTCGTGTCCCGGGTCATAGAGGGTGAAACGCTGCACATTCCCGACTGGACCCGATATGATCTGCCTCCGCGGGACCGCGCGGCTCACGAAAATAACGGTTTTATGGCCTCGCTCATGTTGCCGCTGAAACGGGGTGAAAAGGTTCTGGGCGTTCTCGCACTCATCCGGAAGACGGCGGGCGCGTTCAGCGTCGCCGACATCGCCGTTGCCGAGAGCTTTGCCGATCAGGCGGTGATCGCCATCGAGAACGTGCGCCTGTTCCGGGAGACACAGACAGCACTTGCCCGTCAGACGGCCAGTGCGGACATCCTGCGGGTCATCAGTCAGTCGCCCACCGATACCACACCGGTCTTTGAGGCGATTGCGCTTGCCGGGTGCAGGTTGCTGGCCAGCGACGGCGTGGTTGTGCTGCTCCGCGACCGGGACGCGCTCGTGCCTGCAGCAGGGGTCCAGCACGGCAGGACGATGACGAGTCTGTCGCAGAACAGGATACCGGTTGAAACGGAACGCAACTTTCCGTCGCAGGTCGTGCAATCGTGCAAAATGGTTCACATCCCCGATTACCGGGAGGCGGACCTGCTACCACATGAGGTCGATACATTTAAGAAATTCAACCTGAAATCAGTCCTCTATCTTCCGTTGATGCGCGAAGGCGACTGTGCTGGTGTTCTGATATTCTCGCGCACCGAAGAAATCCGCGCCTTTACCGAAGATGAGATCAGTCTGGGTAATTCGTTCTGTGATCAGGCGGTGATCGCCATCGAGAACGTGCGCCTGTTCCGGGAGACCGAGGCCGCCCTTGCCCGCCAGACGGCCAGCGCCGACATTCTGCGGATCATCAGTGAAGCGCAGTCGGATCTTGCGCCGGTTTTTGATGCTATTCTGAGCCGGGCAGCACAGCTTTGTGACGCGCCGATGGCCAGCCTGAACATTGTCAACGAAGAGCGGACCCACGCCGATCTTGTGGCGCACTGGGGAGACGAGCTTGATGCGCTGGAAGTGGGCAGGACCCAGTGGCCAATGAAACGCGGATTGTCGATCGCGGACAGTATTCTCGACAGAAAGCCAATCCATTTTCACGATCTCAAAGACACTGATGCCTATCGCAACGGTGAAGAGATACGGCGGATGTCTGTTGACAAAGAAGGGGTCCGCACGTTCCTGACGATCCCCTTGATCCATAACAATGTCGGTCTTGGCAACCTCGCTCTTTACAAGCGCGAGGTGAAACCTTTCAGCGACGAGGACATCGCACTGCTGGAGAGTTTTTCCGATCAGGCGGTGATCGCGATCCGGAATGCGAAGATTTTTGAGGAGAACCAGACCGCCCTCGCGCGCCAGACCGCGAGCGTTGATGTGCTGCGTGTAATCAGCTCGTCACCCAATGACGTGACACCTGTATTTGATGAGATCGTGCAGGCCGCCGTCAGGCTGATTTCCTGCGACAGGGCGGTTGTCCTGAGGGCGGATGAAAAAGAGCTCTGGCAGGCTGCGGTGGCTGACACCGAGGGCCTCAGAAAGAACTTTTCCACTGAGCGTCACAGGATCGATCCGGATGATAATCTGCCGTCGCGTGCGCTGCTCGCGCGCGAAATCCAGCACATCCCGGACTGGAACACCGCAGTTCTTCCGGAAAAAGACGTCCGGATCCAGAAGGAAAGCGGATATCAGTCATCGCTGATCGTGCCGCTGTTGCGGGGGGACGAGGCGGTGGGGATGCTGAGTTTTATCCGGATGGAAAGGAAAGCCTTCAGCCGCGACGAGATCGCCCTTGCCCAGTCCTTCGGGGATCAGGCGGTGATCGCCATCGAAAACGTGCGGCTCTTTCAGGAAGCCGAAGACGCCCGCGCCGCCGCTGAGGCGGCCAATGAAGCCAAAAGTGCTTTCCTTGCCACTATGAGCCACGAAATCCGAACGCCGATGAACGCTGTGATCGGGATGAGCGGACTGCTGATGGACACGGCCCTCAACGATGAGCAGGCCGACTACG
>NZ_JAHEHZ010000093.1 GCF_024639605.1 Roseobacter sp. | reverse complement strand
GCCGCAGCTCTCGGCGTGCTGGCCGTCGCCTCCGGCATCTATACCTATCTCGGCGTTTCCTCGCTGCTGGATGACAACGGTGCACTGAGTTTTTTTGCCGCCATCAGTTATTCGATTGCCGTCTCAACCGGTATCTTTGTGTTCTGGTCCTATATGATCCGCCTGTTGCCGGCTGTGCGCACGGCGGGTGCACGGATGGGTCTTTTTGTGTCCATGCTGCTGGGGTCTGCGGCGATTATTGCTATGTCGTCCTGGCTGAATGCGGCAGCCCTTGCAGGTGCCGCAGCGGTTGAACAGCATCTGGCCCGCACCGTGCAGGATTATCAGACTTCGCTGGAGCGGACCAACGAAATTGCCGTTTCTGCACAGGGGCTTGGGCGGGATGTGGCCCGGGTACGGCAGTCGTTTGAAGACCTCTCCGAACAGGAAGCCACGGGTGGTTTATCGGGCCTTGCCGGGCGTGGTGCTGTATTCCGTGTGCTGCGCCAGAAATCAGATGAACTTGCCGGGCTCGAGGCGCAGATCTCCTCACAGCAACCCCTTGTCGATGCGGCCTTTGCCGAAGGAAATGCTGTGCTGAGCCGCATGCGGTCACTTACGGTCGAGCCTGGTCCCATTGAAACGCGGTCGGTGCAGTTCTCTGAAGAGGCGGTGCGTCTGGCCGGGGTTATTACCCAGCTGCGCCAGCTTTCTGTCGCTCCTCTGGTGAGCCGGGCAGCCCGGGATCTCAGCGCCTCTGTGGTGCTGCCGGAGCTTGACGGGCGCACTGCTGAAAACCGCGCAGGCCAGCAATCGACCATTTCCTCCGTGCTGGATGTGCTGGGACAGCGGGCCGATACGCTTCGCCTGGCGGCGGAGGGGGTGATCGCGATGCAGCCGGCCGCCGACACCATATATACGCCGATCAGCACCGCTGATGCGGTGATCCGTTATGCCGGGAATTTCGTGCCCTCCTGGGCCGGGGCGGTTGCCATCGATCTGCTGCCCGCGGTTCTGGTCTTTATCCTCGCAATCACACAGGCGGCGATTCGCGGCGGCAAGGCACCCGTGAGTGTCGGGGAGACGCTGACGCTCGCGGAGCTCAGAGCCGCGATGCGGGCAATGCGGGACATGGAAGTGACGATGGGTCGGGATGAGCCGGTTCCCGAACGGGACAGGTCTCCCGGCATCAAGCCGGTTGAACTCAGTCCGAAACCGGAACGGCAAGCATGACCGACACTCCCTCCCCTGTCCCCGCCCGGCGCTTTGACACCCGCACCGCGATTATCGGGGTGCTGGCGCTTCAGGTTGTGCTGGCTGTGCTGCTGATGGGTCGTGACGTTCTGAGCGTGCTGCCGCAGTTGGTGCGGCCCTCCGACCGTCCTGCTTTTGACGCACCGGTAGCACCTGGCGATCAGACCCGGCGGTATGCACCGGATGATCTGCCTTTCGCCCCGACGCGCGACGGAACTCCCGGCAGGCCCTATCGCACGTCCGGAGACATGCCTGTGCGGTTGCTCTTTGAGCATGCAGACGGGCTGCTGAGCCTGACAGGGCAGATTGCACCTGGCGATGCAATCCGGCTGGAGGAGCATTTGCAGACCGCCGGAGCCGTAACCGAAGTGCGGCTGAATTCGCCAGGTGGATCGGTTCAGGACGCGCTGAGCATCGGCCGGCAACTACGCACCCTTGAGGCCGCGACCCTTATGGAGGCGACGGATGTCTGTCTTTCCGCCTGCCCCTATATCCTTGCGTCGGGGGTGACGCGGCGCGTGGATGATGATGCGCAGGTCGGCGTGCATCAGCATTTTTTCGGCGCCAATACAGCTCTGCCCGCTTTTGTGGCTGTGGAAAGCATCCAGCAGGGACAAGGTGAGGTGATGGAATATCTCAATGAGATGGGTGTTGATCCGCTGATCATGCGTCATGCACTGAAAACGCCACCAGACGAGATTTACATCCTGCTGCCCGAAGAACTGATCACTTACCGCATGGTTACTCCGGCCGGGTCCTGAACACGTTGTAACAGCGACCGGTATGGCCCGACATCCTGAAGATAATTTCACCTGATTCCGGCTTTGAGCGGGCACTATGTCACAGGTTATTGCGCCGTGGTTCTTGAGAACATATACAGAACATATGGTAAAGAAAACCCTCGAACAAAAGCTGGCGATTCTCTCCGACGCGGCGAAATATGATGCCTCCTGCGCCTCGTCGGGCTCAACGAAACGCGACTCGCGGGGCGGCAAGAGCCTCGGCTCAAATGAAGGTAGCGGAATCTGCCACGCCTATGCGCCCGATGGCAGGTGCATCAGCCTGCTGAAAATTCTGATGACGAATTTCTGCATTTACGACTGTAGTTATTGCATCAACCGGGTCTCGTCGAATGTCGAACGCGCGCGGTTCTCTGTGGACGAGGTCGTAAAGCTCACCATCGAGTTCTACCGGCGCAACTATATCGAAGGATTGTTTTTATCCTCAGGTATCATCCGGTCGCCGGACACCACCATGCTCGACATGGTCCGGATTGCCCGCAAGCTGCGGCATGAGGAAAACTTCCGCGGCTATATCCACCTGAAAACCATTCCCGATGCCGCGCCGGAACTGATTGAAGAAGCAGGACTGCTGGCAGACCGGCTTTCCATCAATGTCGAGCTGCCAACCGATGCCTCGGTGAAACAGCACGCGCCGGAGAAAAGTCCTGAGCAGATCCGCCGCGCCATGGCAGACGTGCGTCTGCGTAAAGAAGTGGCGCGCGATCGCAGCCATACCGGAAAGCGTCCACCTCGTTTTGCGCCCGCCGGACAGTCCACACAAATGATCATCGGCGCGGATGCTGCGACAGATACCACCGTGCTTGGACAATCCACGCGGCTTTATGCAAGCTACAAGCTGAAGCGGGTCTATTACTCGGCTTTTTCACCGATTCCGGATGCCTCATCCCGGTTGCCCCTGATCAGCCCGCCGTTGCAGCGTGAGCACCGGCTCTATCAGGCAGACTGGCTGCTGCGGTTTTACGGTTTTGATCTCAGAGAGATCACCGGGCATCATCAAAGTGGCAATCTCGATCTCGACATCGATCCGAAACTGTCCTGGGCGCTGGCGCATCGTGGCCTCTTTCCGGTCGATGTGAACCGCGCCCCGCGCGAGCTTTTGCTGCGTGTGCCCGGTTTCGGCACAAAAACTGTCGGGCGCATTCTGAGCAGCCGCAGACACCGCTCGCTGCGCTATGACGATCTGCACCGCATGGGCGCGGGACTGAAAAAGGCACGGGCCTTCATCACGGCGGGGGGCTGGAGCCCTGGTGCACTCACCGACAGTGCCGGTTTGCGCGCACGGTTTGCTCCGCCACCCGAACAGCTGAGCCTGTTCTGATGACCCATGTCGTCGTACCCCGCATCGATGCCGCCCGTGCCTGGCGGGATGCAGCGCGTGACCTGCTTTTGTCACAGGTGCCGCCACAGGAGGTGACATGGGGGGATACGAGGCAGGACCGCGGCCTCTTCGACACTCCGGGGCCTCCCGGCCCTGCCCGACCTGTGACAGGCTCTGTTACGGTGCCACGCAGTTTTCTGCAGATGGCCGACACGGTGGTCTGGCACGCCGATCCCGCGCGTTTCGCGCGGCTTTATGCGTTTTTGTGGCGTTTGATCGAAGCGCCACATCTGATGAGTGACAGGGGCGATGCGCATCTGTCACAGCTCCGTCAGATGGAGAAAAACGTGCGGCGCTGCCAGCACAAGATGAAAGCCTTTGTGCGGTTTCGCGAGATCGGCGACCCGGCCGGTCCGCGCCGGTCTTTTGCAGCATGGTTTGAGCCCACGCATCACACGGTCGAGCCTACGGCTGGTTTTTTTGCGCGGCGGTTTGCCGATATGGACTGGCGTATTCTGACCCCGGATATCTCAGCCGTGTTTGAGGACGGAAAGGTGCGGTTCGAAGAGGATCATCCCCGCCCCGATCTGCCCGATGATGCCAGCGAAATCCTGTGGGTGACTTACTTCCGGAACATTTTCAATCCGGCCCGGCTCAAGGTTAAGGCCATGCAGTCCGAAATGCCAAAAAAGTACTGGAAGAATATGCCCGAGGCGGCAGCGATCCCGGATCTGATCGCAGGCGCGCCCGCGCGGGCGCGCGAGATGGCTCTGAACGCGCCCGGCCTGCCGCCCCCCCGCATGGCCGCAGTTCAGGCGCAACAGGCACACCTTACCTCTGCCTGGGACGGGCCTGCGGATGATCTGCCGCGTCAGGTCAGCGCCTGCACCCGATGCCCTTTGCACCGCACCGCAACTCAGGCTGTTCCCGGCGAGGGGCCGCTCTCAGCGCGGCTGATGATCGTAGCAGAACAGCCCGGCGATCAGGAAGATCTGCAGGGGCGTCCGCTCGTGGGGCCTGCGGGGCAGCTGTTTGACCGCATCGCCGACGACGCCGGCCTCGACCGGAATGGGGCTTTTGTCACCAACGCCGTGAAGCATTTCAAATTCCGCCCGCGCGGACGGCAACGCATCCACCAGCGCCCGGATGCAGGCGAGATACAGCATTGCAGGTGGTGGCTTGAGGCTGAGATACAGCTGGTCAGGCCCGCCGTGATCCTCGCGCTCGGTGCTACAGCGGCGTTGTCGCTGACCGGATCGGGCGCTGATCTGATGCAGCGTCGCGGAAACGTGGAAACCGGGCCCGATGGTATCCCGGTGCTGATCACGCTGCATCCGGCTTACCTGCTCCGACAGCCGGATGCGGATAAAAAAGCCGCCGCCACAGAGCATTTCCGCAATGATCTGGGACTGGCCCGGCATATGTCAGAAAATACAGTCTTTCCACGTACGCACGCATGACATAACTGCTGCAAATTCAGAGCCGGCGGCGCTTCCAGTCGTCAACCTGCTCGCGCGCCCTGTCAGCATCAATGTCGTAGTATGCGCACAGGCGGCGCTCGAGTTCGGCGCGGTCACCGGCAATCTGGCTGATGTCCTCGTCCGTCAGCTTTTCCCACGTCTTTCTGACGTCGCCCTTAAGCTGGTTCCATCGGTTGCGCACTTCGTCCCATTTCATAGAGGACCTGCCCTCTTCGCTGTTGTAGGTTCAGACGGGCCAACGCACGCAACCGGGTATAATGTTCCATAGCAGACGGAACTTTGTCTGAACTTCCGGCGTTAGCAGGAGAAGGAGAAATCTATGTCGCAGCGCCCTGCGCAGTCTACGGCCCTGATCGTGATCGCAGTTTGCGCCGCCGTCTGGTTTCTTCAGACCGCATCTCATGTCATGGCACCCTTGTTGCTGGCGCTTGTCGTTGGCGTCGTCACCGCGCCCGTTGGTGATCTTATTGAGAAAATCGGGTTGCGGCGGTCCGTATCGGCCTTCGTGGTGCTCTTCAGCGCGCTCACAGCCGTTGTTTTGCTGGGTCTTCTTCTGGTGCCGGTGATAACAGATGCCGTGGAAATGGCGCCGCGCATCAAATGGGAACTGCGCAAATTCATATCGACACTGCAGCCGGCAATCGAAAGCGTCACCGATATGCAGGAATCGATTGAGGATTCACTGTCGCCCGGGTCTGACCCGGTCGCAAAGGCAACTGACGCGCCCAGCCTGACAGATGCAATATGGCTCGCACCGGGCTTTTTCGCTCAGGTTATGATCTTTGCCGGGTCGCTATATTTCTTCCTGCTCTCGCGGAATGATCTTTACCGGATTATCGCCCGCAACACCTCTCGCGTCAGTGAAGAGGTACTCTGTGCCGCCGAGCGCGATGTATCGCGGTACTTCCTGACCATCACCGCGATCAATGCCGCTTTCGGGCTGATCATCGGCCTTGTGATGGCTACGCTTGGTATGCCGAACCCGTTTCTGTGGGGTGTCGGCGCGTTTCTGGTGAATTATCTTCTCTATCTTGGGCCGATCGCGTTTGCAGTGACCTTGCTGTTTGCAGGGTTTGTGACCTTCGAGGGGGCCTGGAGTTTCCTGCCGGCGGCGCTTTATCTCTCCCTGAATGCGACCGAAGGGCAGTTTGTCACCCCGTCGCTGGTCGGCCGGCATATGTCCATCAATCCGCTCGCGGTTTTTGTGTCGCTGATATTCTGGCTCTGGCTCTGGGGACCGGTAGGTGGTGTGATCGCTATTCCGGTGCTGGTCTGGGGCCTTAATCTGCGCGAAGCGCATACCGGGCCGGAGCCGGAGAGTGACACCAAAATAAGGTCAGTCGCTGCCGGATAAACTGCGCCAACTATGCGGTGGCCGACCTGCCGGATGCCGCTTCAAGGGCGGCGCTGAGCCCCGCGAGAGTAAAGGGTTTGCTGATAAAGGCCCAGCCCGGGTGATCGCGCTGAACGAGCGGCGGTGCATCGATCCAGACAACCGGTAGCGCCCTGAGGCTGGAGGCGTCCTCTTCAGTTATCTCACGTGAGATCATGCCATTTCCCGAAATGATGGCAAGTATGGGCGCGCCGACCGGGGACATCGACCGACGCGCCTGATCAAAAGACGCAGATACGCGCAGCTGCACCTTGGGGAAGTGCTGCTTAACGGTTGCCGAAATATCTTCGGCCACAAAGACATCCTCTTCGATGATGACACAGGTTATGTTACTCACACTGAAGTCTCCGCCTACGCTCTTAACCGTGCTCCTTATGGAACCATTCATGTCGCGGCGCATTAAACTGTGACATACCCCGGGGAGAGAGATGGCCACCACATGCAAAAACTGCCCGCTGAGGACACAACCGGTGTTTATGGGCATGAGCACGGAAGACGTCGCGCGGATGCAAAGATTTAAGTCCGGTGAACTGTCGGTGGAACCGGGTACGCACATCCTTAACGAAGGGTCCAACACACCCCAGCTTTTCACCGCACTGAGCGGCATGGGCGTGCGTTACAAAACCCTGCCGGATGGCCGGAAACAAGTTATTAACCTTATTTTTCCCGGAGATTTCATTGGCCTTCAGGCAGGTGTGCTCGGTGAAATGTCGCACTCCGTCGAAGCCACGACTGAGATGACATTATGCGTCTTTGATCGCAGCAGTTTTTACGAATGGTTCAGCGCAAATCCGACCCGCGCATTTGATCTGACATGGCTTGCTGCGACCGAAGAACACTTTCTCGGAGAAGCCTTGCTGACGTTGGGTCAGCGGTCGGCGATTGGTGCTCTTGCCTGGGCAATGGTACGTCTTTTTGCACGCGGAGAGGGAACTGGGCTGGTCCGAAACGGGGCGATGCCGCTGCCGTTCCGGCAACAGGATATTGCGGATTCTCTCGGCCTGTCGCTGGTTCACACCAACAAAACCCTCGCCAGGTTGCGCGAACGGGATCTGCTTTCGTGGAGCGATGGAATCTTGCGGATCTACGACAAACCGGCCCTGATGGAGATTGCGCAGATGGACACTGCAAAGGCCCCACGCCGGCCGCTGATCTGACAGGACACCACATGATACGTACTTTGACAGCAACGCTGCTGATGGCCACGTTGCTCACCGCACAGCCCGGCGGCGCGCAGACGGCCTCCGATCCGGTTCAGACGGACAGTTCAATCGGTGTGGGAGAAGATACAGTCAGCGACACGCAGATCCGCGACCGTATCAATACCCTTGCGCGTCAGATCACCGGTTTTCAGAACGTGACCGTGTCCGTTTCGGGTGGTGTCGTGCGGCTGCAGGGTCAGGTGCTTGATAATACCCGCCGCGCGGAGCTTGAAGGAATCGTGAACCGCGTGGAAGGTGTCGTCGCGATCGAAAACGAGACAACGATCAGCACCAGTCTGGAAGAGCGCCTCGAACCAGCCGTGGACCGGATTCTGGATCGCGGCCGGAATATCGCCCTCAATGCACCGATATTTATCGTGGCCTTTCTGGTCTTTGTCGCAATTGCGGTTCTGGGATGGCTGCTGACGACGCGCCTGGCCATCTGGCAATGGCTGGCGCCGAACAAATTCATCGCCGATGTCTACCGCGCCGTGGCCCGGATTGTCTTTATCGTGGTGGGTATCGTCGTCGGGCTGGATATTCTGAATGCGACCGCCCTGCTTGGCGCAGTGCTTGGTGCTGCGGGTGTGGTGGGTCTTGCTCTGGGTTTTGCCGTGCGGGACACCGTGGAGAATTTTATCGCCTCAATCCTGCTCAGTCTGCGCCAGCCGTTCCGCCCCAATGATTTCGTCGGAATAGACGGAAAAGAGGGTAATGTTGCCCGCCTGACTTCGCGCGCGACGATCCTGATATCGCCCGATGGCAATCACATCCGGATCCCCAATGCGACGGTTTTTAAAGGGCATATTATAAATTATACGCGCGATCCCAACCGGCGCTTTACCTTTGAACTGGGTGTAGATGCGGACAGCGACCTGGCGGCAGCGCTTGCCGCGGCGACGAGTGCGCTGGAGAAACTGCCTTTTGTCCTCAACGACCCGCCCGTGTCGGCCTGGATTGCGGAAGTGGGCGATTCGAATGTGGTGCTCACATTTGCAGCCTGGGTCGATCAGAGCCGTGTTGATTTCATGAAGGCGCGCGGTGAGGCCATCCGCGTGACGAAAACCGCTCTCGAAAGCGCCGGCTTCGGGCTGCCGGAACCGATCTACAGGCTGCGTCTGGACGAGCGTTCTGCGCAACAGCTATCCGGAACGCTGTCTGAAACAGAGACGGAAACCCGGTCGCCTGAGCCCCTCCCGCCACAAACGGAAACAGCGTTGCCGGCAGCATCCGATCCCGAACAGTCAAGCGCCGAGACCAGCGACGCGGTTGAGCGTGAACGCAGAGCGACGGATGCCGGCGGCGATCTTCTGAACCCGGACAAAAAGTCCGAATGATCGGGTGGCGGTCACGTCATGCTCTGATGACGCTGCCTTCATCCACCGCCGTGATCCTGGCCCGCATGCGCTGACGGGTCGGGAAGAATGGCCTTACCCACAAGAACCAGAAGAGCATGTTCAGTCTCGGCAGGCATCTCAAACGGGATCTTGTTGTCGAGGCACAAAAAACTGTGGCCGTGCACGAAACTCCAGGCCGCATAGGCGCGCAGTTGAACGACGGGATCGTCTACCGGGCGGTTGAAGTGTTCAGCCACAACGATTTTCACCACCGCACCTGTTCTTTCGCCAGCGGCCTCAAGCTCCGGGCTCTGGTCATGCCTGCCGGAGTGCCCGAACATCATCTGGAACATGCCCGGTTCATTGCGCGCAAAATCCACATAGGCCTGGCCCAGCGCCACGATCCGGCTTGGGTCGCCTGCAGGCCAGGCATCGGCCGCGTCCTGCATCACCTGACGCATCCGTTCCATTGCCAGCAACAGCACCCCACGCATAATCTCATGACGGTCTTTGAAGTGTTTGTAGGGTGCCGCCGTACTGACCCCCGCGCGACGGCAGGCCTGTGCTACCGAGAATCCTTCCGGACCGTTTTCCTCGATCAGCTCGCGTACCGCTTCCAGCAACTGACGCCTGAGATCGCCGTGGTGATATTCTTTTTTGCTTTCTACGCCAGAAGGTTGGCTGCTCATATCTGATTTTCTTCCGATTACTGCTTGCCAAAGTTAGCGACGCAAACATATGTTAGCAATGCTAACTTTACGAAAGGCAGTATCCCGTGGCTACCTTTTTTCCGCTGCCGCCAGGGCTGAAACGAACTGGCAGTCTGTTTCTGACCCTGATGATAGCGGGTGCCGCCGTGGTGACAGTTTTCATCGGGCGCAGTGTGATTGCCGACCGTGCCAGCGCGCTGCCCGCCCCTGCGCAGGTGCACCAGACGCCGGTCAGAATTGCGGTACTGCGGATGCAGGACAGCCATCGCGTGACCCGCCGGTTTTACGGACAGGTTGAAGCGCGCAGGAAAACTGCGCTGGCCTTTGAGCGTGCAGGAACGCTTGAGAGTGTTGCTGCGCGAGAAGGCGATCTGCTCCGGGCCGGCACCGTCGTCGCGCGGCTTGATACACGCCTGCTGGAGGCCGAACGCGACCGCGTGAGTGCCCGGCGCGATGTGCTGATGGCGCAGGCTGAACTGGCGCGGCGCACCAATGACCGGCAAGAGGAGCTGCGGCGGCGCGGCCACGTCAGCGCGCAGGTGGTGGATGATACCTCCCTGCGACTTGCGCAGCTTCAGGCGGCCATCGCAGAGGTCGATGCCGGGTTACAGGCGATCCGGATCGATATGCTGAAATCCGAACTCGTCGTGCCCTTCTTTGGCGTTGCCGGTACCCGCATGCTGGACCCGGGCGCGGTGGTCGCACCCGGGGCGCCGGTGCTGACGGTGCTTGATCAGGACCGGCAACGGTTCAGAGCCGGGCTCGATCCTGCGGTGGCCGCGGATCTCAGTCCCGGAGACCTGGTAACCATCGCGTTCGGGACAGACCGACGTGACGGAACGGTGGCACAGATCGCCCCCGATCTTGACCCGCAGACCCGCAACCGCGTGATCTTCGTCGATATTGCAGGCGCGCCTTTGCCGGCGGGCCAGACCGGACAGGTCGTGATCATCACGGATGTCGCAGAACCCGGGGCATGGGTGCCGGTATCGGCGCTGCGGCAGGGCCCGAGGGGTGCCTGGACACTGCTTACGGTAAGGGAGGGCGCGGTGACGCCGGAAGCCGCAGAAATCATCCATCCTGATGGCAACCGGGTCTATGTGCGTGGGAGCTTTTCCGACGGCGACAGCTTCGTGACCGGCGGTACGCACAGGCTGGTGCCGGGTCAGGCGGTCGCGGCGGCGGAGCGCATGTCATGGGAACGCTGACCTTTCGCCAACCGCGTATTGTCGCGCTGATCCTGCTGGTGATCATCGCCGCCGGTGCGTCTGCGTTGCTGGCCATCGGGCGGCAGGAAGACCCCACGATCACCAACCTGTTCGCAACCGTCACGACCCCCTGGCCCGGCGCTGACCCGGCGCGCGTTGAAAGCCTTGTAACCGCCGAGATCGAGGACAGCCTGAGAGAAGTCTCAGAGGTCGATGTGCTGAATTCGACCAGCGCTGCGGGCATTTCGATTGTGCAGATCGAACTGATTGAAACGCTTGCCGCTGACCGCATCGAAGAGGTCTGGTCAGAACTTCGCGATAAACTCTCCGTAGCTCAGGACCGGTTCCCGGCAGGTGTGCTGCCCGCTGATCTTGATACAGACGGCGCCGGCGCCTATGGCGCGATTGTTGCGCTGAGCACGCGGCATGACGGCGTACCCCTGTCGCTTACCGGTCGCTTTGGCAAGGATATTGCGGACCGGCTGCGCAATGTGCAGGGCACCAGGCTGGTAGAGCTTTTCGGCGTTCCGGAAGAGGAAATCACCGTCACACTGAATGCGCAGCGCGCCGCCGGCACAGGCCTGACCCCGGATGCAGTCGCCGCCGCCATTGCGCGTTCAGATGCCAAGGTTTCGGCAGGCCGGCTGAGTGGCGCAGGCGACGACCTGCTGCTTGAAGTATCAGGCGAGATCACCTCCCCCGACCGGCTCCGTAATATCGTGCTGCGTGATGGCCCGGACGGGCAGACACTGCTGCTGGGCTCGGTCGCACAAATCACCCGCGGGCCGCGTCAACCTGTGGCAGAGGCCGCTTTGCACAACGGACGGCCTGCTGTTCTGATTGCTGCCAGGGCCGAAGACGGTCTGCAGGTTGATGTCTGGGCTGCCGGTATCCGTGCGGTGCTGGACGACTACCAGCCTGGTGTTCCCGCGGGCATGCAGATGGAACTGGTTTTTGACCAGTCCACCTATACCGCCGCGCGCCTCGCAGAAGTTGCCGGCAATATGGCTGTCGGTGTTGGTCTGGTACTCACTGTGCTGCTGATCACACTGGGGCTGCGCGCGGCCATGATCGTGGCGATGGTACTGCCGGTGGTGACGCTCGCCACACTGTTTACCATGAACCTGATCGCATTGCCGGTGCATCAGATGTCAGTGACGGGCCTGATTGTCGCGCTGGGTCTGCTGGTCGATGCCGGCATCGTAATGACGGACGAGATCGCCAGGCGCATCCGCTCGGGGGCATCACGCCATGACGCCGTGCGCGGATCCGTATCACGCCTGACCATGCCGCTTTTTGCCTCCACTGTTACGACGGCGCTGAGTTTCACACCGATGATCCTGCTGCCCGGACCGGCGGGCGATTTTGTCGGCTCAATCGCGCTGGCTGTGGTGATCATGCTCGGCTGGTCGTTTGTGGTTGCGGTGACGATCACACCCGCGATGGCCGGCTGGCTGATGCCGGCGGAGGGACGCACGGGCGTCATAGCCAGCGGGATATCATCGGGTTTTGCCGGCCGGCTCTTTGCGCGCTCGCTGCTCTGGTCTCTGCGCAATCCGGTGCGTTCGGTCCTGCTGGCGCTGGTGCTGCCGGTGCTTGGGTTTGCCAGCCTGCCGCTTCTGACGGCACAGTTCTTTCCCGGCGTGGACCGGGACCAGTTTCACATTGAGGTGGACATGCCACCCGGCACCGGCATCGGGCGGACACAGGCGGCCGTGACCCGACTGGATGCTCACCTGCGCACCCTGGACGAAGTTGTTGCCGTCAGCTGGACAACCGGCCGCTCGGCGCCGGCGTTTTATTACAACATTCCCGGCGGCCGCAAAGCTGCGCCGGGCTATGCCCAGGCGCTTGTTCGTACACGCTCTGCAGAGGCGACAGAAACCGTTTTGCCGGAGCTGCAAAGGGACCTGCCCGCGCTGGCCCCCGACGCGCAGGTGCTGGTGCGCGGGCTGGTGCAGGGTCCGCCCGTCAACGCGCCGGTTGAGTTGCGCCTCATCGGGCAGGACCTTGCGTTGCTGCGCGAGGCCGGCGACGCGCTGCGCCGGATCATCGAAGAGGTACCCACGGTCACCCTCGCGCGTTCGTCGCTGACACCCGGCGCTCCGGGGCTTGCGATAGACGTGGATGAGGCGCGCGCGCGTCTGGTCGGGCTGACCCCCGGTGATATTGCGCGCCAGCTCGACGCAGCCCTTACGGGTGTGACCGGCGGCTCTCTGATCGAAGGCTCAGAAGAGCTGTCTGTCAGGGTGAGGTTTGATGCTGACTTCCGGTCTGATCCGGCACGGGTGCGCGATCTGCCTCTGATTCTGCCGGAGGCGGGGGCCTTTCCTGCGACGCCCCTGTCGGCGCTGGCGGATGTCATGCTGGTGCCCCGGCAGGGACAGATCACTCGGCGCGACGGCGAACGGGTCAACACCGTTCAGGCCTATTTGCAGCATGGTGTGCTGCCGGAAGAGGCCCTTGGTGACATACGTGAGCGTATTGATAACGCGGGCTTTGAACTGCCGGGCGGCGTGCGTCTCCAGACCGGTGGGGATTCTGACGCGCGGGCCTCGACCCTCAACAATCTGCTGGCATCGCTGGGGTTGATTATCACGCTCTCGGTGGCTGTGGTGGTAATGACGTTCGGCAGCTTCCGGCTGGCGGGGGTGGCACTGGTGGTCGGCGGGCTTTCGGCGGGCCTTTCGGTGCTGGCCCTCGCAGTGTTCGGATATCCTTTCGGGATCAACGCAATAATCGGGCTCATCGGATCCGTGGGCGTGTCGATCAACGCGGCCCTGATTATCATGACAGCTTTGCAGGAAGACGACGCAGCA
>NZ_JAHEHZ010000217.1 GCF_024639605.1 Roseobacter sp. | reverse complement strand
CTGCGCCACTTCCTTGGCTTCAGCAGACCTGTCCAGGCGCGCCATGATGAGTTCGCGCAGCGTGCCCGGGATACTCAGCGCGATGAGCTCGTCATCGGTTTCGGGCAGCTTGCCTGAGGCCGTGCTGCTGAGCGTTTCCAGGACGGTCCGCGTAAGTTCCTCGACAAACAGCGGGACACCTTCGGAGCGCTCGGCAATATGTGAAATGACTTTGGCAGACAGGCTGTTTTCGCTGTCGATGCTACGGGCAAGCTCCACGCAGTTTGCCGGATCGAGCTTGCCGAGAGTGAGTTGCGTTACCTCCGTTTCCGCAATCCAGGCCGCATCGAATTCGGGGCGGTGCGTGGCCACGATCATAATGAAACTGTCTTTGACGCGGGACAGCTGATCCATCAGAACGGCGACTGTCGACGGATCGGCCCAGTGTAGGTCTTCATAAAGCAGCACGGTCGGGCCAACGGACCAGTTACGCGACAACAGCCGCGAGACAAGGGAGCGTGTTTTTTCACCGGCGGCACCTGCGGAGAGTTCGATCGGTCCGAAACGCGCCTCGTAGGGAACGGAAAGCACCGAGGCCAGCAGCTGCACCTCCTCATCGTCGCCGCCGAACTCATCCACGATCAGCTGGGAGATTTTCTGCAGCTTGCGGGCATCCGTATCGTCGTCCCTTATGCCGGCCAGTTCGCGCAGCTGCGGTTTGAGCGGGTGATAGGCGCTGTTGAAATAAAACGCCGAGCACTGAATACTGATGGCGCTCACACCCTGCGCCCGCACCGCAGAGGCAAAGGAGTTCAGAAGGCGGCTTTTGCCGATACCGGGGTCGCCGTTAAGGATGGCAGCCATCCCTGTTTCAGACCGCCGGACTGTTTCCCATTTCTTCAGCAGCAGCGCGTTTTCACTGTCGCGCCCGACCATGGCAGGCGCGCTGATCTGCGACCAGGCGGCAAAGCGGGTCTGTGCCATTCCGGGACCGAGAACGCGAAACGTGCGGACGGGTGCCGAGAATCCTTTGAACTCGAGGCCGCCGAGGTCCTTGTACTCAAACCAGCCACGCGCCATGCGCCGTACGTCCTCGCTGACCAGGACGGTGCCGGGGTCAGCGGCCGCTTCCAGACGCGCGGCCAGGTTAAGGCAATCCCCTGTCAACCTGTCGCGCCCTGAGCCCACGACCACGATGCCGGAGGCGATCCCGATGCGCACATTGAGCGTTTCGCCGTCGGGCAGGCGAATGGATCGCATCCGCTGGATCATTTCGAGACTTGTCCGGATCGCACGCTCCGCCTCGCTTTCGTGGGCAAAAGGATAGCCGAATATCGCGATTATGCCGTCGCCCTGTTTCTGAAAAACATAGCCTTCGTAACGGGATACGCAGATCGTGCAGACGTCTTCATACTGACGCACAATTGCTTCGAGATCCTCGGCATCAATACGCTGGGACAGCGCAGTATATCCGACGACATCGCAGAACAGGGCGACCACCTGCCTGCGCTCGCCTGTGACGACGTCAAAATGCTCCTGCGGCGGTGCCGCGGGGGCTGGTTCGTTCAGAAGCGCGTTAAGGATTTTCTTCCGGGGACCGAGGGCGATGCCGAGTTCTCTGAGATCTTCATCCGTCAGGAGCCGAAGCGCGTCGCCGTCGATTTCGTTTTCCACAAAGGCGGGCAGCAGTCGCTCGAGACCCAGCACGGCGAGCCAGGCCTCTACGTCCGTGAGTGGTTCCCCGTCACGGGACATGTTCCGCACCTCCGTGGTTCAGCAGCCAGGCAAGAATGGCCATTCCGGTCCGGACCGGGACCGCGTCAGACCAGTCGTCGGCGATCTGCAACCCGTTCTTATTGCCCGGAAAGCGCCGTATCAACGGTGCGAGCTCAACTCCGCTGAGATATGTGACGGGCCCGTCAAACGCAGGATGTGTGACGGTCGGGCGGCTGACCACATATTCTGCGTCCAGTGTCGCCTTGTCGGTCACATCCAGTTCCGGGGCAAGGCGCAATATGCCGGTGCTCAGTTCACGCGCGCCTGCGACAGGGGGTGGTTCCGGCACGGGCGGGCCCGCGCGCGGTGTCCAGAAAGATCCGGGAAAGCGTTCAGCGACGGTGTGGTAGTACCCCGAGGCCCACTCTTCGTGCCGCTGCGATGTGCGGCTGAGAGTGTCCCGGTAAAAGGCCATGGCGAGGGCTGCGTCCTGCGGCCTGCGCAGCAGCGTATTCGCGCAGATGGCACCTGCCAGCGCCCCCTGAACAGATTTCTGCACACCGCTCGATGAGACCGGATCGATGGCCAGTGCGGCATCACCCAGACGGATCATACCGGGCCCGATAACCTCAGTGTCCAGATAGGGGGTGGCATCGGTCGCTCCGGGCTGTCCGCGCAGGCGGGCGCCCTGAAGAGTGTCGTCCTGCCCGTACCCGGACAGCATATGGCGCAGACGGTTTGCAGTGTCGCGCCCGGGGCGTTTGCGCAGCTCGGACGGGTCTGCAAAAATCAACGTATTATAAAGTCCGCAGGGCAGAGGGACGCCCCAGAACCAGCCATCAGGCCCTGCGCGCAACTGTGGCCCGGGCACGGCACCGGGCAGATCCCAGTAGCCATAAAGTGAAATTGTCTTGTGTTGAGCATATAGTCGTTTTGCGCCACGCCCACCGGATCGCCCGGTGGCGATGGCCATAAAATCCGCAGTCAGCGTCATATCACCTTCCGGGCCGGCGATCCGGAGCTTCCAGCGCCCGCTGACCCGTTGGGTGGACATCAGGCGCGCAGGCTGCAACAGTTCCACACCTGCCTCGCAGGCATGTCGCAGGAGTTCAGCGTCAAAGGCGCCGCGGTTCACGGTCAGACCACCGGCACCGCGCATATCCCTGAGAATTGCGGGGCCGTCCCAGTCGATCAGCACCGATGAGACCGGATTGGCGCCACTGGCCTGTGGCACATGCCCGGCACCGGCAACTTTCAGCAGATCCGGCACCCCGGGCGACAGGCTTTCGCCAAGGCGGGGGCGGGGGAATTCAGCTCTTTCGATCAGGTGAACACTGTGGCCCAGACCAGCCATCCGGGCCGCGAAAACACTTCCCGCAGGACCACCGCCGATGACCACAACACGCGCCACGGATCACAGCCCGCCGGTCGTCTGCTCATGGGAAGACAGACGCAGCCATGCAGCGATGCAGTAATGCAGCCAGCCGCGAATGAAGTCACAGGCCGGGCGACCACGGCTGATCACCTCATGGTGACAGCCACCGCCGCACAGGTATCTTGCCCAGCAGGTAGTGCAGGGGGCCTGCTGGTGCACGTGCCGGCTGGTGAGCCAGGCGTTGCGGATGTCGGGGCTGATGCCGCCGGTCAGCGAGCCCATTGCGCCCTCGTCATCGCCGACAAACCGGTGGCAGGCCGCGAGATCGCCGTCTGCAGATACGCCAAGGTAGCCCGCGCCCGCACCGCACGGGTAGGGGCGGTGCGTGCCCTTGCCGATCTCATTCAGCGCGTTCAGCATATTTGCGAAGGGGTACCGCTCTCCGGCAAGGGTTTTCTGCTCAAAGACCTCACCACATTCGATCATGGCCATGAGCATCCGTTCAAGGTCGGGCTTTTGCATTTCACCCTGACCATTGGGAGAGGACAGCATCGGTGAAAAGCCGACATTGTGAAATCCGGCCGAGATAAAGTCATCGAGCGTCTCAGCAAGGTTCAGATTTTCGGGCGTGACGGTGACCCGCGCACTGACCTGCATCCGGCTTTGCCGGCGCAACAGCGGCGACAGACGTTTCATGATCGTGTCGAACGAACCGCGCCCGCCGCGATAGGGGCGCAGGGCATCGTGTTGCGCACGCGGGCCATCAAGGCTGACGGTGACGGCAAACCCGTGCGCTTCAAAGAAATCCGCATCATCCTCATTGAGCAGGGTGCCATTCGTGGTGATCGAAAACCCAGGCTTCAGGCCGTGTGCTGCGGCCTCCTGCTGTGCATAAAGCGTGGCTTCACGCAGAACCGGGCGGTTGACCAGCGGCTCGCCGCCCAGGAAAGCGATGTTGATCCGCGAGCCGGCGTCTGCTTCTGCCACAAGCAGATCAATCGCGCGTTTTGCGTTTTCAGACGGCATATTCTTCGGCGCCTGACCGAATTCGCCCTGCTGAGCGTAGCAATACGTACAGCCGAGATTGCACTTCTGCGCGATTGCCAGCGAGATTGCCTGCAGCG
>NZ_JAHEHZ010000216.1 GCF_024639605.1 Roseobacter sp. | reverse complement strand
CTGTTTGCAGGTGGGCGATAATTCCTGTGTCGTCACTGCTATTCCGTCGCCTACCGCAGTCAGTCAGAAACCCGACATGACCGCGCTATGCGGCGGGCGAACAAAACCCGCATGGATTTGGGCGGTGAACCCGGCACCGCACATCGGATTGCTGAGAAGCCGAAAGGCATGTGGCAACGCACTTGCGAGCGACACTGTGAGCAGATCGAGCGCGACGAAGGCGAAGCAGACTATCTGTTTTTAAGAAAATTTGCGCACTTTCTCAGCCGGGAAGAGCGTCATGCGTTTTTCGGGTGCTAAGCAGCGATACACAGCTTGAAGGGTGGCTAATCGGGTGGATAAATAATTCTGGAATGTATTATTATTTTTTCTAACTAAAGTGTTAGTCGAAAAAAATGGTGCGGATGAGAAGACTCGAACTTCCACGGGTGTTACCCCACAGCGACCTCAACGCTGCGCGTCTACCATTCCGCCACATCCGCACATTGAATGGTGAGGCGTCTTTAGCGCGACCTGCGCAGCTTGTGAAGGGCCATAATGTAAGAAAATCGCAGGCTCTTTGCCCGTTCTGCCAGCGGGCGCTCTCGCAACGCTGCACCGGAGCCATTAAGAATTTCATTTCAGCCGCGGGCGCGGTTTACAGGTAATGCCGGCGCGCGGTATGGGCAGGACATGACAGAGTGGATCATCTCCGACGGGCTGACAGACTATCGCGCCGCAGAGGCATGGATGGAGGCGCGCGCTCAGGCCATCGCCGGGGGAACTGCGGATGAATGTATCTGGCTGGTGGAGCATCCGCCACTTTACTCCGCCGGCACATCTGCAAAAGATACCGATCTGACCGATCCGGACCGTTTTCCGGTCTATCCGACCCGTCGTGGCGGGCAGTATACCTATCACGGACCCGGGCAGCGGGTTGCTTATACCCTGCTGGATGTGGGCAGACGGGGGCGTGATGTGCGCCGGTTCGTGCAGCAACTGGAGCGATGGGTGATTGCCGCTCTCGACAGCTTCAATGTCACAGGTGAGGTGCGCGCCGGCCGCGTCGGTGTCTGGGTCACCCGCCCGGAAAAGCCGCGTGACGCTGATGGCGCACCAGCAGAGGAAAAGATCGCAGCGATCGGCATCCGGCTGCGCAAGTGGGTGAGCTTTCATGGGATCGCGATCAATGTCGACCCGGACCTGAGCCACTTTGATGGCATTGTGCCCTGTGGTATCCCGGAGCACGGGGTGACCAGCCTCGTGGATCTGGGCCTGCCAGTGACGATGGATGATCTGGATATCGCCCTGCGCGATCAGTTTACAGTTGTTTTCGGCAACGCACCTGTCGATGCACCGCCGGTGCGCTTCGCGCCGCCGGTTCAGCCCGCCTGACCGGCCGACCCGGGCGCGCGCAAAAAGCTCAGCAACCGTTCAGTGCTGAGCGGCTTTGCCATAAAACCGGTTACATTCGGGTCGGCCTCCGCCCTTCGACGGTCATCGTCAAGCGTTGAGGTGGACAGCATCAGGATTTTGCGCCCTTCGGTCATTTGCGCTGGCAGGGCGGCATAGGCCTCGAGGAATTCAAACCCGTCCATCCGCGGCATATTAATGTCGAGCAGGATCAGATCAGGCAGCACGCCGCCATTCGCCTGTGCATGCTCAAGATGCTCAAGAGCGGCCTGCCCGTCAGTTTCGATCTCCACTTCCTCGGCCAGGCCGGTGCGATCAATCAGCCTGGTGTGCATCAGGTTGGTGATCCGGTCATCATCAACCAGCAGTATTTTTCTGAGGCGTTTCATTCAGTCTGCCCCCTTCAGGCGCCTTGTTGCGGAAAACTGAGCGTAAAAACTGCGCCCTCACCCGGGCGTCCTTCTACGCGAATGGTGCCGCCAATACGGTGCATCAGGCACCGTATTGTATAAAGTGCGACCCCGGCACCGCCCGGCACGGCATGGGCACGCCGGAACAAATCAAACACTTTTCCCTCGTCTCGGGGCAGGTCCAGCCCGGTTCCGTTGTCGGCGACCGAAACCTCGGTCATGTTATCCACTGATCGCGAAGTAACTTTGATGCGCACCCGCCGGTCAGGGCTGCGATACCGGATCGCATTGGCAATCATCGCCTGCAGCATGTTCTCAAGTTCGAGCGGCAGAAAGGTTACCTCGGGCGCCTCGAAATCTGTGCGGATCACTGCATTTGAATCCGTGACCTGACAATGCAGGCTGACAAGGACATTTTCGGTGACCTCGGCCAGAGCGACCGGTTCAAACGGCGCCATCTCGCCGGCATTGGCCTGTGCCACGCAGACCAGCGCATCCAACTTTTCCTGAGCCTGAGTGCAGACGTCACGCATCCAGCCCAGAGTTTCGCTGTGCTCGGGCGGCAGCAGTTCACCTGCTTCGCTCAGCATATGGGTGAGCGTGCTCATGTTGCTGACCGGCACTTTCAGGTCATGGCTGGCAATATAAGTGAGTTGTTCAAGCTCGCGCCGGGTGGCTCTCAGGCGTTCTTCGGTCAGCTTCTGCTCAGTTATGTCAATCGCGATCCCGATGTGACGCAGCACCGAGCCGTCGGTATCGCGTTCGTACACCTTGTCGATGCTGCGCAGCCAGACAACTGATCCGTCGCGGGCATAGTCGCGGTATTCGTGGGTCGCGGAGACGCCGTCTGCCAGGTCTCCCAGCGAATCAAAATAGGCAGCGAGCGCCTCAAGGTCGTCCTCATGAACGATCGTTTCGAACAGTGCATCGCCCAGGTCGATCAGGTCCTGTGGCGTATACCCCAACATTGTCCCGATGGACCGGTTAGAATATTCGTTACTCTTGGTCTTGTGATTGAAAATATAGATGATACCCGGAACCAGGCCGGCCATGCGGCGCAGGAAATCCGAGCTCTCCGCATCAATGCTCAATCCTGTCGCGCCTGTATCTGAATCCAAAGCCACCTGCATTTCCCTGTTCCCGCATCCTGGTCTGAACCGTTCCCGGACAGCCGCCACCCGAAGCCATCCTGCATCAGTGACTGTTAAACGCCGGTTAACACGCGACGGTCTCTGGCGGGCATCCGCCGGCAGCCCGGGGTAATTGCGCCAGGCTGCGTCACCCTGGCGCACCCGGTGCACGGATCAGCCCGCCAATTCGGCACTGCTGCGTCAATACGATCATTGCTCCCGGCCCCAACACACTCTAGAAACGGATGGAATCCTCTGTGCGATACAGGAACCGTCGTGCGGAACGTCACATAATACCAGGAGGCAAGAGCATGGCAGACGCAGCCATCCACGGCCATGACCACCAGGACGAGCGTGGGTTTTTCACCCGCTGGTTCATGTCAACAAACCACAAAGATATCGGTATTCTCTATCTGATCGTCTCCGCTCTTGCCGGTTTCGTTTCAGTTGCGTTTACCGTTTACATGCGCCTTGAGCTGATGGAGCCGGGCGTACAGTACATGTGCCTTGAGGGTGCGCGTCTCTTCGCCAGCGGCGAGGCCTGTACGCCCAACGGACATCTCTGGAACGTGCTGATCACAGGCCACGGCATCCTGATGATGTTCTTCGTGGTCATTCCGGCGCTCTTCGGCGGATTTGGCAACTATTTCATGCCTTTACAGATCGGCGCGCCGGATATGGCGTTCCCGCGGATGAACAACCTTTCCTTCTGGCTTTATGTCGCCGGCACAACGCTGGCGGTCTGTTCGGTGCTGTCACCGGGCGGCAACGACCAGGCCGGGTCCGGAGTGGGCTGGGTGCTTTACCCACCGCTCTCCACGAATGAAGGCGGCTTCTCGATGGATCTCGCGATCTTCGCGGTGCACGTATCAGGCGCCTCGTCGATCCTGGGGGCGATCAATATGATCACCACCTTCCTCAACATGCGGGCCCCGGGCATGACGCTCTTCAAAGTGCCGCTGTTCTCATGGTCGATCTTTGTCACAAGCTGGCTGATCCTGTTGTCTCTGCCGGTTCTGGCGGGCGCGATCACCATGTTGCTGATGGACCGGAACTTTGGATTCACCTTCTTTGACCCCGCAGGCGGGGGCGACCCGGTGCTTTACCAGCACATTCTGTGGTTCTTCGGACACCCGGAAGTCTACATCGTGATCCTTCCTGGCTTCGGCATTATCTCCCACGTGATTGCGACCTTCTCGCGCAAACCGGTCTTTGGCTACCTGCCGATGGTCTGGGCCCTGATTGCCATCGGTGCTCTGGGCTTCGTGGTCTGGG
>NZ_JAHEHZ010000092.1 GCF_024639605.1 Roseobacter sp. | reverse complement strand
CTTAACTGCGCCCGGTTCAGCCACGCTGCCAGGTGATCTCGCCATCACAGATTGTAACCTGTGCTGCGGCCCGGGTGATATCCGCAGGAGCCAGGGCTGTCAGATCGTGATCCATCACCACCACATCCGCCAGCATGCCGGGACTGAGCCGCCCTTTGCGGTCTTCGCGAAACTCTACCCAGGCATTGTCGCGGGTATAGCTTGCCAGCGTATCCATGAGGCTCTGGGTCTGATCGGACCACTTTTCGCCCATATCCAGCGGTGCAATCGCAGCTTTTATGTTCGGCATCACATCTACCGGCATCACCGGCCAGTCAGTGGAAAAAACCACCCTCGCACCCGCCGCGCGGATGTCCTGCGTGGCATAGGCGCCGGGGATCTGATGATCATGCAGATATTTGCTGACACCGGTGGGTGGAAAGATGTGTCCCTTGGGCGAATGACCGGGCTGGATCGAAGCCACGATATCCAGTTCGGCAAGGCGCGGGATATCATCTGTGTGCATCACCTCAAGGTGTTCGATGCGGTGGCGGCTGTCGCGTTTGCCGTTGGTCTTCAGCGCTGTTTCATAGGCATCTATCGTGCGGCGCACGCCCGCGTCTCCGATGGCATGCACGGCGATCTGAAACCCGAGCCGGTCGGCCTCGACACAGGCGGCTACAAAATGCTCCTGGGTAAAGACCTCATCGCCCGCATTGCCATCCGCGCCCATCGGACCGGGATAGGGCTGCAGCATCAGTGCAGTCCCGCTTTCGACCACACCGTCGATGAACATCTTTACATGGCTGCACCAGACCTTTTCGCCGGTGTAATCAGCATGCATGGACACCGCCTCTTCTGCGAGACGTTCCACCTTGTCGGTGCCTTTGAGGTGAAAGGGCACGGCCACACGGCAGGGCAGGCGACCTGCGCGCTCCAGATCGCTCAGCAGTTCCAGCTGGTAACGGTTGCCGTCCATACAGTGCAGCCCGGTGATTCCCTGTTCGGCACAGTGCCTGAGACCTGCGGCAATCACATCCCTGTCGGCGGCGCGCTCAGCCTCCGAGGGCGCCGGCACAGGATCGCGCCCGGTCACGAGACCCGCCATCTCGCGCCCGCCGTGGTTGGTCATTTTCAGAACCGGCCCGTAAGCGCCCGGTTCCAGCAACTCGCCGCTGGCCAGGCCATCCCCGCCCATGACGATCTCCGATCCGGCATCGACCGCGCCGCCCTGCAAAAGCCCTGCTTCCTCAAGAGCGGCGGTATTGGCCCAGACGGTGTGGTGATCCGGCGCAAACATCGCCAGTGGCCGGTCTGGCATGATCACATCAAGATCGTGCCGCGTGAGGTTCTTGCCGGTGCCGAGGATCGCGTAGTCCGCCATCACGCAGAACACCAGCCTGTGATCGGGGTTTGCGGCGGCATAGGGGCGGATTTTCTCCGCCATCTCGTCGCGTCCGTGCACACCGTAAAGGTTCAGACAGCTCAGCTCGAAAGAGCCGCCGAAGAGATGCACATGGCTGTCGATAAAGCCGGGCAGTACGGTTGCGCCCTTTGCGTCGATCACGCGGGTTTCCGGGCCGGCCATAGCGCGGATCTCATCGCTCGTGCCAACGGCCGCGATCCTGTTGCCGGCGATGGCCAGGGCCTCAGCGCCCGGCATTGCGTCGTCAAATGTGATCAGGGCCCCGTTGAGGACCACAATATCGGGGGCGTTGGTCATATGTGACGTCTCCTGGTGGTGTGCGGCCCCGCGTGGGGGCGGAGCCGCAAAGGATTTACTTCTGAAGCTCGGTCCAGATCGCGGTATAGAGCTTGGTCGCCTCAGGCGGGCAGGTCTTGGCCACATAAGCCGCCGCTTTGAGATTGTCAGGCACCACCACTTCGGGCGCTGTCTTCATGTCATCGGGCATGAACTCCTCGGAGCCTTTGATGCCGTTGGCATAGCGCGCAAAAGACGAAAGCATCGCCGCGTTCTCAGGCGCCATGATGAAGTTGAGGAAGGTCTTGGCCTCTTCCACGTTCTGCGCGTCCGACAGAATTGCCGCATTGTCCATCCACACCGGGAAACCCTCCTGCGGGTAGCCGAAAGCGATGTCCTCGTTCTGGTTGCGGGCCCGGAAAGACGCGCCGTTCCAGTTCACACCGGCAGCCAGGTCACCCTTGGCGTATTTCTCGATATTGCCGTAATCCATCGACAGCCAGTTGGGTTTAGCAGCCTGCAGCACATCACGGACCTGCTTGAGCACCTCTTTGTCAGCCGTGCACTGATCGCCGCCGACATAGTGGATCGCCATGCCCATCACATCGTTCATCTCAGGGACCACGTTGATTTTGCCTTTGAGCTCTTCCGGCGGGTCGAAGACAACTGCGGCTGTGTTGATATCGCCGTCATAAACCGAGGTGTTCACGGTCACGCCAACGGTGCCCCACTGCCATGGCACCGTGTATTTGCGGCCCGGGTCGAAATCCACATCGACCCACTGCGGATCCATGTGTTTGAAGTTCTCCATCTCATTGGGATTGGATTCCATCAACAGGCCTTCGCCCACGAAGATCGGAATGTAGGTGCCCGAGGGGACAACAATATCAAAGCCATGGCCGCCGGCCTTGATCTTGGCCAGTGCGGTGTCGTTGCTGTCATAATCGGTGATTGTGACTTTGATGCCGGTCTCGGCCTCGAACTTCTCGATCATCTCGGGGCTGGTGTAGTTGCCCCAGTTATAAATGTTCAGCTCACCCTCCGCGAGGGCGGGCGTCACAAGGCCCAGCGTCAGGGCCGTGGTTACGAGTGCTTTTTTCATTTTTGTACTCCTGTTGGTTTTTGTTGTGTCGTTCAGTTCTTCATTTTGCTCAGCACGGTAAAGGCGATGACCATCGCCACGGATATCGCCAGCAATGCCGTGGATATGGCATTGACCTCTGGTGTCACCACGCGGCGCAGCTGGCCGAGCATATAGGTGGGCAGCGTATCCTGGCCTGCGGATTTCACAAACTCCGTGATGACCACATCATCGAGCGAGATCACGAAGGCGAGCATAGCGCCTGCGAGAATGCCCGGCCAGAGTTGCGGCAGGGTGATGCGCCGGAAGACCTGAAAAGGCGTCGCATAAAGATCGGCTGCGGCCTGTTCCAGCGACAGGTCCATACCCTGCAGCCGTGCCCGGATAGGCAGATAGGCAAAGGGAATGCAGAATGCGGCATGCGCGATGATAAGATACATCAGCCCGGTATAGCCGGTGGCCACCTTGATCATGGCAAAGAAGATCAGGAGCGCCACGGCGGTCACAATTTCAGGCACCATGAGCGGCTGGTTGATCATCGCGAAAACGGCTGACTGGCCTTTGAATTTTCGCGTGCGGGTCGTGGCGAGCGCTGCCAGCACCGCGACGGAGGTGGAGATGACCGAAGCCCAGAGAGCAATGATGAGGCTGCGCACCGTGGCTTCCTGTACCTGCTCGTTTTCCCAGGCGGACTGATACCAGCGCCAGCTGAAACCTTCCCAGATGGCGATCGAGTTGCCGGCGTTGAAGGAATAGATCACCAGCAGAATGATCGGCAGATAAAGCAGCACAAAGCACAGCATCGCAATGGCGGTAAAGCCGGGCTGGCGGTGGATGCTGAAACCGGTGCCCTCAGCCATGTCGCACCTCGTTCTCACCAGCCGTGCGTACGTAAACCATCAGCGCGATCATCACGATGGCCAGCAGCGTGATTGAAAGCGCCGCCCCGAGTGGCCAGTTACGGCCCTGACCAAACTGCAGCTCAATGAGGTTGCCGATCATCAGCTGGTTGCCGCCGCCCATCACGCGCGGCGTCACATAGGCCCCCAGCGAGGGCACGAACACAAGGATCGAGCCCGCGATCACCCCCGGTTTCACGAGCGGCAGGATCACCCGGCGCAGCACTTTCAGCCGCGTCGCGTAGAGGTCATAGCCTGCTTCAACAAGGCTGAAATCAAGCCGCTCCATTGAGGCATAAAGCGGCAGCACCATCAGCGGCAGATAGACATAGACCATGCCAACAAGGATAGCGAATTCGGTGAACAGCATCTGTATCGGCTCATCGATAATGCCCAGAGCCATCAGCACCGTGTTGACCGTTCCCTCGTTGCGGATGAGCTCAACCACGGCAAAGGTGCGGATCAGCAGGTTGGTCCAGAACGGGATAATAATCAGCAGCATCCACAGATCACGCTGCTTTTTCGGACGGGTTGCGATGAAGTAAGCCGTTGGAAAGCCGAAGAATATGCAAAAGAGCGTCGTCAACAGCGAGAGTTTCACCGAGCGCCAGAAGATGCTCAGATGAGCATCGGAAAATCCCAGCGTATCCTCGAAGATATCACGCTCGAAAACCACGTTGAACCAGGCATCCCAGGAAAACTGCCATTCCACGCCACCGTAGGCACCAGCCGTGAGAAAGGAATAGACCAGCGTGATGAGCAGCGGGCCGCTCGCGGCAAAGACCAGTATGACCAGCGCCGGCGTCAGAAGCAGCCAGCGGGTGCGGCTTGCGTGCTTAGCGGCCGAAGAGGAGAGATCGCTCATCGCATCAGTCCCGCAGCACCTGGCCCGTCAGCGGCGGAAAATCCACGCTGACACGGGTGCCGGCCTGCAGATCAGAGGCCACATCAGGCCGGTTCTGGCGGCGCACCACAAAGGCCGTTCCGTCATCGAGTGCGACGTGAAAATGCGTATCCGTGCCGAAATAGACGACCTCGCGCAGATCCCCGCTCAGCAACCCGTCATTACCGGCACTGATACCCGCATGCTCGGGCCGCACGGCAAGCGTGATTTTGCGCCCGCTCTGTGTCTCTTCCGGCGCGGGCGCGGGCACGGTTTTGCCCGAGGTGAGCCGCACCTCAGCATGGCCGTTTTCCGTGGAGATGATTTCGCCGGCGAGAAAGTTGGTGTCGCCGATGAAATCGGCCACGAACCGCTCGGCGGGGTGGTCATAAATATCGCGCGGCTGACCGATCTGGCGCACTGAGCCTGCGTTCATCACCGCAATGCGGTCCGACATGGTCAGCGCTTCTTCCTGATCATGGGTGACAAAGATAAAGGTAATGCCGGTTTCGGTCTGCAGCCGTTTGAGCTCAAGCTGCATTTCCTTGCGCAGCTTGAAATCCAGCGCGCTCAGCGGCTCGTCAAGGAGCAGCACCCTGGGGCGGGGCGCCAGTGCCCGGGCCAGGGCCACGCGCTGTTGCTGACCACCGGAAATCTGGCTTGTCTGGCGGTCGGCCATTGCCTCCATCTTAACCAGCGCCAGCATCTCATCCACGGTCGCTTTGATCTCATCCGCCGGTTTGCCCAGCATCTCGAGCCCAAAGCTGATGTTCTGCGACACGGTCAGATGCGGGAAAAGCGCATAGCTCTGAAAGACGGTATTCACCGGGCGCTTGTGCGGCGGGCTGTCCAGAAGGTTCTCACCATGCATCGAAAGCGTGCCGGCTGTGGGGTGTTCAAAGCCTGCAATCATGCGCAAAAGCGTTGTCTTCCCGCAGCCCGACGGCCCCAGCAGGGTGAAGAACTCATTATCTCTGATGTCGATGCTTACCCCGTCGAGCGCCACAACAGGCGGGTCGCCAGGATAAACTTTGCGCAGATCGCGCGCACTGATCGCAGGTGTCACGTAGGTCAGCCCCCCGGGTTTGGGTATCGATACTCGGACCGGGATCCGTATTCGTCCACCCGCTTGTGATCATTGCGTGGATGTTTTACCAGAAAAATACCCCCACAGGGGTATAGGCTGCCTGATTCCGCATCATTCCGGGGTAGAAATACTGGAAAAACTCAGACCAAATGACGTCGCGCGCCTGCAAACCGTCATGGGCCATACGTCGGATTCGTCGTTTTTCGGGCATTTTCGCAATCTGCTCAGAGCGCGGCTGAAGTTTGATACATTCCTGATCCTTCGCTTTGGCCCCGAAGGCCGCCCCGAAGCTTATGACAACTGGCTTGCCGCCCCGTCGCTCAGACGCAAATACCCCGATCAGTATCTCGACGGCGCCTACCGGCTCGACCCGTTTTTCCGGCACCGTGACAGGGTGGAGACGGATGGCATGTTCCGCCTTGCCGATATCGCGCCAGACCGGTTTTTCGCCGGCGAGTATTATTTGCAGTATTATCAACAGACCCGGATCCGCGATGAGGTCGGCTTTCTTGCCCGGACCGCCGACGGGTCGGTCGCACATCTGTCGATGAGCCGGCTGGATGGCTCAGGGACATACCGTCGGCGCGAACTGCAGTGTCTGCGCTATTTCAGCCCGCTGATCACCGAGCTGCTGCGTCAGTACGTGTCCTGGCGGGCGCCGGGTCAGGTGGCCCGGCCGGTTATCCGTGCGCCGCGCCCGCTCGAAGAGCTTATCCGCGCGCATTTGCGGTCCACCCGCGCGACCTCTCTGACCCCGCGCGAGGCGCAGGTGTCAGCGCTCATCCTGCAGGGGCATTCGAACCTGTCGGCGGCACTCGCGCTGGGAATTTCGCGTGAGACCGCCAAAGTCCACAGGCGCAACATCTACCGCAAGCTCATGATTTCATCGCAGGCTGAGCTTTTCGCGCTGCTTACCGATCTCTTCTGATGCCGCTGCGCCACAAAAATAGCCCGCGTTACCGACCAGGCTGCGCGGGCTTTGACTGTCCTGATCCCCGATAAGATCAGCCGATGATCCCGTTCAGCGTGGACGACGGGCGCATTAAGCTTTCGGTTTTCTCCGGATCAGTGTGGTAGTATCCGCCGGTATCAGCCGGCCGTCCCTGAACGGCTGCGAAATCCGACACGATTGTCTCTTCGTTTTCTGCCAGCGCCTGTGCGACCGGCGCGAAATGAGCGGCCAGATCAGCGTCTTCTGTCTGTGCCGCGAGCGCCTCGGCCCAGTAGAGTGCAAAGTAATAGTGGCTGTCGCGGTTGTCAGGCTGGCCCACGCGGCGGCCGGGCGATTTGTTGTTATCCAGAATGCCCTGGGTCGCCACGTCAACGGCCTTGCCCAGCACGCGCGCCTTTGGGTTGTTGCGCACATCCGCGAGGAATTTGAGGCTCTCGCCAAGCGCACAGAATTCACCAAGCGAATCCCAGCGCAGATGATTTTCCTCCATCAGCTGCTGCACGTGCTTGGGCGCGGAGCCCCCGGCACCTGTCTCAAACAGCCCGCCGCCGTTCATCAGCTTTACGATCGACAGCATCTTGGCCGAAGTGCCGAGCTCCAGGATCGGGAAGAGATCGGTGAGATAATCGCGCAGCACATTGCCGGTGACAGCCACTGAGATACCGCCCTTGCGCACCGTCTCGAGCGAGGCGCGGGTGGCTTCACGCGGTGCCATGATCTGAAACCTGCCGGCCACGCCTTTGGCCTCGAGGATCGGACGCACATAGCGGATAAGCTCGGCGTCATGCGCGCGGGTCTCATCCAGCCAGAAGATCGCCTCGCAGTCTTCTGCGGCCTGACGGTCGATTGCCAGTTGCACCCAGTCTTCAATGGGCGCTTTGCGCGTCGAGGCAGAGCGCCAGATGTCGCCTGGCTCCACCGCGTGCTCATGCAGTACGTCGCCATTCGCAAGGACCATGCGCACGGTGCCTGCGGCAGGTATCTCAAAGGTCGTAGGGTGCGAGCCGTATTCCTCTGCCTTCTGCGCCATCAGGCCGATGTTCTGGACGGTGCCCGCAGTCGACGGATCAAGTGCACCTGTCTCTTTGAAATAGCGGATGGTTTCGTCATAGACTGCGGCATAAGAGCTGTCAGGAATGACACAGTTTGCATCCGCCTCTTTGCCGTCCGGGCCCCAGCCCTTGCCGCCCGCGCGGATCAGCGCGGGGATCGAGGCGTCGATGATCACATCTGAGGGCACGTGCAGGTTGCTGATGCCCTTGTCGGAGTTGACCATATACATCGGCGGGCGCTGTTCCATAACCCTGTCGATCTCCGCGAGGATCTCGGCCGATTTTGGCGCGCCTTTCACGGTGTCGAGCAAAGCGCCAAGGCCGGAGTTGGGGTTAACCCCCGCCGCCTCAAGCTCTGCGCCGTATTTCTCGAAAACCGGCTTCAGAAAGGCTTTGACCGCATGGCCGAAAATGATGGGGTCGGAGACTTTCATCATCGTGGCTTTGAGGTGAATGGAAAACAGCGTGCCGGCCTCTTTGGTCTCGGCGATCTGCTCTTCGAGAAAGGCGCTGAGTGCTGCCGCCGACATGAACGTGGCGTCCACCACGCAGCCCTCGGGAAACTCAATGCCGTCTTTCAGCACGGTCACGGTGCCGTCTGCGGCTTCGTGCTCGATGCGCACCGGGCCGGCCTGATCTGCTGTGAGCGTCGCGGATTTCTCGTTGGAGCGGAAATCGCCGCCCGACATGGTCGAAACCACGGTCTTGCTGTCAGCGCTCCAGGTTCCCATGGAATGCGGGTTGGACTGCGCGTAATTCTTGACCGCCACGGCGGCGCGACGGTCGGAGTTGCCTTCGCGCAGCACCGGGTTCACCGCCGAGCCCTTGATCGCGTCATAGCGCTTGCGGGCCTCTTTTTCCGCATCTGTCTGCGGTGTCTCAGGATAATCGGGGATGTCATAGCCCTGCGACTGAAGTTCTTTCACCGCTGCCGTCAGCTGTGGCACGGAAGCCGAAATGTTCGGCAGTTTGATCACATTGGCCCCGGGCGTTTTCACCAGCTTGCCCAGGATCGCCAGATCGTCGCTCTGGCGCTGCGCCTCTGTCAGGCCTTCGGGGAAGGCGGCGATAATGCGTCCGGCCAGCGAAATATCCCGTGTGCCCACGGTGACACCTGCCGCGGCAGCAAAGGTCCGGATGACCGGAAGCAAAGACGCTGACGCCAGTTCAGGTGCTTCGTCCACTTTGGTGTAAATGATATCCGCGTTGTTTTGATCCGACATGTTCTCTGAGCCTTTCCTGATGCTGCCCCCGGATTAAACAATTGCCTGACCGGGGTCCACAGGGCAGCGGTGATTTTCGGTCGGGCTACCGCAAATCGCCCGGGACCGGCCGTTCTGTGCCACCGGCGTTGCAGCGGAAGATGCGCGGGGACACCGCCAGAGCCGCGCCGCGGGCGTCTGATCGCGGTGGCAGCTACAGCCGGACAGTCAGGTCCGGGCATTGAGTGGGGGCAGGGGCCGGCGATGCCGGCCGGTTACCGGTGAGGATGCCGGACTGCAACAGCGGTCGCAATTCTTTGCGTTGTTAGTTACAAAAGTAACTGTTAGGGCATCAGATGAACGGGAGGATCCAATGAACACACTGGCTGATTTTTCAGGTCTTACCCAGGCCCCGTCGCTGCCCGGGCCGCATGCGGGATATATGCCCGGTTTTGGCAATGATTTCGAGACAGAGGCGCTGCCCGGCGCGCTGCCGCAGGGCATGAACAGCCCGCAGAAATGCAACTACGGCCTTTACGGCGAGCAGCTGAGCGGCACCGCTTTCACCGCGCCCGGCCACCAGAACGAACGTACCTGGTGCTACCGGATCCGGCCCTCTGTGAAACACTCGCACCGCTATGCGCGCATCGACGTGCCGCACTGGAAAACCGCGCCGAATGTGGTGGATGGTGTAACCAGCCTCGGCCAGTACCGCTGGGATCCGGTGCCGCACAGCGACCAGCCGCTGACCTGGATCACCGGCATGCGCACCATGACGACCGCCGGCGATGTGAACACTCAGGTGGGCATGGCCAGTCACATCTATCTCGTGACGCAAAGCATGAAGAACTCTTATTTCTTCTCCGCCGACAGTGAAATGCTGGTCGTGCCTCAGGAGGGCCGTCTGCGGTTCTGCACCGAGCTTGGCATTCTCGATATCGCGCCGGGCGAGATCGCCATTCTGCCGCGCGGGCTGCTTTACCGCGTGGAGGTCGCCCAGGGCCCCTGTCGCGGATTTGTCTGCGAAAACTACGGCCAGAAGTTCGAGCTTCCGGGCAGGGGGCCAATCGGTGCCAACTGCATGGCAAACCGCCGCGATTTCAAAGCGCCGGTCGCTGCCTTTGAAGACCGCGAAGTGCCCTCCACGGTGACCATCAAATGGTGCGGGCAGTTTCACGAGACGCAGATCGCTCAGTCGCCGCTCGACGTGGTCGCCTGGCATGGCAATTACACCCCGGTGAAATACGACCTTTCGACCTATTGCCCGGTCGGGGCTGTACTCTTCGACCACCCCGACCCGTCGATCTTTACGGTGCTCACGGCGCCGTCGGGCCAGCCCGGAACCGCCAATATCGATTTTGTGCTGTTCCGCGAACGCTGGATGGTGGCCGAAGATACTTTTCGTCCGCCCTGGTATCACAAGAACATCATGTCCGAGCTGATGGGAAACATTTACGGCCAGTATGACGCCAAACCCAAAGGCTTTGTGCCGGGCGGGATCAGCCTGCACAATATGATGCTGCCGCACGGACCGGACAAGAATGCTTTTGAAGGCGCATCCAATGCAGATCTGCAGGCGGTAAAACTCGACAACACCATGTCTTTTATGTTCGAGACCCGTTTCCCGCAGCATCTGACGGAGTTTGCCGGCAAGGAGGCCCCGCTTCAGGATGATTACATCGACTGCTGGGAGAGCATAGACAAGAAATTCGACGGGACACCGGGCAAAAAATGAAACTCTGGTCTTTCTGGCGCTCGACCACGTCGTTCCGGGTACGTGCCGCACTGGGTCTCAAGGGCGTGCCCTTTGAGACTCTCTCCGTCAATCTGATGAAGCACGAACAACTGAGCGATACTTTCGGTGCAATCAGTCCCGGGCGCGGCGTGCCGGCGCTCGGCCTCGAAGACGGGCGTATCCTGACCCAGTCGATGGCTGTTCTCGACTATATAGAGGCCACCTGGCCCGAGCCGCCGATATTGCCGTCCGATCCTGTGTTGCGCGCACGCGTTCTGAGTGCCGCTCACACTGTCGCACTCGATATCCACCCGGCCAACAACCTGCGCCTGCTGGCAGAGCTGCGCAGTCGTTTTGGCGCAACAGAGGACCAGATCCGCGACTGGATGCACCACTGGATGCGCGACGGGTTTACAACGCTCGAGGCGCAGCTGAACCCGGACACAGAATTTTCGTTTGGTGCCGCGCCCGATGTCTGTGATCTCTGTGTGACCGGCCAGACAATCAACGCGCATCGTTTCGGTCTGGATCTCGCGCCCTGGCCAAAGGTGCGCCGCGTCGAAGCCGCCTGCCTTCAGGTGCCCGCGATCGTGGCGGCGCTGCCCGAAAACCAGCCCGACGCTGAGCCCGCCCCATGAGCGGGCTGATCCGGTCTTTTCTCGCGCCGGCCAATACGCCTGAGACGCAGTTTCCGCTCAACAATCTGCCCTGCGGCGTTTTCTCAGACGCAGAGCCGCCGCGCTGCGGGATGGCCATTGGTGACAGCATCCTCGATGTGCAGGCGCTGGAGGCGCGGGGGCTTTTGCGGTTTGGTGGCACGCTGCAGACCGGAGAGTGGACGGAATTTATGGCGCTGGGCCCGGACGCCTGGAGCAGGCTGCGCCATGATGTTACCGGCCTTCTGGCTGAAGGCAGCCCGCAGGAGGCAGCAGTGCGCCCGTTTCTCCGCCCGCAGGAAGGCGTCGTGCTGCACATGCCGTTCCGCGTCGCGGAATACACCGATTTTTACGCCAGCCGCCATCATGCGACCAACGTCGGAACCATGTTCCGCGGGGTGGATAACGCGCTCCCTCCCAACTGGCTGCATATGCCAATAGGCTATAACGGACGGGCGTCTTCCGTCGTCGTGTCGGGCACGGATGTGCGCCGCCCCTGGGGTCAGGTGAAGGGCCCCGATGACAGCGCGCCGCGCTTTGCTCCTTCCGCCCGCTTTGACATCGAACTGGAGCTTGGTGCTGTGGTCGGTGTTGCCAGTGACCACCCGCTGAGCGTCACAGAGGCGGATGCGGCCATTTTTGGCTACGTGCTGCTCAACGACTGGTCGGCGCGCGACATTCAGGCCTGGGAATATCAGCCGCTGGGACCTTTCCAGGCAAAGGCGACCGCCACCTCGATCAGCCCGTGGATTGTGATGAGCGAAGCCCTCAGGCCGTTCCGCTGCGACACGCCGGCGCGTGTGGTGCCGCTCCCCGATCACTTGTGCGACGCGGGGCCTATGCTCTTTGATATCGGTCTGGAAGCAGCCCTGGCACCCGCGGGCAAAGCCGAAACGATCATCACCCGCACAAATTATAATGAGATGTATTACTCCGCCGCCCAGCAGCTTGCGCACCACACGACCTGCGGCTGTCCGATGCGCACCGGTGATCTGCTGGGCTCCGGCACAATTTCGGGGCCGCAGAAGAAAAACCGCGGCTCTCTGCTTGAGCTCAGCTGGGGTGGAAAAGAACCCCTGACGCTCGATACCGGTGAGCCGCGGAGCTTTATCGAAGACGGCGACCGGCTGACCCTGCGGGGCGCGGCGACAGGTGACGGATACCTCGTGGGGTTCGGCAGCTGCACCGGCCGCGTGCTGCCGGCGGTAAATGACCCGTATGCCCGGGACGAAACATAAGACACGCCCTGACGGCGGGAAAGGAGACTGATATGGCCAAAGCCTTCGCCTCGCAGGGGGATATGACGGAAAAAAAGATAACTTTTGACGAGATCGGCGAGGGGCTCTGGGCTTTTACCGCCGAGGGCGATCCCAATTCCGGCGTGATCATCGGGGATGATAGCGTCATGATCATAGAGGCCCAGGCGACACCGCTTCTGGCCGGTAAGGTCATCGAAAGGGTTCGTTCGGTAACCGACAAGCCGATCACTCACCTCGTGCTGACCCATTATCATGCGGTCCGCGTCCTAGGCGCCTCGGCCTACGGGGCGGATCAGATCATCATGTCCGATACTGCGCGCGCGATGGTGGCAGAACGCGGCCAGGAAGACTGGGACAGCGAGTTTCAGCGCTTCCCCCGCCTTTTCGAAGGCCATGAAAGCATCCCCGGCCTGACCTGGCCCACCACCACTTTCAGCCGCTCGATGACGGTGTATCTCGGCAACCGCCGCGTCGACATCAGCCACCCCGGACGCGCCCATACGGCCGGGGACGCAATCGTTTTCGTCCCGGATCAGAACGTCATGTTCACCGGTGACATCGTTGAGGATCGTTCTGCCTGCTATTGCGGTGACGGGCATTTCAGCGACTGGGGCCGTACGCTCCATGTGATTGCGGAACGGGATGTGGATGCCATCGCGCCTGGTCGGGGCGGTGCGCTCATCGGACAGGAAGCTGTGACGCGCGCCATCGCATCCACGCGCGATTTTCTGGACAGCACCTATGCGCCGGCCGCACGTGTGGCTGCAAGGGGCGGCAGTCTCAAAGACGCCTGGGACGCGGTGCGCGCCGCCTGTGACCCGAAGTTTTCGGATTATGCGATCTATGAGCACTGCCTGCCCTTCAACGTCTCGCGCGCCTACGATGAAGCGCGCGGCATGGATACGCCCCGTATCTGGACCGACAAACGAGATCTGGAAATGTGGGAGCAGTTGCAGGGATGAGCCGGGATCCTGCACAGACAGATCATGCGCAGGATCCGGCCTTTCGTCTTTATCCCTACGAAAAACGCCGCAGACCCGCCGCAGAACCGGAGCACCACCCGGTCGTGGTTGTGGGTGCCGGGCCGGTGGGCCTTGCAACCGCGCTGGATCTGGCGCG
>NZ_JAHEHZ010000091.1:6372-13665 GCF_024639605.1 Roseobacter sp. | reverse complement strand
CAACGCCGGCCTGCAAAAGCGCCCGGTCGGATGCCTCATTGAGCCACGTGGCCACCATCCGCTTCGGCGCAGACCCGAGTGATTTACGCCCGGTCTGACCGGACCGCATGATCTGCACAAAGGTCCGCAGCATTTTGCCGTTGTCCACCACAGAGCCAAAGGCCGCGCGGAAAAGCACCGGATCCCTCCCCGCCAGAACAGCCAGCAGAAACGCCGGCATATCCTTCATATGCCCGTTCTTGCGGACATAAACGGCGGTTTTCGCGAGGAAAGACGGATCTACACGGTTTGCAAGCGCAAGCGTGCGGGTCATCTCCTGCATCGGATCCTGATAGAATGTTTCGCCGAAGGTACCGGTCATGGCGACCTGCGCCAGGGCATGTGCATCGGTCAGCAAATAGGCCGGCGCTCCCGCAGCGTTGAGCGTATCAGTTGCGGGCAGCAACCGGCCTTTGATCGATGCAAACACGGATTTGTTTGCCATTTCTTGCTTCCTTCTCTTCTGGTGCAGCCTTTCTGACAGTCCAAAGCCCTCCGGCACAGAAAAAATAAACTCCCCCCTAAGCATCTGAATTTAATAGGAAATAGACACCGTTTCCGAATGATCAACATTTTTTCTTATTTACATCTATAAGTTTTTATTTGATTTTCTAAGCCATGAAGAAAAACGTGGTGCTGGGCTTTCTCGGGACGAATCTCGACGCGGGGAAAAGACGTCGGTGGCGACCCTCTGTGCAGATCTGCCAGCACCCGGATTTTCCGATAGACCGGCTGGAGCTGATCCACAGCCGCCGGTGGCAGGGGCTGGCCGAAAAAATAAAATCCGACATAAACGCGGCCAGCCCCGGCACCGAGGTCCTGCTGCAGCGCATCGACGTGCGCGACCCCTGGGACTTTGAGGAAGTTTACGGCGCGATGTTCGATTTCGCGCGCGCGTACGGCTTTGATGAGGAGCGCGAAGACTATCACGTGCACCTGACCACCGGCACCCATGTCGCGCAGATTTGCTGGTTCCTGCTCACCGAAGCGCGGCACGTTCCGGCCAGACTGGTGCAGACCAGCCCGCCGCGTGGCGAGGACACAGGCCCCGGATCCTTTCAGATCGTCGATCTGGATCTGTCGCGCTACAACCTGCTCCAGCAGCGCTTTGATATGGTTGCGCGCGAATACAGCACATTGCTGAAAGGCGGGGTCGAGACCCGCAACGAGGCTTTCAACGCCATGATCGACCGCATGGAAGTGGTGACTTCCGGTTCCGACGCGCCGCTGCTGCTGATGGGTCCCACCGGCACCGGTAAATCCGATCTGGCAGCCCGGCTCTACGAACTGAAACTGCAACGTCGTCGCATCAAGGGGCGCCTGGTGCACGTCAACTGCTCGACCCTGCGCGGTGAACGCGCCATGTCCACGCTTTTCGGGCACCGGCGGCAGGCGGGCGCGGGCGGGTCGTCAGACCGGCGGGGCCTCTTGCAGGAAGCGGACGGCGGGGTGCTTTTCCTCGATGAGATCGACGAACTGGGTCTCGATGAGCAGGCGATGATCCTGCACGCGGTCGAGACGGGGAAATACCTGCCGCTGGGCTCTGATTATGAGGTCACCAGCCGGTTTCACCTGATTGCGGGTTCAGGCCAGGATCTTGCAGAATGCGTGGCTGCAGGCCGGTTCCGCGCCGATCTCTTTGCGCGGCTTAATCTGTGGACCTTCCGCCTGCCGGCGCTGCACGACCGGCCCGAAGATATCGAACCCAACATCGTGCATGAGCTTGCCCGTGTCGAAAAACTGCTGGGCACCCGCATATCATTCAATGCCGACGCCCATGCCCGCTATCTGCGCTTTGCGACCGACCCCGGCACGCTCTGGCCGGGGAACTTCCGCGATCTGGGCGCTTCGGTGCAACGGCTTTGTACCCTTGCGCCGCGCGGGCGCATTACCACCCGGATGGTTGATGAGGAGATCACCACGCTGAAAGGCACATGGGCTGTTGCCAGTGCCGATCCGGATTTGCAGCTGCTCCGGGACCATCTGGGCGCGCAGGCGCAGGACATAGACGCCTTTGACCGGGTGCAGCTGGCGACCGTAATCCGCACCTGCCGCCAGAGCGCCAGTCTGAGTGCCGCGGGGCGCACGCTTTTCGCAGCCTCACGTGCCGCAAAAAAGAGCCGCAACGATGCGGACCGCTTGCGTAAATATCTTGAGAAATTTGGCCTCGACTGGGCGCAATGCCGCTCGTGACAACAGGTCTAAAGCGCCAGATCCTCCAGCAACTCGGTATTTGAATAGGCAGCCTTTTCAACCGACCGGGTCACATGGCCCCGTCGGATATGCACGAAACGGTCGGCAAAGCGCCAGGCAAAATCCGCGTTCTGTTCCACCAGCACAATTGCCATTTCGCCCTTGTCGCGCAGGTGCCGGATCGTGTGCCCGATCTGCTGGATGATATTTGGCTGGATGCCCTCGGTGGGCTCATCAAGCAAAAGCACTTTTGGTCGGGTGACCAGCGCGCGCGCTATCGCAAGCTGCTGTTGCTGGCCACCGGAAAGATCGCCCCCGCGTCGGCCTGCCATCTCTCGCAGCACCGGGAAAAGCTCGAAAATTTCGTCAGGGACGCCGTGCGCCTCGCGTGGCAGGCAGGCAAAACCGGTCTCGAGGTTCTCCATGACGCTCATCATCGGGAAGACCTCGCGTCCCTGCGGGACATAGGCCACACGCGCGCGCGCCGCCTCAAAGGCGGTCGGATGGTTCAGAACCTCGCCCCCCACACGGATCTCGCCGGCGAAATACCCGTGCCGCCCGGAAATGGCTTTGAGCAGACTCGTCTTACCCACACCGTTCATGCCCATGACGGCGGTTACCTCGCCCCTGGCGGCCGTCAGCGACACGTCATGCAGGATCTGGCTCTGCCCGTATTTCAGCGAAAGATCTTCTACCTCAAGCATCGGACCGCCCGAGATAGACGTCGATCACCGTCTTGTCGCTGGTCACATGATCGAGGCTGCCTTCGGCCAGGACCGAGCCTTCGTGCAGTACAGTCACCTTGCAGTTCAGCCGTCGCACAAACTCCATATCATGCTCCACCACGACCACCGCCCGCGTCTCTGCGGCGCGCCTGAGAATATCGGTGGTCTTCTCACGCTCCTCGACCGTCATGCCGGCTGCGGGCTCGTCGACAAGCAGCAGGCGCGGATCCTGGGCCAGCAGCATACCGATCTCAAGCCATTGCTTCTGCCCGTGGCTGAGCTCTCCTGCGGTGCGTGTCAGCTGATCGGACAGACCGGTTTCTTCAGCAATGTCCTCAATGCGGGCCGCGTTCTGTGCCGTCTTGCGATGCAGGATCACGGCGAAAGGCCCGCGCGGATTTTTCAGCGCCATGGCAAGGTTCTGACGCACTGTCTGATCTTCAAACACCGTGGGTTTCTGAAACTTGCGCCCTATGCCTTCCTGCGCAATCTGGCTTTCCGACAGACCAAGCAGAGAGATATTACGCTCGCCCCAGATCACTCTGCCCTCATCCGGCCTCGTTTTGCCGGTCACGATATCCATGAATGTCGTCTTTCCCGCCCCGTTCGGCCCGATAATGGCGCGCAATTCCGCCTCGGCGAACTGAACGGACAGGTTGTTGATCGCACGGAACCCGTCGAAGGTGACGGAAACGCCGGAAACCTCGAGCAATGTCGTCATGGCTGCTTCCTCACCAGATAATCAAAAAGACCACCGATGCCTTTGGGGAAAAAGAGCGTGACCGCAACGAACGAAAGCCCCAGCAGCACCAGCCACCAGTCCGTCCACTGGATCGTGTAAAAGCCCAGATTGATGTCGGGCGCGCCGCCCCCGGTGAACCAGCTCGACAGCAGTGAGACCACGGCGGCACCGATCACCGCTCCGTAAAGCCGCCCGCGCCCGCCTATGGCCACCCAGACCGCCAGATAGATCGAGGCGATGGGGGCAATTTCGCCGGGGTTGATGATGCCTGCCTGCGGATAATAGAGCGCCCCGGCGATGCCAGAAATGATGGCTGTGACGGTGAAGATCAGTAGTTTGTAGCTTTCGACGTTGTAGCCAAGGAAGCGCACGCGCGCCTCGTTATCGCGGATGCCTTTGACCACGCTGCCCATTTTTCCCGAGAGAAGCCAGGCAAAGAAGACATACCCGGCACCCAGCGCGAACGCTGAGGCCAGAAAGAAAACGATCGAGATCGTGGCCTGCGGCGTACTCTCAAACCCGGGGATGTTCTGCAGACCGGAGAGGCCGTTGTTCCCGCGCAACCCGCTGTCGTTCTGAAAGAGATAAAGTGCAAGCGCCAGGGTCATCGCCTGGGTGAGGATCGACAGATACACGCCCGTCACCCTGCTCCGGAAAGCAAGCCATCCAAAGACAAGCGCCAGCAGCCCGGGTACCAGAACCACCATCGCAAGCTGCAAAAAGAGGCTGTCGGCAAAAGCCCAGATGGCCGGAAACTCGGAGCTGCCCACGACGCCGAAAATCTGATTGCCGATGGCATCCGAGATTTCCTGCGGTGTCGGCGGGATGACCTGAGACGCGAGGCTTTCCAGCACAATGGTTTCAGTGCGCGCATACATCAGCCACATGCCGATGGCATAGCCGCCGATCCCGAAAAAGGCGAAATGGCCCAGACTGAGGATGCCACAATACCCCCAGACCACATCCATCGCCACCGCGATCAGGCACAGACACAGCGTCTTGCCCAGCGTCTTCACGAAAGAGGTGGAGAGTACGGCAACGCCGCCGGCCTCGGAAAGCACCACCACGCCCAGGGTAAAACCCGAGAGGGCCAAGAGGAACCACAGAACCGAGGGATTTTCAGCGATGAAGGATTTGCGCATGAGGTCAGTCCGCCGCTGCCCGGCCTTTGAGTGCGACAATGCCGCGTGGCCTGAACTGAATGAAGAGGATGATGAAAAGGATCATATAGGTCTGGGCAGCCAGCGTATTGGCCGGGTTGAACCATTCGATCCCTTTTTGCAGGAAGCCGATGAGCGACGCACCCGCAAGCGTGCCCCAGACGTTGCCCACACCGCCCACCACCACGGTCATAAAGCTTTGCACAATGTAGTCCGCACCCATCTCGGAGGTCACCTTGGCGTAAAGCCCGATGGCCACACCGGCGATGCCCGCGATGCCGGACCCAAATCCAAAGGTCAGCATGTTGATCCGTTCGGGGTTAATACCCATCGAGGCGGCCATGCCGGGGTTCTGCGTGACGGCACGTACCTCGAGCCCGAGCCGCGTTTTCTTCAGCACAAAGAGGATCAGCGCCAGAAAGACCAGCGCCAGCACGAAAATCGCGATGCGGATATAGCTGATCTGGATCACATCGGAGATAATCCAGGCACCGTCGAGCCAGCCAGGAGAGGTCAGCGGTCGCGCCTGCGTGCCGAAGATGTTTTTGGCCAGCTGCTGCAGCGCAATGGATATCCCGAAGGTGGCAAGCAGAGTCTCAAGCGGGCGGTGATAGAGATGGCGGATGACCAGCCGCTCCATGGTGACACCCGCCCCGAACGTGAGCGCAAAGGCAAGCGGCAACGCCACGAGGATCGAGATCGTATAATCCGGGATGAAAAGCTGCACGACATAGCCCGTATAGGCCCCCATCATGATAAACTCGCCGTGTGCCATGTTGATCACGCCCATCACGCCGAAGGTGATCGCGAGCCCGATGGCCGCCAGAAAGTAAATCGAGGCCAGCGAAAGCGCATCGAGCGCCAGATCGGCGGTTTGCGCGAAGGCCACGCGCTGTTCCACTGATGTCAGGGCGGCGCGGGCGGCATCGGTGACCTTGCTGTCGGTCTCGTCATACCGGTCGTAAAACCTGTGCGCGGCGAGCGCTGCATCCCGGGCGGCAGTCGTGACGAAAGGCGGTACTCTGCCGGCATCGGCAAGCCCCGTATAGGCACGCTCTCGCGCAGCATCGGTACCCAGTTGCGCCACGGGAACGGTCCCTACCCGGCCGTCACTTACGTTGGCCTCAAGTGCAGCGCGGATATCGTCGGCGGAGACGCGCGCCTGCGCGAGACCTTCACCGACAAGGCGCGCGTAAAAGGCTTCAGGGTCTTCTGAGGCGTCCTCAGTCGCTGCCACGTTTCCTTCCGGCTCGCCCGCGGTGATGAAGGATCGGGTACTCAGAATACGGTTGAGAACCGAGCGCGCCTCAACAGATGTATCCGCAGACAGGCTCTGGATTGCGGCAATGCGCTCGTCCGTACTGTCTGCGAACTGTGCCGAGAGGAAGACGACAAGCTGCTCTTTGCGGGCACGGATCACCGGATCAGGGTCATTGTCAATCGACGCCTGCAACGGTTCCAGCTGTTCTGCGGACGGGCTGCGCCCGATGGCCTCCACAGCCGAACGCCGCCGCTCAGGATCCGGATCACTCAGCTGAAACTGCACCAGCGTGGTGCCGATGACGCGGCGCACACCGCCGTTGGGTTTGAGCTGTGTAAAGCCGTCTTTATCCGCCCCGGAGACAGCGCCCGTGTCTATGTCGGTGAGCTGAAGCGTGTCGCCCTCCGCCTCACCAAAGAAAAAGAGACCATCTGGGCCTTTCCAGACCCCCTTGTCCGACCAGCGTTCCAGAAACACCGGCAGGCCCTGCACTCCGGAGGCTGCAAGCCTTTCGAGCACCTCACCGACTGAACGGCGCGACGGTTTGGTGATTTCGTCTGCATTCTGTTGCAGAAGGGCCTGAAGGTCCTGCGCTGCTGCGTCATGTGGTGCAATGGGCCACAGCAAGACGAAGAGCGCTAAGCAAAGGCGGCGCATAGTGAACTTTCAGTATTCAGGTATTTAAAGTGAGGGCGCAGCGCCTGAGCACCGCGCCCCCGGGGAGAGCATCAGTAGTTGGATGTCAACTGAACGCAGGTCTTGGTCTCGGTGTTGTACATACCGCAGCCGAGTTCTTTCCAGTCAGAGGTCAGCTTGGCGGATTCGGGCAGGAAATCCGTCCAGGCGTCACCATCCACCTCAGAGGTCTTGCTGATGATGTCGAACTGACCATCGGCCGTGATTTCGCCGATCAGCACCGGCTTGGCCAGGTGATGGTTCGGCAGCATAACCGCGGTTCCGCCTGTCAGGTTGGGAAACTCCTGACCGTACATTGCGTCGCGCACCGCATCGACCCCGGTGGACCCTGCGGCCTCAACCGCGTTCACCCACATGTTGAAGCCGATGTAATGAGCTTCCATCGGGTCGTTGGTTACACGGTCAGCACCCGCAAACTCTTTCCACGCATCAATAAATTCAGCATTCGCATCTGTATCAGCGGACTGGAAATAGTTC
>NZ_JAHEHZ010000091.1:0-6362 GCF_024639605.1 Roseobacter sp. | reverse complement strand
CCGCTGAAACGCCGGCGGCTGCCAGCTCCTTGTAAAAGCCGATGTTCGCATCGCCGTTGATCGTGGAGATCACGCCGACCTGCTTGCCGTCCTCACCGAGAGCCACGACATCAGCCACAATCGTGGCCCAGTCGGAATGACCGAAAGGCGTGTAGTTCACAAAGATATCGTCAGCGGCGATGCCATTATCCTGAAGATACTGCTCAAGAATATTGTTCGTGGTGCGCGGGTACACGTAATCGGTTCCCAGCAGCGCGAATTTTTCGACACCAAGTTCTTCGAGGAAGTAATCCACGGCAGGGATCGCCTGCTGGTTGGGTGCCGCACCGGTGTAAAAGACGTTCTTGGAGCTCTCTTCACCCTCGTACTGCACCGGATAGAAGAGCAGACCGTTCAGTTCTTCGATCACCGGCAGCACAGATTTGCGCGAGACCGACGTCCAGTTGCCAAAGATCACATCTACCTCATGCACGGTCAGCAGTTCGCGCGCCTTTTCAGCAAACAGCGGCCAGTCGGACGCAGGATCGACAACCACGGCCTCGATCTGACAGCCCAGCACTCCACCTGCTTCGTTCTGCTTTTCGATCAGCATCAGCATTGTGTCTTTGAGCGTTGTTTCAGAGATCGCCATTGTACCCGACAGCGAGTGCAGAACCCCGACTTTCACAGGATCTGCGCATTCAGCGCCGGCAATTGCCGCAGAGGCAAAAAGTGCCGCAGCAGCACAGGATGTTGTTTTCAGTTTTTGAGCCATTTCAGTGGTCCCCGGTTATTTGCGGTCCGCATGACGTTTAAGCTGATGCTTTCGCCAGAGGTTCAAAGAGTGTAGATACGACCCGCAGCAGTGATGTTGCCGTCGCGCGAGGGGAAGTATCTGCCAGGATCGCCCTTCGCGTGACATTCAGCCCTTTCAGGCACGTAATACTCTGCCTCCGTCGCGGGGCCGGGTCGCGGAACTCTCGCCTGCTAACCCTTTATTAACCGGGGCGCTGCCTGTTTGAGTGGCTGTTTACCGGCAGTTGCTCATAATTAAGGCAGCCAGAGCACGTATTCAGGCGTTTATCGGTGGGAATTCCGACCCGGCGGTCCATCTTATGGCGCGGACACTGAATAGGACGGTGAACCTTCATCGCGTGGATTCGCCTGCGGGCTGCGGTGACAGATCACCTGAGGCGTACCCTCACGGAGACACAGAAAGCATGACAACACCGCAGCACGAAGCCATTCCCCCCGCCTCTGAATGGGAACTTGTAACCGATAGCGTGATGGGCGGTGTCTCGCAAGGCGCGCTCACGCGCAGTGTCGGTAACGACATCGCGGTTGCCCGTCTCACCGGCGATGTCTCACTCGATAACAACGGCGGATTTCTGCAGATGGCCACGGACATTAACCGTGCCGCTGTTACCGGACAGGACCTGCGGGGGATTGAGGTCGGTGTCCGGGGCAATGACGAGGAGTATGAGATCCGTCTGCGCACCGACCGGCTAACACGGCCATGGCAGTCTTTTCGCACAACCTTTACTGCGACGCCGGAATGGCAGACCCTGCGCATCGGGTTTGATGCGTTTGAGCCTCACAAAACGGACGCGCCGTTCCACCCCGCGGAGATCAGGCGTATCGGAATACTGGCAGTCGGCCGTGCGTTTCACGCTGACATCGCGGTGCGTGCGGTTCGGTTCTTCGGCCCGGAGAGTTAGCGCAGCCCCCCCGGGGACCCGCATAAACATACCCGAAAAAGACGCTCGCAAATTGGAGGAACCGGTGTCAGGTTTCGGTCACCCGCTGTCCGGGACCATTCCCGGGGACATCCACGGAAAGGGACAGGCATGACAATCGCTCTGATCGGCTATGGCGCAATCGCACGCGCAGTACATGCAGAGCTGCGCACGGATGCCGGGCCGCTGATCCGCCAGGTCCTCGTCCGGGATACCCGCTGCGCTGCAATCCGGCAGGAGACAGGCGATGATATCGGAGTGATCAGCTCCGTGGACGCGCTGCACCCGGACACCCGTTTTGTGCTGGAATGTGCAGGGCACGAGGCGGTGCGCGCCTATGGCGCCGGAATTCTCGCGCGCGGCATATCGCTTGGCATTGTCTCGGCAGGTGTGCTTGCGGATGAGGAGCTGCACCGGGCACTGCGCAAAGCCGCTGCCGGCAGTGGCGCGCAACTGGTCGTTCTGCCCGGTGCGATCGGCGGCACGGACGCCATTGCGGCAGCGGGTCGGGAAAATCTTACGATGGTTACCTATACCGGGCGCAAGCCACCCATGGCCTGGGCCGGATCACCCGCCGAAGAGCAGTTTGATCTGGCGGGCATTACCGAACCCACTGTGCTGTTTACCGGCACAGCCCGCGAGGCGGCACGGCAGTACCCGAAGAACGCAAATGTTGTGGCAACCGTGGCACTGGCAGGGACCGGATTTGACGACACGAAAGTATCGCTGGTGGCCGATCCTGCTGCACACGGCAACACCCATGAAATCAAAGCGAGTGGTCCGCTGCTTGATTTTACCTTTACCACAGGCGGCAGGCCGCTGGCCACGAACCCGCGCACCTCGGCCCTGACAGCCATGAGTGCCGTGCGTACCCTGCGCAATCTGACCGGACCTGTGGTGGTCTGAGCAGCACTCAGCCTGCGAAGCGCTTCATCCAGCCAAGCGTGCTGTCAGTGGGTGCCGTTGACTTATATTCTGCGCCTAAGGGCGCGTCATATCCCAGGGCCGCAAGATGCTCGAAGATATGATGATAATTCACCTCTCCGCGATCCGGCGTTCCCCGGTCAGGAACCGAAGCGAATTGCACATGACCTATGAGCGGCAAAAGGCTGCTCAGCCGGTGGCTCAGATCACCCTCGATCAGCTGAATATGATAGCAGTCAAACATCAGCTTCAGATTTGCGGCACCGGTTTTCCGGATCAATGACCGGGCCTGGCCGGTCGACGCCAGAAAATACCCCGGCGCGTCATAGGGGTTGAGCGGTTCGATCAGGATCGTGATGCCATGCGGCGCAGCCGCAGCACAGGCATATTCAAGCGCCCCTACAAAGACCGCCTCCGCTTCGGGTCCGGTCGCGAAGCCGGCCATGACATGGATCGCACCGGCATCGATCGCCACGGCATAGGCCACCGCCTGATCAATCGCCGCGCGTGCTTCATCCTGACGGCCCGGCAGCGCTGAAAGCCCGTTTTCACCGGCTGCCACATCGCCGCGCACCGTGTTGATCCCGAGCATCTGCAAGCCGGTTTCCCCCAGTGCCTCGGCAACACCGGCGGAATCGAATGCATAGGGCCAGTGACATTCAACAGCGTCGAAACCCGCAGCACCGGCCGCCCGGATCGCATCGGGCAAAGGCCGGTCATTCCACAGGAAACCTAAGTTCGCAGAAAACTTCGTCATGTATCCCATTCCACATCAAACCGGGTCACCAGATTGCTCACCTGCTCCGGTGTCAGCATCTGCGCGTCGTACCCGCGCATCAGGATTGCCAGCCGCGCGGTATCCTCAAGCTCTTCAATGGCATTGCAGGCAGCCTCGGCATCTTTACCCGCGACCACCGGTCCGTGATTGGCCAGCATCACCGCCGAGCGCTTTCCGGCCAGCCCGCGAACCGCCTCGCCCATCGCCGGATCGCCCGGCAGATAAAACGGCAGCAGCTTCACTTTGCCCAGCTTCATAATCGCATAAGGGGTAAGCGGCGGCAGGAAATTATCCGCATCCACCCCGGGCATCATTGACCACGCCACCGAATGACAGGCATGCAGATGCACGACAGCGCCCGCGCTGCTGCGGGTATCATAAAAGGCGCTGTGCAGCGGCATCTCTTTGGTCGGCGGATCACCGTCTGTCAGCCTGCCGTGGGTGTCAAAACGGCTGAGGCGCGCCGGATCGAGCCGGCCGAAACTGGTCCCTGTAGGCGAGACCAGCAGACCGCCATCCTCCGTACGCGCAGAGATATTGCCGGTGCTCCCGCCGGTCAGCCCCCGGTCAAACATCGACTTTGCCAGCAGGCAGATCGTTTCACGCAGGCGGGTCTCGGCACTCATCAACGGGTGTCTCTTTTTGCGGTTGTCAGGGCATCCTGTCATGTCTGTGGCGCAAACGACAGCCCCGCAAACGGACGTCAGTGCCTAAAGCTGGTGCAGATGGTGCCGGCGCAACAGACCGATCAGCATGTCACGTGCATGGGTACGGTGCGCGTGATGGACCCGGCCGGCCGTTTCGGCGTCACCGGCGCGGATCGCCGCCAGAACGGCTTCGTGATCGTCGCGCGATTTGACCGGCACCGGCCGGATATAGAGGGTCATCGCGCGGGCGCGCCGCACCTGGTCGGCCATCATCGCCTGGATGGCACCGATACGCCGGTTGCCCCCCAGCCGGACAAGCTCGCGGTGAAACTCATCATCCGCGGCGGCCCAGGCCTCGCGGTCCTCTGCTTCCAGCGCCCGGGCCATATCGCGGATGCTTTTTTCGAGGCCCAGCAGATCCTCCGCGCCATATCCGCGTGCCGCGGCATCCCGGGCCGCAAGCGCTTCAAGCTCCGTCAGAATATCATAAATCTCGCACATATCGCTGACTGATACCGGCAGGATGCGGATGCCGCGGCGCGGGCGCACTTCCACCAGGCCCTGTCCTTCGAGCATCAGTGCCGCTTCGCGGACAGGGGTGCGCGACATGCCGAGACGGTCAGCAAGTTCCGTTTCAAGATGATCCGATCCGGGTGCGAGTTCGCCGGAAAAAATCAGACGCCGCAATTCGCCCACCGCCCGGTAGCTGTTGGACTTTTCGCGGAAATCTCCTGAGGAGCCAAATATCACAGCGCGATCTTTCTCTGGGTTTCAGCGGAGCGATAGATCGCGTCACGCACACGCAGGACGGTGAGATAATCCCGCGCCGTGTTTTCCGGGGGTGTACCGGCGCACAGTGCGTCAATGACGTGCTGCTGAAGAAACCGCACGCAGTCGCCGCCAAAACCGTCCCAGGGATCGACAGGTGAAACCGTCTCTTCAACGGTCATACCGAATGCGCGGAACGTCACTCTGCCGTCTCCGTAGAGGGCAAGCGTACCATCGGTGCCTTCAAAGAGTCCCTCGCCCATCGTACGGCGCAGGTTGTCGGCGGCGTGATCCGCCAGCCGGTTTCCGTCAAGGATCGTCCGCACCCCGTTCGGGTGATCAAAGAGCACATAGCCCGCATCCTCGCCCGCGATGACCGGATTGATCCTGCGCAGATCAGCATAGACCGCGTGCGGGTTTCCGAAAAGAAAACGGAAGGTATCAATCCAGTGAACGCCGGTTTCATGCACCAGAAACTGCGGCATTTTCTGAAAATAGGGCTGGCGGTCGAGATAGGCCTCAGGCCCCTGCCCGTCCCCGGGTCTGAGCCGGAATGTCGCCTGCAGCGGCGTGCCGATACGCCCTGCGGCGATCTCATCACGGATCACGCGATACCACGGCATAAACCGGAAATTTTCGTGCACCACCAACAACGCCCCGGCAGCTTCGGCCTCGGCGGTAACGGTTTCAGCTTCCGCCAGATCGCGGCAGAACGGCTTTTGCGAGATGATGGTCCGGACCCCCGCCCCGAGTGCTGCGCGCACGGCAGCTGCGTGCGCAACGGGCGGCAGAATTATGTCCAGCAGGTCCGGGCTGGTGGCGTCCAGCAACTCTTCCAGAGACGCAAAAGCCGGCAGGCCGGTTGCTCTGGCCGCTTCGATATTCAGGTCCGCAGCGCCGACCAGGTGCACCCCGTCCATGCGCGCCCAGGCGTCATAGTGAAACTGGCTGAAATATCCCGCCCCCAGGCAGGCCACGCGGACGGTTCGGGCTGTCACAGGCCAAGCTCCTGTAAAACAGCCGACGCCGCCTCTTCGGTGCCGGCGGTGCCGCCCAGATCGCAGGTCAGAACCTCACCCCGCCGGATGACGGCCTCAACCGCCTCACGCAACCGCGTCCCGTCCGCGACAAGTGCCGGGTTCTCATATCTGAGCCCGAGCCAGTCCAGCATCATCGCTGCTGAAAGAATCATCGCCATCGGGTTGGCGCGCCCCTGACCGGCGATATCAGGAGCGGACCCGTGACAGGGCTGAAAAACCGCGTGATCAGACCCGATATCGGCGGAGGGTGCCACTCCCAGCCCCCCCATCAGCCCCGCGCCGAGATCAGACAGGATGTCACCAAACATGTTTTCAGTGACGAGTACGTCGAAATCCCAGGGTTTCAGCACAAACCAGAGCGCTGTCGCATCAACATATGCGTGATCAGCCGCGAGGTCAGGGTGTTTCGCCGCTTCCGCATCAAAGAGCGCGCGGAAAAAGGCAAAGGCCCGGAACACATTGGCCTTGTCCACGCAGGTCACCCGCCCCG
>NZ_JAHEHZ010000215.1 GCF_024639605.1 Roseobacter sp. | reverse complement strand
CCCGTGGCGCCCCCTGCGCCGGTCACATTCGCCATGACCAGCGGTCTGCCAACGGCATTGTTCAGCGGCTCGGCAATTGTGCGCGCTGAGATATCGGTGGCGCCCCCGGCACCGTAGGGGATGACCATGTTAATCGGCCGCTCCGGATACTCGGCAAACGCGGTTGTCGCGAGGCCCAGACTGACGGCACAGGCCGCGCCAAAGGTCTTGAATTTCATCATTTTTCTCCCTGTTCGTTCGTTATTAAGGAGATGTCCGGCCACGACCGCCACCGCCCTTGACAATTGGTATCGTTAAGTGAAGCTTTAAAGAAGTAATTTAATATTACAAATTGCGTTAGGCTGACTTACGAAAGAGGCCCGACAGCCCGTGTCGATCAGAATGCTCAGAACCCTCATCGCCATTGATGATCACAAAACTTTCAGTGCGGCGGCAGATGCTGTCTTTGTGACCCACGCCGCCGTCAGCCAGCAGATGCGCGCGCTGGAGGAAAACTGGGGCGTTCAGATATTTGACCGGACGCGGCGCACGCCCGAACTCACGCCTGTGGGGCGCGCGCTGGTGGCCCGGGCGCGTGAGGTGGTGCGCGGGTACGACCAGATCCTGCCCTCTGTCACGGGCGAAACCGGCGTCAGCGGCGAGGTGGCGCTCGGCGCCCTGCCCACAACGCTCACCACACTGGTCCCGCAGGTGATCTCGTTGCTGATGGCGCGCCATCCGGATGTGCATGTGCATCTCAATCCCGGGCTGACGACGGCAATGATTTCTCAGCTGGAGCGCGGGGCGCTGGATGTGGCGCTGATCACCCGGCCCGAGACCCTGCCCCCCGACCTTGAGTTTATGGAGATTGCCGAGGAGCCGGTGCAGTTGCTGGCCTCGCTGGAGACGCAAAGCGATGATCCGCTCGAACTGCTGTCGTCGCATTCCTTTATCCGGTTCAACCGCGATGCAGTCGTCGGCCATATGATCGAAACCTGGCTGCAGAAAAAAGGCATCCGGGTCAATGAAACCATGGAACTCGACAGTCTTGAGGCAATTTCCAGCATGGTGCACGCCAACTTAGGCGTAGCGATGGCGCCCCGCCGCTGTGTCCGGGTGCGCAATCCGCTGGCTCTCAAACGCTTGTCGCTGGGTCCGGATGCACCGGTGCGACGGCTCGGGCTTGCGCACCGGCGCGACAATCCGCGCTCGCGCATCCTGAGTGAGCTGCACAGCCTGTGCCTGCGGGTCATTGAGAGTGCCAGCGCGGTGAACGCCGGTCCGGACCGGACCACGCCGGAATGACATCCCAGGAGTTACTCTGCATATTTATGGGGGCCGCCGCCGCCGGTTTCATCAACGGCATGGCTGCCTTTGGCACCGCGCTCTTTGCGCTGGGGTTTTTTCTGACGGTGATGAGCCCGGTGCAGGCCGTGGCCGTCACGGTCAGCATTGCCGCTGTAAACGGGGTGCAGGGCATCTGGGTGGTGCGTCATGAGATGATGGCCAACCTGCCACGGCTTGCGCGGTTTCTGGTGCCGGGGCTCATCGGAATTCCTGTCGGGTTGTCAATGCTGGAGATGATCAATGCAGAGACGTTGAAACTGATGATCGCGGGGTTTCTCATTCTGTATGGCGGTTATTTTTCATTGCGTCGCAAGCTGCCGGATATTGCTCAGCGCACACCGGTGATTGACGCACTGGTGGGGTTTGCCGGCGGTGTGCTCGGGGGGGCCGTGGCGCTCTCCGGCGTGCTGCCGACGATGTGGTGTTCGCTGCGCAACTGGCCCAAAGCCGAAGTGCGTGCCGTCCTGCAACCCTATAACCTCTCTGTCCTTGGCTTTGCGATGATCATACTGATCGGCAAAGGGGCTTATGACCGCGAGACGCTGGTTTTTGTGGCGATTGCGATGCCGGTGGCGATCATCTTTGCCCGGATCGGGATCGCGGCTTTCCGGCGCATTCCAGGTGCGCTGTTTCACCGCCTTCTGATCGGGCTCTGCCTCGTGTCGGGCACCCTTCTGATGATAAGAGAACTGCTATGAGAATTGACCGTATCGAGGTGTTTGTTTTCCGCGCGCCCACGCCTGCACCGGTTGCCACCTCCTTTGGCACCATGCGTGACAGGCCGGCCGTATTCGTGCGCCTCACCGAGCGTGATGGCCAGAGGGGGTGGGGCGAGATTTTCGCCAACTGGCCTGCCGCAGGGGCCGAACACCGCGCCCGGTTGCTGGCCGAAGATATCAGCGCGCTGATCCTGGGCCGGGCTTTCCGCAGACCGTCCGATCTGTGGCGTGACCTGACCGCGCAGACCCGGATCCGCGCGCTGCAATGCGGCGAGCCCGGCCCTTTCGCGCATGTCCTCGCCGGAGTTGACACTGCGGTCCATGACATCGCCGCCCGGATGGCCGGTCTTTCGCTGGCACGGCTGCTTAATCCCGGGGCCTCAGGCGACGTGCGCGTTTATGCCAGTGGTATAGCAATTGCGCGGGCCGATGCGGAAATCGCAAGCGCCCGGGCGCGTGGCATCACCCGTTTTAAGGTCAAGGTCGGTTTCGATATGGCCGGTGATCTGACCCGACTGGCCGCGCTCAGCAACGGGCTGGCCCCCGGCGAAAGCCTTTTTACCGATGCCAACCAGGCCTGGGACCTGCCACAGGCACAGACGTTTATGACCGGGGCCGCAGATCTCGGGATCGGCTGGCTGGAAGAACCGGTTGCCGCGGATCGCCCCGCCTCTGACTGGCAGAGCCTCGCGGGCCACGCGGATATACCGCTGGCGGCGGGCGAAAACATCTCAGGTGACGCAGAGTTCGGAACAGCCATTGCCGCAGGTGCGCTGCAGTTTGTGCAACCCGATGTCGCAAAATGGGGGGGCGTCGGCGGGTGCTACCGCGTGGCGCGACACGCGCTGAAGGCGGGCCTTACCTATTGTCCGCATTTTCTGGGCGGCGGCATCGGGCTGGTGGCCTCGGCACATCTGCTGGCGGCAGCGGGCGGCGACGGGCTGCTGGAACTTGACGTGAACGCCAACCCGCTGCGCGATGCCTTTTTCGACGGCGACCCGGCGCAGGGAGGCATCTGGCGTCTCAGCCCCCTGCCCGGTCTCGGCATTGACGCGCTGCCCGGAGCGATCATGCCGTTTCAGACACTGGCTCTTGACCTCAGTTAGCATTGCACCATCCTGAGGCGCGCGTCAGGGGAGAGACTATGTACACGCTTTATTTGGCCAAAGGAACATCCGCGCTTGCAGCGCATATCCTGCTTGAGGAAATCGGTGCCACATATGAAACGCAAGAGCTTTCAATCCCTGATCAGGATCATCAGGCCCCTGAGTACCTTGCGATAAATCCGCGGGGCCGGGTACCGGCATTGCAGACTTCCGGGGGTGTGCTGACCGAAAATCCCGCGATCCTCGCCTATCTCGCACAGGCGCACCCCGATACGGGTCTTGCGCCTGCGGACCCGTTCGCCTTTGCCCGGGCGCAGTCGTTCTGCATGTATCTGGCCGCCACGATGCACCCTGCCTTTGCGCATAAACTGCGCGGGGCGCGCTTTGCCGATGATCCGGATGCGATTGACGCGATGAAGCAGAAAGTACCGGACAACATGGCCGAATGCGCGCAGCTGATCGAAGATCACCTGCTCCGGGGCCCCTGGGCAATGGGAGAAGAGTTCTCCTATTGCGACCCCTATCTTTTTCTGGTGCACCGCTGGCTCGGAGCCAACGGGATCGACACTGCGGATTATCCGAAAATCCACGCGCATATGTTGGCGATGAAAGAACGCCCGTCGGTGAAAAAGGTCATGGCAGAGCACGGGCTTTAGCCGATGATTTCGTCCGATTTGTCATCGGTTTCGCCATAGCGGCGCATCACTGCGGGTTTTGTGCCCTCATAGATACGTTCGATGTTATGCTGGATCTTCGCGTTTTCCCGCTCGAAAAGACAATCACCGTTCATATCTGACGCCACGATAAAGGGCCCCATGCGACGCGCGCGAATGACCCACATCGCCTGGGCAATACCCAGTTCCTCGTGCCAGTGTACGGCCTCAACTGTTTCGACCCCGCGCCCTAAAAGCGCACCGGTGCCGTAGCCCACGGTGGAGAGGTAAACCGCCCCGTTGGGCACGAAATATTGCATGTAATCCTTTGACGACATCCCGCCCTTGCCGATGATCAGCCGCGCGCCGGTTTTTGCCATCCATTCAGGCAGCCATTTAGCAAAGCGAAAGCTCGCGGTCGCCGTCACAGCGCCAAGATC
>NZ_JAHEHZ010000214.1 GCF_024639605.1 Roseobacter sp. | reverse complement strand
ACCCACTTCTGCGCCGCCGCCTGCATCTTGACGTGATCGAGCGGCGCCAGCGTCTGGGCGTTCACGAAGTAATCCGGCAGGTCCTTGTCCCCGAACTTCTCGCGCCAGAGCTGAACCGCGTAATCCACCACCTCCTCTTCGGTGCGCGATCCGTCCTTCTGCAGCACTTTGCGCGTGTAGGCATAGGCAAAGACCGGCTCGATGCCTGAGGAGACATTGCCTGCATAAAGGCTGATCGTGCCCGTGGGCGCGATCGAGGTCAGCAGCGCATTGCGGATCCCGTGTTTCCGCACTGCATCGCGCACATCATCATCCATGGCCTGCATCGTGCCGGAGGCGAGGTACTTTTCCGCATCAAAGAGCGGAAAGGGTCCCTTTTCCCTCGCAAGATCCACCGACGCCAGATATGCGGCGCGGGCGATCCGGCGCAACCAGTCCGACGTCTGACGCGCCGCCTCGTCGGAGCCATAGCGCAACCCGACCATCAGAAGCGCATCAGCCAGTCCCGTCACGCCAAGCCCGATCCGGCGCTTGGCATGCGCCTCGCGCGCCTGCGCTTCCAGCGGAAACTTCGATGCATCCACCACATTGTCCATCATCCGCACGGCAACGGCGACCAGATCGTCAAGGGCCGCCTCATCGAGTGCTGCGCCTTCCTCAAAGGCATCTGTTACCAGACGCGACAGGTTCACAGAGCCCAGAAGGCAGGCACCATAGGGCGGCAACGGCTGCTCGCCACAGGGGTTCGTCGCGGCGATGGTCTCGCAGTACCGCAGGTTATTGGCCGCGTTGATCCGGTCGATAAAAATCACCCCCGGCTCGGCATAGTCATACGTCCCCTGCATGATCCGGTTCCACAGATCCTGAGCCTGCACCGTACGGTACACCTTGCCGTCAAAGACCAGATCCCACGGTCCGTCTGCTTTGACGGCATCCATGAAATCATCCGTGATCAGCACCGACATGTTGAACATGCGCAGACGGGCCGGGTCGGATTTGGCGGCGATGAAATCCTCCACATCCGGGTGATCGCAGCGCATGGTGGCCATCATCGCCCCCCGGCGCGAGCCCGCCGACATGATCGTGCGGCACATCGCATCCCAGACATCCATGAAAGACAACGGCCCCGAGGCATCTGCCGCCACCCCGTGCACATCAGCGCCCCGCGGCCGGATGGTCGAAAAATCGTATCCGATGCCGCCGCCCTGCTGCATGGTAAGGGCGGCCTCTTTCAGCATATCGAAAATACCGCCCATGCTGTCGGGTACCGTACCCATGACAAAGCAGTTAAAGAGCGTCACCGACCGCGCCGTGCCGGCACCAGCGGTGATCCGGCCGGCCGGCAGGTATTTAAAATCCTCAAGGGCTGCATAAAAGCAGTCTTCCCATTTTGCCGGGTCTTTCTCCACGCGGGCGAGATCCCGGGCGATGCGCCGCCATGTGTCTTCCACCGTCTGGTCTTTAGGCGTGCCATCCGCGTCTTTGAAGCGGTATTTCATATCCCAGATCTGTTCGGCAATGGGGGCAGCAAAGCGTGTCATGGCATGATTCTCTGGTGGCTTAGGAAGGCGATCAGGCTACACGATCCCCGCGCGTCTTTCTACCACAGTTTGCTCCCGGCGCTCTTTCATCTACATTATGTGGCGGTGGTGCAGATTCTGGGGGCATGTCAGTGGGAAAACCTGTGGATAAAGCGGTCAACCTGATCAAACTGTCTGTCGGGACAGAAAACGTCGATGATCTGGCCGCCTGGCAGGCAACAAAACGCGCCCAGGCACCGGACGGTCTGCCCCGTCACGTGACCCGGATGTGGCCGAAACGCGCCGCCGAAATACTGAACGGCGGATCGATCTACTGGGTGATCAAAGGGGTGATCCAGTGCCGGCAGACGGTCATGCGTCTGGATGAATATACCGGGCAGGACGGCATCCGCCGCTGTGCAATTGTGCTCGATCCGCAGATCGTACGCACACAGACATCGCTCAAACGCCCGTTCCAGGGCTGGCGCTATCTCCCCCCGGGCGATGCTCCGCCCGATCTGCCGGAGGGCCGCGCGAGCGAAGAGCCTTTGCCCGTCGAGCTCAACCGCGCGCTTGCTGAAATCGGCGTACTCTGACGCTCAGACCGCGAGGCGGTCCAGAAATTCTGCCACTACAGCGCGGTCATCATCATCGGTTTGTGCAGTGCGGCTGCGCCACAGCGTCGCCTGCGAACGCAGCACCGGGCCGTCACTCAGCACCTTGAGGTGATTGGCGCGCAGGGTCTCGCCGCTGGACGTAATATCGGCAATTGCCTCGGCGGTTTCATTGGCAACGGTGCCTTCCGTCGCGCCCTGGCTGTCGACCAGCGCATAGTCCGCCACCCCGCTCTGGCGCAGGTATTCGCGCACCAGCCTGTGGTATTTCGTGGCAATCCGCAGGCGCATGCCGTGGGTCTGGCGAAAAGCTGCTGCCACCGCATCCAGATCATCAACGGTTTCAACATCGATCCAGGCACGGGGCACAGCCAGCACCAGATCGGCAAAACCAAATCCGAGCTCCGCGACCGGTTCCACCTGCTGCTCCCAGCGCGGCAGCTTTTCATGCACCAGATCAGTGCCTGTGACACCGAAATGGATACGCCCGGTGGCCAGTTCGCGCGGGATTTCGCCCGCGGAGAGCAGCACCAGAGAGACGCCCCCGATGCCCTCGACTGCGCCCGCGTATTCGCGATCCGACCCGCTGCGCGACAGGGTGACGCCGCGCCCGGCAAACCAGTCGCAGGTTTTTTCCATCAGACGCCCCTTGGACGGCACCCCAAGCCGGATCGTCATTGCGCGGCCTCCAGCTCAAGCATCAGACCGGGACGCAGAACACCGCCCACCGCCGGGATTTCGCGGCCCTGTCCCAGCCGCCGGGTCAGCGCGTCATAACGCCCCCCGGTGGCAACCGCGGGCAAATCCGCGCGATCCGGGCTGAAAAACCCAAAAACAAAGCCGTCGTAGTATTCCATCGAGGTGCGGCCGAAATTCGTCTCAAAGGGCAGGCTCTGCACATCGATGCCGCGCGCCTCCAGAGCCCCCGCACGGGCCGCAATACGCGCCACAGCAGGTGCAATCTGCGGCAGATCCACCGACAGGTCGCGTAGCTGTTCCAGCGCATAAGGCATCGTCTCACGCACGCCCAGAAGCGCATCAAGCAGACGGACTTCTTCGGTGCTGAGCGGGGCTGTTGCCGCATCTTCGCGCAGGGTTTCGATCCGCGCGGTGATTTCCGCCGCACTGCGACGTCCGGACAGCGGTGCTTCCGCACCGGGCAGATCGCCTGCCAGCAGCGCCTCGCGCGTGCGGCTCATCGCCGTGCGCCCCGAAAACCGGTCAAGCAACGCGCGAAACCGGCGCGGACGCCAGATGTGGCGCATCAGCGCGGCTTTCCGCGGGGCCGTAGTTTTCAGCCCCTCAACCGCAGCCATCAGAACTCCGATATCGCCCGTGGCCGCGCGCAGCCGCAAAGGCGACAAGGCACCGGCGATCAGCGCAAAAACCTCGGCATCCGCCGCCGCAGGATCGGTACGGTCGAAAACCTCGAAACCCACCTGAATGAACTCGTTGGCGCGGTCCGGATCATGCTCCTGTCGGCGGAACACCTCGCCGGAATAGGTGTAGCGCGCAGGCTCGGCCCCGTGCGCCATATGCATCTGCACGACCGGCACGGTGAAATCCGGACGCAGCATCTGCTCGCCGCGCAGCGCGTCCGAGGTCACATAGGCCCGCGCGCGGATCTCCTCGCCATAAAGATCAAGCAGGGTATGCGCCGGCTGCAGCACCGGTGTTTCTACACCGACCGCACCGGCGGCCTCAAAGACCGCCCGCAACCCGGCGGCCCGCGCAAGCGTCTGCGCGCGGTCTGTCATTTTGCGCCGCCGTCAGGACTGTGAGCGGCAAGGATCTCGCGCACTTTTGCCACCAGCTGATCGCGCGGCACCTCAAACTGGCTGGGCCGGTCTTTCCATTCCTCCAGGGTCGCACTTTCGGCGATTTTGGCACCGAGGATCAGGTCCTTGATCTGGATGACGCCTTTTTCATGCTCGTCACCGCCCTCGATCACCGCAGCCGGGCTCGACCGCCTGTCCGCGTATTTCAGCTGGTTGCCGAAGTTCTTCGGGTTGCCGAGATAAACCTCTGAACGGATACCGGCCTCGCGCAGCTCCGCCACCATCGCCTGATAATCCGCCATCCTGTCACGGTCCATTACCGTTACGACCACCGGGCCTTCGGCGACGCTCTGCAA
>NZ_JAHEHZ010000213.1 GCF_024639605.1 Roseobacter sp. | reverse complement strand
GGTGGAGGCCAGGCGCTCTTTGAGCGAGGGGCTTTCGACAGTCCCCGGACAGATCGCGTTGCAGCGGATACCCTCCTGCACAAAATCGGCGGCTATGGCCTTGGTCATGCCGATGATCGCCGCCTTCGAGGCGCCGTAGGCAAAACGGTTGGGCGCCCCTTTCAGGCTTGAGACAACCGATGCGATGTTGATGACCGACCCGCCGCCTGCCTCGCGCATGCCAGGCAGGACCGCTTTGGTCACATGAAACATCGCCTTTGCGTTCAGATCAAAAGACCGGTCCCAGGCATCGTCATCGCAATCGAGAATCGTGCCGGTATGCACCCATCCCGCGCAATTCACGAGGATCTGAAACGGTCCGGCCTCACCCGTCAGCGCCGCAATCGCGCGCACATCAAGAACGTTCAGGTCATGCGCCGAAATCCCGGCTGTCTGTGCGGCAAGATCGTCAACTGCCGCTCTGTCAATATCGGTGGCGATCACCTTTGCGCCGCGTGCCGCCAGTGCTTCGGCTGACGCGCGTCCGATCCCCTGCCCTGCGGCGGTAACGAGCGCGGTTTTTCCTGAAAGTGTCTGTTCCATATTATCCTCCTCAGCGGGCCAGCCAGCCGCCATCCACCGTCACAACGCTGCCATGACAATAGGCGGCGGCATCCGATGCCAGAAAAACGGCAGCACCTGCGATTTCTGACGGCTCAGCAAACCGCCCCGCAGGGATGCGTTCCAATAATGACTTTGAGCGGTCCGGATCATCTCTGAGCGCCTGGGTGTTATCCGTTGCGGTGTAGCCCGGTGCGATGGCATTGACGTTGACGCCCTTGCCGGCCCACTCGTTGCAGAGGGCGCGCGTCAGCCCGATTGCGGCGTGTTTGCTGGAGGCATAGGCCGGCACCATCAGGCCACCCTGCGCGCCCAGAACCGATGCGACGATCACGATCTTGCCGGAGCCCTGATCCACCATATGACGCCCTGCCGCCTGGCTGAGCAGCCACACCCCGTCGAGGTTGACCGACAGAACGCGCCGCCAGTCCTCGAACGGCATATCAACCGATGGCTCGCGGTGAATGATGCCGGCGTTGTTCACCAGGATATCCAGCCCGCCAAGTGCGTCCCGGGCAAAGCCCACCACCTCTGCGGCAGCCGCCGCATCCATACCGTCAAAGTCAGCTTTCACCGCAGCGGCCTTCACGCCCAGAGCTTCGAGCTTTGCGAGTGTTTCTTCAGGCGCATGGCTCCGGTAGGTCAGCGCCACGTCGGCACCGGCGGCGGCAAGGCCGAGGGCAATACCCTCGCCGATGCCGGTTGCACCACCGGTCACAAGTGCGCAACGCCCGTTCAGATCAAAGGGGCCGGACATGATCAGTACCTGTTGGCAATGGGCAGGTCTTCGGCCGGGAAGAGGCTGATCACCTCGCAACCCGTTTCCGTGACCACGACTTCTTCCTCGATCCGGGCCGCCGAATACCCGTCTGTCGCGGGACAGTAGGTCTCGAGCGCAAAGACCATACCGGTCTGGATCTCCATCGGATGATCCAGGCTGACCGCGCGGCTGATGATCGGCCGCTCGTGCAGCGCAAGACCCAGCCCGTGACCGAACTGCAGGCCAAAGGCCGCATCCTCATTGGGGAACCCGAGGCTTTCCGCCGTAGGCCAGACCTCCGCCACCTTGTCAGTGGAAACACCCGGTTTAATCATCGAGATCGAGGCATCGATCCATTCGCGCGCTTTCACGTAGGCATCGTTCTGCGACGGCGTCGCGCGGCCCACGTTGAAGGTCCGGTAATAGCAGGTCCGGTACCCCTGATAGCTTTGCAGGATATCAAAGAAGGCCTGATCCCCGGGACGGATCAGCCTGTCGGTGAAGTTGTGCGGATGCGGGTTACACCGCTCACCGGAAATGGCGTTGATTGCCTCAACATCGTCCGAGCCCATCTCGTAAAGCATCTTGTTCGACATGGCGACGATATCGTTTTCGCGCACGCCTGGTTTCAGCTCTTCATAGATCATGTGATAGACGCCATCGACCATGGCGGCCGCCTGCGTCAGCAGCTGGATCTCGTCCCAGTTCTTGATCTCACGCGCGGCCAGCATGATCTGCTGGCCGTCGATGACATTGATGCCTTCTTCCTGAAGCGCGTGGAACATGGCGGTTTCGGCGTAATCGACACCCACCGGCATGTCGGCCATCCCTGCATCTTTGATCAGCTGTGCAATCATCTTGGCGTATTTCTTCATCAGCCCGAATTCGGGCGGAATGGTCCCGCGCATGCCGACGACACCTGCAAGACAGTGATCAGGCTCCAGCCAGTCGGAGTAGCGCTTGTGGTGGACGGCCGCCGAGCCGAAGTCCCACACATAAGGAGAGTCGTCCCCTGTCAGCAGACAGAAACGGCACATCTTGTCCCGCTCCCATTCGCCGATCTTAGTGGCGGAGACATAGCGGATGTTGTTCACATCAAAGAGCAGCAGCGTGCCGGCACCAGAGGCCTGCAGAGATTGTCGCGTCCGGGCAAGGCGGTAGCGGCGCAACCGGTCGTGGTCGATCCGGCGTTCGAAATCCACCGACATATGGCCCCAGGCGGGCAGCTTTTCGCGCCACTCCCAGTTTGGTTCCAGATCCTGCGGCGTGAGCATATTCGGCATAAGAGCGCGTGACATGATGTTTTCCTTTCAGGTGCGACGGAGCACACCGGTGATTACATTAAAAGTGTCTGAAGTCGGGGGGTTACTGAATGCACCAGCCGCCATCGATGTGGATCATCTGGCCGGTCATGTAGTCGCTGTCGCCTGACGCGAGGAAAGCCGCGGTGCCGCGCACATCCTCCGGATAAGACACCCGTTTGATCTGCAGCGCATCGCGCACGATATCGTCGTATGCCTGGCCTGCGCGTTCCTTGAAACCGATGTCGACGAGATCTTTGTCGAGCTGCTCCCAGAGCGGCGTGACCACAACGCCGGGCGCATATCCGTTGACGGTGATGTTGTGCTCGCTGAGCGCCAGCGCACCGCAATGGGTCAGTGCGAGGCAGCCGTATTTCGATGTGCAGTAGACGGTCACATCCACCAGCGGCTTGCGCGATGCGATGGAGCCCACGTTGATGATTTTATAAGGGTAATCGCGTTTACCCTGGGCGATCATCTGCTTTGCGGTCTCCTGCATGCCGAGCCACATCGCTTTGGTATTCACGTTCATGATGAGGTCCCAGTTGTCCTCGTCGATGTCCATAAAAAACCGCGGCTTGTTGAGGCCCGCATTGAAAAGCCCGACGTTGATCTCACCAAAGGCATCCACCACGGCGGCCACGGCGGCGGCGTTATCCTCGCGCTTTGTGACATCCATTTTCACGGCAATCGCCTTGCCGTTTCCTGCGTCGTTGATGCGCGCGGCCACAGTCTCGGCCTCGTCAAGATTGAGATCGCCGAGGCAGACATTCGCCCCCTGTGCGGCGAAGTGTTCGGCATTTGCCGCGCCCATGCCGCGTGCGGCGCCGGTGATCAGCACGTTCTTTCCCTTAAGGCGTTCGCTGTCCATTTTCTTTCCTCCCTTTAAAGTCTTCAGTTCGGTTTCAGCTGTGCATCCGCACGCTTCTGTGCGCGGCGCAAAGCGGTCTGCGGGCTGTGAACACCGCGCAGCATGTCGTGAAATTCCTCGCCGCAGATCCGAGCAAGGCCGGTAATTTCAGGCACCGGCGGGCGGGGCCAGAACTGCAGCTCATCGCGCCAGGACATGCCGTCGACCGCCTCGAAAATTGCCGAGGCGCGGCGCACCTCCGGGTCAGCGGCCACAGAATAACGCGGGTTCGTGCGGCTGCCGTTCTGCACGTACAGCTTCTGCGCCTCAGGTGACGTGAAAACCGTGAGAGCCTCGACCGCCGCCGGCAACCGGTCTTCGGAAAGGTTCGCCGGGATGCCCATGACATAGCCTCCGACAGGTGCCACGGTGCTGGCACCGGGTCCTGCGGGGTGCGGCAGATAGCCGGTATTGCCAAAGGCGGGCGATGTCTCGTCGCTTTCAAAGTAAGGGGCAATCAGAGTGTAGCCATAGGCCATGGCGACCGTGCCCGCAGCATAGGGGCGGACCCGCTCATACCAGCTCATCGACAGGATGTCGGGCGGCGAGAAGTTCAGCAGCTCCATCAGGAATTCCGCCGCCTGCAGACCGGCAGGTGTGTCGATGGTCGCGCGATAGCTGTGTTTGTGCAGCTGACTGGTGTCGAACCCGCCCGCTACTCCGGGCAGATCAAGAACCGGCTGTCCGAAATCCGCAAGCGCCATCAGCACCGTATGGCCAAGCGCCGTGCCGCGCGCCGCATTCCACGCGATACCGTAAAACCCCTTGCGCGGATTGTGCAGCGCGCTGGCGGCATCAAGCAGGCCGTCGGTTGTGGTC
>NZ_JAHEHZ010000212.1 GCF_024639605.1 Roseobacter sp. | reverse complement strand
ACTTTGCGCATCCTGCAGGGCCGGTCAAAAGGGCGCATTCACCCGCTCTTCGGGCAGTGTCTCAAGGTCCGGTTCCAGCGGCGTCCAGGCCGCGGCAACATCATCGCATTCCGGACTGATATCTGTTCACCGATCTCTCAGTCGCAACCCACCTCTGTCAGACGCACCGCCGGGCTGGCGATGCAACAAGGTGTAGCCGGACTGCTTTAACGGTCAGGTAAACCCGTGCACACCGATGTAAAACTTAAGTGCCGCGACAAGATCACGGACCATAATGCAGGGCGTCACCTGAGTGATCCGCACCATGACGCAGCCTGTTCCGGATCCCGGGAGGTTCGTGAAAGAACTGCACCGCCCGGGGCATGTGCTTGCCCCCGGGCTCTGACCTGCATTATAGACTGCGCTGAAACTCTGTTCAGCGATGGAAGTACCAATGGCAGGCCACTCAAAATGGGCGAACATCCAGCACCGCAAGGGGCGTCAGGACGCCGTGCGCGCCAAGCTTTTTTCTAAATTCAGCAAAGAGATCACGGTCGCCGCCAAAATGGGCGATCCGGATCCGGACAAAAACCCGCGCCTGCGGCTTGCGATCAAAGAGGCCAAGGCCCAGTCAATGCCCAAGGACAATATCGAACGTGCGATCAAAAAGTCCCAGGCGGGCGAGGGCGATGATTACGAAGAAATCCGCTATGAGGGCTATGGCCCCAACGGGGTCGCAGTGATCGTCGAGGCAATGACCGATAACCGCAACCGCACTGCATCAACGGTGCGGTCCACCTTCACTAAAAACGGCGGTAATCTGGGCGAGACCGGATCGGTGGGGTTCATGTTCGACCGCAAAGGCGAAGTCACGTACCCCGCGGATGCCGGTGATGCGGATACCGTCATGATGGCGGCCATCGAGGCGGGTGCGGAGGATGTCGAAAGCTCGGAAGACGGACACGTCATCTGGTGCGCGGATACCGATCTGAACGAAGTCTCCGGAGCGCTGGAAGCCGAACTGGGCGAAAGCGAAAGCACCAAGCTTGTGTGGCGACCCACGACGACCACCGAGATGGACCTTGAGGGCATGCAGAAGCTGATGAACCTCATCGACGCACTTGAGGACGATGATGACGTTCAGCGCGTCACGACCAATTTCGAGGCAAGCGATGAGGTGATGGCGCAGCTCTGATGCGCGATCCCGCCGTGTCACTGAAAACGCCGCCACCCGGGTTACGGACGGCGGCGTTTTTTTCATCTGCCTGTGATGCGGCCTCAGCGGGACTGCGAACAGGTGGCGTCAGATGTAAAGAATGACCAGGCGCTCTGCAGAATGCCGGCTGGCTTTGGTTCCTGCGGGGTGGTCAGCCGGTTCAGGCGACGCATCAGATGCTTGAGGTCTGTGAGTTTCTTGCGGGCTCCGCGGCCGCCGGCCTGGCTCTGAACTGTCAGAATTTTTTTCTGTGTGTGCAGCGCAGCTTCGATCAGCGCAATGTCCTGCGCTGTGAGATCCAGATTATGTGCGTTGTCCAGCATCGAAGAAGACCCTTTTTACCTGCCCCACCATATGGGGATCGAAAAGAGATACGCCAATCAGGTCTGATAAGTTTTACGTGAGTGTGATTTTTCTTCTCACAGTCTTGTGAGCGATTGTTGCAGATCACGGCCGGCCGCGGTTTTCAGAGCCTGCCAGAGCGGATCGAGCGCGCGCGCCATCAGCCTGTTGGTCTGCCAGTAAAGGGCAATGTCGAGCGGTGCGTCCGGTACCAGAGCCACCAGTCGCCCCGCGTCGATATGGCCGCGCACCAGCGACACCGGGTTCATGCCCCAGCCCAGCCCGCAGAGCGCTGCATCGACAAATGCATGTGTTGATGCCATGTGATGGGTGGGCGGCGAAAGGCGGTCGCCTGTTACTTCGGTGATCCACCGGTGTTGCAGGCGGTCTTTGGCGTTAAAGGCCATCATCGGTGCGCGCGCGAGGCTGTCGGCGGTTACGCCGTCGGCAAACCATTCTTTCATGAAGGCAGGGCTTGCGGTTGCAATATACCGGAACTGTCCCAGGGCGCTGCAATCGCAGCCGGGCACGGGTGTTGCGTGCCCGGTGATCGCGGCGCTGACCGATCCCCTGCGCAGCCAGTCCGCGGAGTGGTCCTGATCATCGATGACCAGATCAAAGAGCAGCGGCGGCGCTGTCGCCAGTGCGGGAATGAGCCACGTGGCAAGGCTGTCGGCATTGACCGCAATGCGCAGGCGGGGCTGCGAGCCGGTTGTGTCCGGCGCCAGCCGTTCCAGCACCTGCGCTTCAAGCAGCGCCAGATCTTCGGCATGCTGTGCAAGCCGCGCGCCGGCGGCGGTGGGAACGCAGGGCTGGCCGCGCTCGATCAGAACGGTGCCCATACGCTCTTCCAGCGCTTTGATGCGCTGCGAGATGGCAGAGGCTGTGACGCCAAGCTGGCCCGCGGCCGCATCGAAACTGCCCTGCCGGACAATCGCTGCAAGGGCTGCAAGGTGGGCAGGATCCAGACGCATTAGCCAGCCTTAATCTGCATTCAGTATATTAAATTGATTAAGCCTCCGGCGGCCGCTAGTCAACGCTCAGATCTGTCACCTGAAAGACCTGCATCGATGTTCATCGCCCTGTTATCCGGATTTCTGCTCAGCCTGTCGCTGATCATTGCGATCGGGCCGCAGAACGCCTTTGTCCTGCGTCAGGGGCTGGTGCAGCGCCATGTGTTCTGGGTTTGCTTTGTCTGCGGGCTTTGTGATGCGATCCTGATTGTCGCCGGCGTATACGGGTCCGGCAGCCTCGCACGGACCGTGCCGTGGTTTGAACCGGCGATGCGCTATGGCGGGGCCGCGTTCCTGATCTTTTACGGATATCGCAGTGCGCTCTCCGCCTGGCGCGGGGGGCAGGCGCTGAACACCCGCAATGCGACCATCGGCCAGGGGCTGGCTCCCACGCTGCTGACGCTGCTCGCGATCACATGGCTGAACCCGCATGTATATCTCGACACGGTCGTGCTGATCGGCTCGGTGTCGGCGCAGTTCGCCGACCGGACCATGTTCGGCGTCGGTGCGGTATGTGGCAGTTTCAGCTTTTTCTTTGCGCTGGGGTATGGTGCGCGCCTGCTGGCACCGCTTTTTGCGCGCCCGCGCAGCTGGCAGGTGCTCGATGCGGTGATCGCTCTGACGATGTGGACAATCGGTCTGGGACTGCTCATCAGTTAAGACCTTGCGGCGCACAACGAAAAAAGGTCTGAGTAAGAGATGGTTACCCGTTCGCCCGCCCGCCCGCTTGCCGGCATCTTCTGGATGCTGGTCACGGGTATGTGCTTTATCGCTGTGACAGCACTGGTAAAGTACATGGGGGCCCGGGTGCCGCCGGTCGAGATGGCTTTTCTGCGCTACCTGCTGGGTCTGGTATTCCTCTTTCCGGCCATCGGTGCGCTGCGCGAGGCACATCTGACGCCGCGCCAGTGGCGGCTCTTTGGTGTTCGGGGTCTGTTGCACGGGGTCGCAGTAATGCTGTGGTTTTACGCGATGGTGCGGATCCCTATCGCGGATGTGACGGCGATGAACTATCTTTCGCCGGTCTATGTGACCATCGGTGCGGCCCTGTTTCTGGGGGAAAAGCTCGCTTTCCGCCGGATCGCCGCTGTTGTCGTGGCGCTGCTGGGGGCGTTTATCATTCTGCGCCCCGGGTTCCGGGAGGTCAGCAGCGGCCATCTGGCGATGCTGATTGCGGCGGTTGCCTTTGGCGGCTCATACCTCACGGCCAAGATCATGGCCGATGAGGTGAAACCCTCTGTCGTGGTCGCGATGCTTTCGATTTTTGTGACCATGGTGCTGGCGCCTTTTGCTGTCGCGCAGTGGGTCACGCCGGCACTGCCTGATCTGATGCTGCTTTTCTGTGTCGCCTGTTTTGCCACTGCGGGACACTACACCATGACACTGGCCTTTGCCGCCGCACCTCTGACAGTCACCCAGCCGGTGACTTTCACACAGCTCGTCTGGGCGGTGTTACTGGGGTATCTGGTGTTTGATGAGGCGGTTGATATCTGGGTCATTGCCGGGGGCCTCACGATCCTTGCGTCGGTGGTTTTCATCACCTGGCGTGAGGCGATGGTGAGGCGTCAGAATACAACCCCGGCGGTCAACGCGACCAAAGTCTGATTTTTATTGATTGACGGGTCAATTAAAAACCGGCAAGGCAGATGTGTCTTGTCAGCAGGAACCTTTGCTATGCCAAAACTGGGAATGGAGCCGATCCGGCGCTCCGCGCTTGTCGATGCCACCATTGCCGAGATCGGCGTGCGCGGCTCACTTGACGTGACGGTTGGTCAGATCGCCAGACGCGCCGGCATGTCCACGGCGCTCGCACATCACTATTTCGGCGGTAAAGACCAGAT
>NZ_JAHEHZ010000014.1 GCF_024639605.1 Roseobacter sp. | reverse complement strand
CGGCAATCGAATAACTGATGGCGGCAAAAAAACTCAGTGCACCGTTGTCATCCAGCAGCGAGGAAACGCCGAGATAGGTATAGATGCCGGAGGCGACGGCCAGCACGCCGAGAGCTGCGGCGGTAAAGCTGTCGAGCCAGGAAATATGACCTTCAAGTTCGCGGGCATATCGCAGTCCCTGTGCATCCTGTTCGCTCAGCCGTTCATCGGTCATAACATCCCGCCCCTTATTAACATTGCATTAATATGGGCAGTGACCGGCAGTTATCCAGTCATGACGTGCCGTTCTGTCATCGGGCGGCTGTTCGGGAACCGGAAACCATATGCCGTAGTTCTCCTTAAAATGAACACGTTTTTGCGGTATGGTATTATTCTTCGGTGTGGATTCTGCTTTCCCGCCGCGCGTTACCTGCCACGAATACCGATGCAAAGACGTGAGTAATGAGAGGAACTGACCTGATGAAACGACGCGATTTTCTCGCCGGAACAGCCTGTGGTGTTGTTCTGGCCGGATCTGCGGGTGCCGCTATTCCGCTGGCCCTGCCGGATTATAACATGCCCGAGGATATGCTGCCGCGCGAAGTGCGCATCAAGAACAACTTCGGCCCGTTTGAGATTCACGTCGACCCCGGTCAGTACGCTCTCTACTGGACCCTGCCCAAGAGAAAAGCGATTCGCTATCCGGTCGGGATTGGCCGCACAAATCTTTACGAGGCCGGTGAGTACTACGTCGGTGCGAAAAAAGAATGGCCAAGCTGGACACCCACGCCGGAAATGATCGAGCGGTCCCCGCAGCTTTACGAACAGCATGCGGACGGTATGCCGGGCGGGATCAATAACCCGCTGGGATCGCGCGGACTTTATCTTTTCCAGCCGGGCCGTGGCGATACTTTCCTGCGTATTCACGGCACCAACGAGCCGGAAACCATTGGTCGCCGTGTCTCGAATGGCTGCGCGCGTCTGATCAACGATCAGATGATCGATCTTTATAATCGCGTGCCGATGGATACCCGCGTGGTAATGTATCCGCTGGCCTGAGCCAGCGCCGCACAGGTCAGGTGATGTCGCGCAACCGCAGACGTTGTATCTTGCCGGAGGGGCCCTTGGGCAGTTCCGGCAGGAAAAAAACCCGGTCAGGGGCTTTAAACCGCCCAAGACGTTCCACGCAGATATCAATCAGCATCTGATCCGTCAGATCTGAGCTTTCGCGGACCCGCACTGCGGCTTCTACACGTTCACCGTAGACGGTGCAGGGGCGGGCAAAGGCGGCGGCCTCAATCACGTCGCTGTGGGTATAAAGCGCCTCGTCGATCTCACGTGGTGCGATATTCTCGCCCCCTTTGATGATCAGTTCCTTGATACGCCCCGTGACAAAGACATAGCCGTCCTCGTCCTGTCGGCCGAGATCGCCGCTGCGCAGCCATTCCCCTGTAAAAGCAGCGGCCGTGGCCTCAGGATCATTCAGATATCCGCGCATGACATTGGGACCTCGCACCGCGATCTCTCCCTGTGTCCCCGGCGGGCAGGGGCGCTGATCCGGCCCGAGAATAGAGACCTCGTTGCCCCAGGCGACGCCCGGTGATCCGATGCGCCTGACCCCCGGCGGCAAGGGATTGGACAGGATCTGCGCTGCCGTTTCGGTCAGCCCCATTGTCTCGATCAGTGGCAGAGAGAACCGTTTCTCAAAGGCGGCATGCACATCCGGCGCCAGCGCCGAGGAGGCCGAGCGGCCAAACCGCAACCGCGCCCGCGTATCCGCATCCGGGTCGGCCGTTCCGTGCAAAAGATGCGAGACGATCGTCGGAACAACAGAAAACCACGTGCTTTCGGTTTCGCCAATCTGCTGCCAGAACCGCGTGGCCGAAAACTTCGCGGACATGGCGATGGACCCGCCCGAGACCAGAGCCCCCATCATACTGACGCAAAGCCCGTTGATGTGACAGACCGGCAGCACACAGAACCCGCGGTCCGTGGCGGACAGCCCGTGTGCCATCTGCGTGGTCCAGCCGCCCGCCAGCAGGCTGGCATGACTGTGCACTACGCCTTTGGGGCGGCCCGTTGTTCCGGACGTGTACATCAGCAATGCGTCATCGCCCGCTGTGACCGGGTGCAGAGATGCGGTGTTGTCTGCCACTCCCGGGGTGAGGCGCTGCAAGCCGCGAGGCCGCGTCTGTTCAAAGAGGATATTTACATCATCATGCACCAGCGCCACGCGCGCGGCGCAGTGATCCAACGCATAAGCGATTGCATCAGGGCCAGCGGCCAGATTGATCATGGTCGCGCGAAACCCGCCGTAAACCGCAGCGAAAAACGCGATCACCCCCGCGCGACCGTTAGGATGCAGGATGGCGACACTCTCACCCTGTTCGACGTCTTCGGCGGTGATCCTCCGGGCAAGACACCGCGCTTCCCTGAGCAGCGCGGACCATGTCAGTGACGCACTGCCGTCGGTAAAAACATATGCGGTTGCGTCATCCTCTGCGCGCGCATCAAGCCATGTGCGTACCGTGCCCTGCGGCGGGCCGGAGGCTGTGGGCATCATTTGCCCGCAACCTCCCAGTAGCTTGCGAAAATCTCCTCCGGCGTTGGTTCGCGGGGGGCTGTTTCGCGTACAATTTTCGTGGTCTGCATGAAGTGTTTCCAGTGCAGATTGTCGTCGATCGAATTACCGCCCCAAGATCCACAGCCCATAGACAGCGAAAACGGCATTCCGTTATTGAACGCGCCGCCGGTTGCAAAGCAATGCGGCTGGTTGACGATGACCCGGCAGGTGGGAATGGTCTGCGCCAGGGTCACTGCGTGGTCGTGATCTGTGCTGTGCAACCCGACCGAATGTCCGGCCCCCTGATGGGCCAGAATACGCCCGGTGATCGCAACGGCATCAGCAAAGTCGTCAGCCCGGTAAAGCGCAGCCACCCGTGACAGTTTTTCACCCGAGAGCGGGTGCCCGGGCCCGATGCCTTGCGTCTCTACCGCAAGGAATTTCGTGTCTGCGGGCACTTCATCTGACATCCCGAGAGCGGCCAGCATCGGACCCGCATCCTGAGCGATCACAGCGCGGTTGAGATGTCCGTCCGGCCAGAGCGCCGCCACGATCCTCCGCTCGTCCGTCACCAGGGCGCCGCCTGCTTTTGCCAGCGCGTCCACAAACCGGTCATAGATCGCGTCAACCACCACAATGGCATTCTCGGAGGAGCAGGACGTGGCATTGTCAAAGGTCTTTGAAGCGGTGATCTTTTGTGCGGCGTCATCCGGATCACAGGTTTCATCGACGATCACCGGCACATTGCCCGCTCCGACCGCCAGCGCCGGCGTTCCTGACGTATAGGCGCGTCTGACGTTATTTTGTGAGCCGGTCACAACAATCAGGTCGCTGATTTCCAGCAAGCGCTGGGTTTTTTCTTTACTGCCAGGCCCCGGCACCATCTGCACCAGGTCCCGGTCCTCACCGGTCTTGTCAAACTCCGCGTGCACGAATTGCAGCAACCTTTCGCAGGCTGCGACCCCTTTGGGAGAGGGTGACAAAACGATCGCATTGCCGCACTTCAGCGCGTTGATGATATTATTCGCCGGTGTGGCCGCAGGGTTGGTCGACGGTACGACAGCGCCGATCACCCCCATGGGCCGGGCAATTTCCGTGATGCCGCTGTCCGGGTCATCACGAATGATACCAAATGTCTTCTGCCCCGCGATATCCCGCATCAGACCAAGGGTTTTACGATGATTTTTGGTGATTTTATCCGCGACGTTTCCCAGACCGGTGGTCGCAACCGAAAGCTCAGCGAGTTCGCGGTTTCGCGCAGGTTCCATTATGGCCCAGGCTGCGGCCTGCGCCGCTCTGTCGTAGCGGTCCTGAGATCCGTTTGCCTCATATTTCGCCTGCGCCGCCCTCGCGCGGGCCACTATAGTGTCCGGACTGTCGCGATCATCGTGCAGGGTCATAAAGTGGTTTCCTGATCATTTCGGGGCCTGTTTCAACCGGGGCATGCTTCGGGCACAGTTTTCACAGACACACGACCCGCTGCCCCGCAAAGACTATGCGCGGCCAGCAGTATTGCAAAGCGTTTCGGGTCTCCGGTTTATGTGAACACCAGATCCTGAAACGGTCTCGCGGCCGCTCGGTACCGGCAGGTCCTGCAGCATGGCATCAGTTTGCAGTGACGTGTGCCTTTCCCGTTAGGGGTATTCCGGCGCAGTCCGGATAAAAGCCGGTCGCCTCTCGCCGGGTCCGCGAAAACCGCTGGCTGGGGACAGGGTGTTGCAATAGACTGGCGCCAGATTTTCAGCTCACGTTGCGCGCCATACCGACCTGAAAGGCTCATGATATGCTGCTCCGACACCTCATTCCCGCGTTGCCCTGCGCGTCTCTCTGCCTCGCGCTGATCCTTGGTGCGACCGCCGCAGGAGCGCAGGAGGCCTGCAGCCGCACAGAAGGCGCCACGCCCCAAACCGATGTCATCAGCTGCAGTGGCACGCTGACCGTGGAGCGCGAGAAGCAGGCAGGTGTCAAAATCGTTTCGCGTCCCGGCAGCGCCCCGCCCCGAGCCATCGAACTGGAAGGCGGCGCCATTTTGCTTGATGTTCTGCCGGGCAGCCCGTCAATACAAATCCGCACGCCCCATGCCATCGCTGCAGTTCGGGGAACGACCTTTGTGGTTGACGCTGAACCAGAAAAAACCTCCGTCTTTGTAGTCGAAGGGGAAGTCGAAGTTCGCAAAACCGGCGATGACGGGACAATCGTGACGCTTGGACCGGGCGAGGGCGCTGATGTCAGCGCAGAAGAACCGCTGACGACGGCGCGCTGGTCTGTGGCACGGGTCGCAGCGCTCCTCGCGCGCTTTGGCCGATGATGTTGCGATGATTTCAGGCAGACTGCGCCGCTGGCTGGCACTGTGTGCGGCGCTGGCCGGTGCGGCACTCTGGTCGCTGGCGCTCGCGGTGCCGCATATGCAGGGCGATACCCGGGTCACTGAATCAGTTGATTACCGGCTGCTTGATCTGCGCCACCGGCTTGCCGGTGTGCAGGAAACTGACCCTGCTGTAGTTATCGTTGCCGTGGACGATGAAACCCTCGCAACAGACGTAACATCAGGTGATAACAGGCAAAGGCTTGCCCGGATCATACGCAACATCGCGGCCAGCGGGGCCCGGGGTCTGGCTCTCGACGTGGTTCTGGCCGACGCGGGCGACGCAGAAACAGACGCGGCCCTTTCAGAGGCGCTGGGCGCTTTGCCATCCGCAGTCGCAGCCGCTGCGCGTTTCAGCGGCGATGAAAGCGAGGTCCTGCTGCCGCAACCGGTGTTCCGCGAGGCAGCGAGGGTGGGCGTGGTCAATCTTTCAGCTGACGCCTTCGGCACGCCGCGTTTTGCACCGCTCATTCTGGTGTCCGATGGACAGATCCACGCCGCACTCGTGCTTCAGGCCGCGCAGATTTTCACCGGTGCCCGGGCCGAATTTGCCGACGGCGGGCTGCGCCTTGGCGAGCGGACCTTTCACCTCGAAGACGGGTTTTTCCTGCCGGTGCGTTTTGCAGGTCCTTCAGGGACAGTACCGGCGATCAGCGCCGGCAGACTGCTGGAAAGCCCGCAGCCCGACGCGCTTGAAGGCCGGCTGGTGGTGCTTGGCTTTACGGCATCAGCCGTCGGTGACCGGTTTCCCACGCCTTTTGACGCAGATATGCCGGGTGTGGAGGTGATCGCGACAATCATCTCGCAGCTGATCAGCGGACAGACCCTGCGTCATGATGCGCAGACCCGGACGTGGGATGCCGTCCATGCTCTGGTGCTTACCGTACTGGCAGTACTGGTTGTGCTGATGCTTCCCCTGCCGCGCGGTATTCCCGCGGCGCTCGGTCTGATCATGGTCTCACTCGCGGGGGTCACGGCGCTTTTTACGGCGGGCATCTGGATGAGCGCGGCCCTGCCGCTGGCCGCCGCATTGCCGCCCGTGCTGATTGCCGGCGCAATGCGCTACACCCGCGAACGCAGCGAAGCGGGCCGCTCTGCGCGTGCGGTGGCATCTTTAAGACGGTTTCAGTCACCCGCCCTGGCAAGCCGGATTGAGCAGGACCCGGAGTATCTGTCCGTGCCACAGGAGCACGATCTGGTCATCCTCTTTGTGGACCTGACCGGGTTTACCGGGTTGTCACAGCAGCTTGGCACCGAAGGCACCCGGTTGTTATTGCGCGACTTTCATGCATTGACCACTGCGGCTGTCGAAACCCGCGAGGGCAGTGTGCTGAACTATATGGGCGACGGCGCACTTGCGGTATTCGGGCTGACAGAAAGCCCGCCGGACCGGGCTGCGGACCATGCGCTGGAGGCATCCTTCGCCCTCGTCAAAGCGCTGTCGGATTACCATCCTGCGGGACTTCAGGATGTGACCGCCGGTTGTCGCATTGGCCTTCACGCCGGACCGGTCACCCTGTCCCGGCTGGGCGCGGACAGCCACCAGCAAATGACAGTGACAGGCGACAGCGTGAACCTCGCCAGCCGGTTGATGGAAGTCGCCAAGGCCGAGGCAGCGGTCATCGTTGTCAGCCGCGATTTTGCCGATGCCCTGTCAGACCCATCCGTGCTTAACCATGCTGTCGCACGCGACGTTTCAATACGGGGGCGTATCGGCGAAGTCAGTGTACTGGCATACACTGCAGGGGCTGTGCTGTGACGGGGAACAGCCCCGAAGCTTTGCACAACGTGGACGGCTGTGCGCGCTCCGGCTCAGATCTGCGCGGGAAGCCCCTTGCGCCGCCAATTTCACATCAGAGTTTCATTGTCACCTGATCTCCGGTGCTCAAGGTACCGCCCGATATGACTTCGGCATAAACGCCCATATCCATATGACCATAGGTGCGGCGCAGCAGGTAGGGCACCTTCAAGTCGCGCTCTGCTGTCTCCGGGTTCACCTCCGTTGCTGCGCATCTTTGTGTGCGCAGGATGGTCCGTACAACCACGGAGCCCAGTGTAATTTCCGTACCGGTATCCTGCATCTCCGCCCACGCGGGCAATCCGGAAAAGACGATATTGGCCCGGAACCGGTCAGGCGAAATATCCTCTCCCGTGGCCGCTTCAAAGGCCCTCAGCGTCTCGAGATTGAGCAGAGATACCGCATTCATCATCTGCGGTGACACAACAGATACATCGGTAAACCGATGTGGCGCGGCTGACACAAATTCCGGCGGCGCATCCTCACGGAGTTCAAGAACAGTTTGAAGATACTGCGCTGCTGTCTGCCGTCCGGCCGGGTCGTTCATGTCAAAAACGGTGGTGCCGGCGGCCCCGGCAATCTGTAAAGTACCGTCCAGAAACTCTGTTTGGAGACCGGCCAGTCCGGCTTCTTTCGCAAGAACCACAAACTTTTCCTTGGGAAGTGGTTCTGGTGCAGTGGGGTCAAACCCCGACCCGGGGCGTGCGAATCCGAACAGTCTGTCACCGGGAACACCTTCGCCCGGGCTCAGGATAACCTGATCCCGGCGTGTCGCGGACATTCCCTTGACCGGGAATACATTCAGCGTCTCTACCTTTGCCTGCATCTTCCTGCCCTCGCGGTTCTGTCGCCAGACTGACCGCCACCCGGACCGGCGTCAATGTATCTTCAGGCGGTGCACCTGTGCGCGGTTAGTTACCACCGTGCCGGGCGCATGGCTTTGCCCGCCTGACACGGTCGGATGCGCAGGCCGGTCCGGTGTTGTTCGAGATGAAGTCATCAGACCAGACGACCATTCAACATCCTTTGCCGTATGGTAAAGGTGGCAGCACAGCGGCGATGCGGCTGGCCCTTGTACCAGCCCCTCAAAGACGCCACCCGTTCAACAACACAAGTCCCGGCGGGTACATACAGACGCCACCTGGGTTGAGTTCTGCATCGGGAACAGGTCGATTCGTCAAAAGGGTTGCAAGCGGGCATGCTTTAGTCTGCACAGGCTTAGCAGTCAGGCCACCCCTGCACGGATCAGAAATCGAGGTTCTCCACGCTCAGCGCGTTCTGCTGGATGAACTCGCGACGTGGCTCCACCACATCGCCCATCAGTTTGGTGAAAAGATCATCAGCCTCGGCCATGTCATCCACTTTGACCTGCAAAAGCGTGCGTGCATCCGGGTCCAGCGTTGTCTCCCAGAGCTGATCCGGGTTCATCTCGCCCAGACCTTTATAGCGTTGCAGCGAAAGCCCCTTTTCGCCCTCCTGCAGAACCGCATCCAGCAGATCAAGCGGGCCATAGATCATCTGAGTACGGTCTTTGCGCATCAGCGTCGCTGGCAGGTTGTAAACGTCCTGCAGGCTCTGTGTGAAGCTGCCTGTTTTCTTTGCCTCGCCGCCACGCAGAATTCGGCCATCAAGAGTACGGACTTCTTCGACGCCGCGCAGGATACGCGCGAGGCGGATGCCGTGATCCTGGGTGATCCGACCCTGCCAGCCGCGTTCATATTCTGCCGCAATCAGGTTCAGACGGGCGGCCACCTTATCGGCTGTGCCCTGCAGATCACGGTCTACCACGCCCGGCGCAAAGGCGCCGGCAATCGCCGCCTGTTCGAGGATATGGCGCGGATAATGCGTCGGAAAGGCATCGAGCACCCGGCGCATCTGGCGCGCCAGTTCAACCACCCGGACCAGATCGGCCCCCATAATCTCCTCGCCGTTGCCCTGTTTCAGCACAGCGCCGTCGATACCCTGCTGAACCAGATATTCCTCCATCGCGGCTTCATCCTTGAGATAGACCTCGGATTTGCCGCGCGAGACCTTATAAAGCGGCGGCTGCGCGATATAGAGATGTCCTTTTTCAATAAGCTCCGGCATCTGCCGGTAGAAAAACGTAAGCAGCAGCGTTCTGATATGCGCGCCGTCTACATCAGCATCCGTCATGATGACGATCTTATGATAGCGCAACTTGTCGATGTTAAACTCGTCCCGACCGATACCTGTGCCAAGCGCCATCACCAGATTGCCGATCTCCTGGCTGCCGAGCATCCGGTCAAAGCGGGCGCGTTCAACGTTGAGGATCTTGCCCTTGAGCGGCAGGATCGCCTGGGTCTGCCGGTCACGGCCGGTCTGCGCGGAGCCCCCGGCGCTGTCGCCCTCCACAAGGAACACTTCGGTCTTGGAGGGGTCTTTCTCGGAGCAGTCTTTCAGCTTTCCGGCAAGGAAATTCACGTCCATCGCCGTCTTGCGCCGCGTCAGATCACGTGCCTTGCGCGCCGCCTCACGGGCATGCGCGGCCTCGATAATCTTGCCCACGACGATGCGCGCTTCATTCGGGTTTTCCTCGAACCACTCAGCCAGCTTTTCATTCACGAGGCCCTCGACCGCAGGGCGCACCTCAGAGCTGACCAGCTTGTCTTTGGTCTGCGAGCTGAATTTCGGATCAGGTACCTTGACCGACAGCACGCATGTGAGCCCCTCGCGGGCGTCGTCCCCGGTGAAGGTGACCTTTTCCTTGCGCGCAATGCCGGAGGACTGCGCATAGTTGTTGATCGTCCGCGTCAGTGCACCACGGAAACCCGCCATATGCGTGCCGCCGTCCCGCTGCGGGATGTTGTTGGTAAAGGGCAGCACGTTCTCATGATAGCTGTCATTCCACCACATCGCGACTTCAACGCCGATATCGTCCTTTTCACCGGCAATGAAAATCGGCTCCGGCATCACGGAGCTTTTGTGACGGTCGAGATATTTCACAAACTCTTTCACGCCACCTTCGTAAAAAAGCTCGGTGCTCAGCGGCTCTGCGGGGCGTTCATCGCGCAGGATGATCCGGACGCCGGAGTTCAGAAATGCCAGTTCGCGCAGGCGTTTTTCCAGGGTCTCAAAGGAATACTCCAGATTGGAGAAGGTCTCAGTAGAGGCCATAAAGCGGACTTCGGTGCCGGTTTTTTCAGTTTCCCCGACGACCTTCAGATGTTCCTTGGTAAAGCCGCCCTCAAATCGGGCCACATGCTCTTTGCCCTCGCGCCAGATGCGCAGTTCCAGCCAGTCGCTGAGCGCGTTCACCACCGAGACGCCGACCCCGTGCAGACCGCCTGAAACCTTGTAAGAATTGCTGTCAAACTTACCGCCCGCATGCAGCTGGGTCATGATCACCTCAGCCGCGGAGACGCCTTCTTCTTCGTGGATCCCGACCGGAATCCCGCGCCCGTTATCGCTCACAGAAACAGAGGAATCCTCATGAATAGTCACCGTAACAGCATCCGCATGACCCGCGAGAGCCTCGTCGATGCCGTTGTCCACGACCTCATAGACCATATGGTGCAGGCCGGAGCCGTCGTCGGTGTCTCCGATATACATCCCAGGCCGCTTGCGAACTGCTTCTAAGCCTTTGAGAACTTTAATTGAATTCGCACCGTACTCTTCGGGCGTCTGCTCGGTATCGGACATGTGGTCACGCTTTCGTATTTTTGTGATTTTATACGATTTTCCGGGGGGAATGTCACGCGAATCACCGTTCTTTCTGCGCCTGCGGGGACGGGCCGGGAACCAAAAGGCGCAGGCGCTGTTTTCTTCCGACACACATTGCAAAGGAATTGCACAATGGCCGGAAAAACACTCGCTGAAATAGCCGATACAATCCGCGATATCGATTTTTGCCAGTTCGCGACCAAAACCGATAACGGTCAGATCGCAGCCCGGCCCATGAGCAACAACACCCAGGTGGATTACAACGGAGATCACTGGTTTTTTTCAAAGGACACCTCGCGCACCTGCAGCGATATTCAGCGCGACCCGGCTGTTACTCTGACCTATCATGGCAGTGCCGGTGTGTTGGGCGTGGTGGGCAAGCCCGGGCCCATGGTTGTCATACAGGGCAGTGCGGAAGTCGTTCGCGACAAAGAGGTTTTTCGTGCGCACTGGGTGCCGGAACTGGAATTCTGGTTCGAGAATGGCATTGATGATCCGCAGATGGTGATGTTCAGGGTGAGGGCGAACCGCATCAACTTCTGGGACGGCATGGAAACGGAAGAAATCGAAGTTACTCAGCGACGCTGACGACCTGTGACACCCCGTCCGTCTCCGTAACCTCAAAATACTGCGCCCGCGCGCCCATCGCCTCGAAAAGGCTCGCTTCCGTGCCGGTCATCCAGGCCTGGGCGCCAAGTGCGACAATCTCATCATAAAGGGCAGCCCGCCTTTCAGCATCGAGATGTGCCGCGACCTCATCAAGTAACAACAGCGGCGGCGCGCCGAAATCCCGCGCGAGCGCCCGTGCGTTGGCAAGGATCAGTGAGACCAGAAGCGCCTTCTGTTCGCCGGTGGAACAATCCCGCGCAGGTACGCCCTTGGAGGCATAGGTGCCGATCAGATCCGCCCGGTGCGGCCCGATCAGCGTGCGCCCCGCGGCCATGTCACGCGCCCGGTTATCGGACAGCGCGCGGCGCATGGCCTCTTCACTGCCGGGCAGGTCTTCTTCACTGTGTACAAGCTCAAGGGTTGCTGCGGGAAAAGAAGTGCCTGCATCCGCCTGGGCAGCCTCCAGTTGCCGCAAAGCCGCGCGCCGGTTGGCGTTGATGGCCACACCTGCTGCGGCAAGCTGCGCTTCCAGTACGGCATACCATGCCGGATCGCGCACCATATCTTTGAGCAGGCGGTTACGTTCGCGCATGGCCTTTTCCCAGGCGAGCGATACCTCGGCGTGCGCGGGCTCGAAACTCAGCGTCATCCGGTCCAGAAACCGCCGCCGTCCTTCCGCGCCCTCGATCCACAGCCGGTCCATCGCGGGGATCAGCCAGAGCACCCGCGCGACACGCCCCAGCGCGGTTTGTGCGGCAGCCTTGCTGTCGATCCTGACCTGTCGGGCGGCACCTTCTTCGGACCATATTTCGATCTCATGCAGCTGATGCAATGACCGCAGCCCGCCGGTGATCTTCCATCCCAGCGCCTCGGGGCGGCGCGCCATATCCTGAGCGCTGGCCCGGCGCAGCCCTCGCCCGGGCGAAAAGAGCGACACCGCTTCGAGAATGTTGGTTTTGCCAGCCCCGTTTGGCCCGAAGAGCGCCACAGGTCGCGCATCAGGCTCCATCCGCGCGACTTTGTGCGAGCGGAAATGTGAAATCAAAAGCGAGTTCAGGCACAGCTGCATGACGGCCCGTTTCTACCGGCGTCGGACCGGTGTGCCGGCGGCAACAGTCAGACGCGCATCGGCATGACGACATAGACCGCCGACTGATCGTTGCCTTCGCGCATCAGCGTCGGATCACCTGATGAGTTAAAGAGAAAGACGGCATTTTCACGATCGACCTGGCTGGCAATCTCCAGCAGATACTTCGCGTTAAAGCCGATTTCCAGACGCTCGTCGCCGTAGGCCACGGCCAGTTCCTCTTCGGCGGCACCGGAGTCCGGCGCATTTACCGAAAGCACCAGCCGGTCTTCGTCTAGTTGCAGTTTCACCGCGCGCGACCGCTCTGAACTCACAGTGGCCACACGGTCCACCGCACGGGCAAAATCGGCGGCATCCACTTCCATCTTGCGGGTGTTGCCCTGCGGAATGACGCGCGTGTAATCGGGGAAGGTGCCGTCGATAACTTTGGAGGTCAGCGTGATGTCAGGCGTGGCAAAGCGCACTTTGGTCTCGGAGACCGACACCGCGATCTTCATCTCATCGTCGTCGAGCAGTTTGCGCAGCTCGCCAACCGTTTTCCGGGGCACGATAACGCCCGGCATATCGGCGGCACCCTCCGGCAGGTCTGCGTCAATCCGCGCCAGCCGATGCCCGTCTGTGGCCACACAGCGCAGCACCCGGCCGCCTTCGGCATCGGAAACATGCATGTACACACCGTTCAGATAATACCGGGTCTCTTCTGTTGAGATCGCAAATTTCGATTTGTCGAAAAGCCGTCGCAACACTGGCGCTGGTGCCGAAAAGTTTGAGGCATATTCGGAGGAAGCCATCACCGGAAAGTCTTCTTTTGGCAGCGTCGCCAGCGAGAAATTCGATCTTCCGGCTTCAACGGTCAGCCGCCCGGTGGCGCTGTCTGCGGTCAGTGTGACCAGCGCCCCGTCCGGCAGTTTGCGCACAATCTCATGCAATGTGGTTGCTGCTACCGTGGTTGCACCGGCACGTTCCACCTGGGCCGGTGCTTTGTCGACAACCTCGATATCAAGATCTGTTGCGCGGAAGGTCGCATCGCTGCCTTCTGCCTCGATCAGCACGTTTGCCAGGATCGGAATTGTGTTGCGCCGCTCCACAACCGACTGTGCCTGAGACACGGCTTTGAGCAGGGCTGCGCGTTCGATGCTGATCTTCATTATGCCACTTCCTATCGACGGTCGGGAAAGGCACGTTAACCAGTTCCTCCGACTTCACAAGACTTTTATGGATTAGTCGTCGGAACCGGGCAGGGCGTCAAGACCCGCAGCACCCTCAAAGCGCTGCAGGCCTTTCATAAATCACTCTTCGAGGGCGCGGCGCAACAGCTCCAGATCCTCGGCGATCTGTCCGTCCTGCACCTTGAGCTCTTCAATGCGTTTGACGCCGTGCATGACTGTGGTGTGATCACGACCGCCAAACCGGCGCCCGATCTCCGGCAGCGACCGCGATGTCATCTTTTTGCACAGATACATCGCAACCTGGCGGGGCCGGGCATACGACCGCAGCCGCTTGGGACCGATCATATCGCTCAGCCGGATGTTGTAGTGATCGCTGACCTTGCGCTGAATTTCCTCGACGGTGATCTTGCGCTCGGACGCACGCAGCACGTCGGAGAGGCAATCCTGCGTCAGTTCCATATTGATCTCGCGTCCGACCAGCGACGCAAAGGCAAAAAGCCGCGTCAGCGCGCCTTCCAGCACCCGGACATTCGTAGAGATACGGTGCGCGAGGAACTCCAAAACTCCGTTCTCAACTTCCAGATCGGGATAGTTGGCGCGCTGCTGCTCCACTTTGCTCTGCAGAATACCAAGACGCAGTTCATAATCTGTGGGATGCAGATCAACGACCAGACCACACTGAAGACGCGATTTCACGCGCTCTTCCATATCCTTGATCTCGCCGGGGGCGCGGTCACCGGAAATGATAATCTGTTTATTCTGATCCACCAGCGCGTTGAAGGTATGGAAAAATTCTTCCTGTGTGCTGCCTTTTCCGGCGATGAACTGCACGTCATCAACCATCAGAACATCAACTGAACGGAAAATCTCTTTGAAATCCATCATCTTACGGTCACGCAGGGCCTGGACAAAACGATACATGAACTGCTCGGCGGAGAGATAAAGCACATTCAGTTCCGGACGCCGCAAGCGCAGCTCATGCGCGATCGCATGCATCAGGTGCGTTTTGCCAAGGCCGACGCCGCCATAGAGAAAGAGCGGATTAAACGTGACAGGGCCACCCTCTGCCACACGCTTTGCCGCTGCATGAGCAAGCTCATTCGGCTTACCGACAACAAAGGAGTCGAAGGTGAAGCGGGTGTCCAGAGGGGCTGTGGTCAGGGCGGAGCCGTTCTGCACCTGGCGCACGGCACGGTGGATCACGGTATCGGTATTGGCGGCTTCGGAGCCGGCGACGCGGGCGGGCACCACAAACTTCAGACGGCGCACCTCGGGAGATCTGGCCCGCACTTCGTGCAGAATGATATCGGCGTAATTCTGATTAACGTAATTGCCCAGAAAATTGGTCGGCACGTGAAAGACGGCGATCCCGTCGTCAGCGGAGCGGAATTCTATCGGTTCGATCCACGCCTTAAAATTATTCTGCCCTACGGTCTTTTGCAGCCGCTGCCTCAACTGTCCCCACATTTCGTTTGTCATCTGACCTGTATTCCCTTTCGCGTTCCCATGCCGCCGGCGGTCCATTTCTGGATTCTCCCGGCCGATTTTGCGTCAGACACACCCCCGCTGTTCCCGTCCCAAAGAAACGAGCGGTGGTCCACCGGACATTTCACGGATTTGGACGCACAGACCGAACGCGCCACAGTGCGCGTCAGGGATCCGAACATCCGTCCCCAGTACTTTTGACAGGGCAAACAACTGGTAACAGCGCTTGCAGACAAGGGTATCGCGTCGCCATGATACCCAGCCCCCGGGGTTTTAAAAAAACGGTCGCAACACCGTCAGTCCCGGGGCCTGCCCCCCAATGCGAAGTGAATCGCTGTATCTTGGTACCAACTTCGTGAGCAGCACGGCAACTGATCTTCAATCTTGACTCTGAATTTTCTGAAAAGAATCTCCGGGAGTCTCAAAAACGCCTTATAAATATAAAAAAAGACGCCCCAAAACGGGCGTCTTTCGTTAATTTTTTGTTAATCTGAATTAACGCGTTGACTACTTGTCAGCCGAGCGCTTTCACGCGGGACGCAAGGCGCGAGACTTTGCGCGATGCTGTATTTTTGTGAAAGACACCTTTGGTCACGCCACGCATGAGTTCGGGCTGAGCTGCGCGCAGGGCGGCTGTTGCCGCTTCCTTGTCGCCGGAAGCGATAGCTTCTTCTACGCGGCGCAGAAATGTGCGGATGCGCGAACGACGCGCTTTGTTGACCTGAAAACGCGCTTCGTTCTGACGGGCGCGTTTCTTTGCCTGGGGCGAATTTGCCATGTGTGCTTAACCTTTTCGTCGGGTTCGTTACGTATGTTGATGCGTACAAAGCCCGACCCGGTCGCAGAGCGACCATCAGGTGATTCTAGCCAGAGCGGGCTGCACGCGCATGTATTGCGCCGGTCTATAGACACATTGCCCGGTTTTGCAAACCGCAAATCGTCATCCGGCGGGTTGACTGCCCGCCGGATGCGACCCGGCTTCAGCCCAGCAGCTTGCGGAATACGATCTTATCGTCGCCGGTGGCCCAGAAATCGCGGATGCATGCCTCGCGTTCATAGCCTGCACTGGCATAAAACGCCCGCGCTGCCGCGAAATCCTCCGTGCCGGAGGTTTCCACGATCAGCAGACGCTCACCGGTGGTGCGCAGATGCGCCTCGGCGCCCTTAACAAGGGCAAGGCCAAGGCCGTCGCGCCGGCAGGCAGGACGCACGCCAAGTGCGAGCATGTTCCACGCGCCTTCTGCGAGCTCTTCGCGCTTTGTGTAGCACAGCCCGACCGGGACACCGGCGATGCAGCCTGCGAGCCAGAACTCCCCCGTCTCTCCGGAAAGCGCCGGCGTCATCAGATCCGCCAGCATGTCCGGCGGAAAAAGCCCGGTCTCATCCAGCACCGTTTTCAGGTGAGGGATGTCATCGGCCACAACGGGCCGGATATCAAAGTCTGTCATGTCATACTGTCCTTATCTGTTGTCTGCCTGCGCCCTGACGGACGCGATGCCAGACCGCGTCGCGCGGTAAGGGGTGCCGTTCACCGACCTGATGAACCGCCGCTTTTTCAGCCGCTCGAAAACCGCCGTGGTGCAGTCTTCGAGCAGATGTCCGTCCCGGGTGACGCAGGTCACGGCCCGGATTTTACCATTTGGCGCGCGCTCGAAGTGAATAGCGCCGCCCCGTGCCAGCACATGCAGCACGCGTTGTTCATATTTTGAAATATTCAACGGATTGATCCTGAGAAATGCCATCGGAAGCAGGCTCCCGGCGTAACGCGCGGAAGGGCTTCGGATTAGACAGGTCCGATCAGACGGACCTCAGCGGCGTGCCGCATTCTCTGACATCAAATCTCCATCGTCCTGCGATCAGGTGCAGGCCGTAGACCTTACTATGCAGCAGAAACTGCCGTGGCAAGACGGGGAGAGGGCGCGGCCCGCAGAACGGGGCCGGCTGTTGCGCTTTTACCGGTCGCGGAACTGTGCTTCGCGTTTTTCCAGAAATGCCGACATTCCTTCCGACTGATCCTCGGTCGCAAAGAGGGCATGAAACATGCGTCTTTCAAAGAGCAGCCCCTCACTCAGCGGCACTTCATAGGACCGGTTTACGGCTTCTTTGATGACCATCACGGAGACGGAGGATTTCTCAGCAATCTTCTGAGCGGCGTTCTGCGCCTCTTCCATCAGCTTTTTGCCAGGCACCACGCGGGATACCAGGCCCGAGCGCTCGGCTTCCTCGGCATCCATAAAGCGGCCCGTCAGGTTCATATCCATGGCCTTGGATTTGCCCACCAGTCGCGTCAGGCGCTGGGTGCCACCGATGCCCGCAACCACACCGAGGTTGACCTCGGGCTGGCCGAACTTGGCACTTTCCGAGCAGATGATAAAATCGCACATCATCGCAAGCTCGCATCCGCCACCAAGCGCATAGCCTGAAACGGCGGCAATGATCGGCTTGCGCACGCGCATGATCTGATCGGTCTCGGGGGTGAAAAGATCACCTGAAAAGGCTTCGACGAAGGTTTTGTCTTTCATCATCGCCACGTCGGCGCCGGCAGCAAAAGCTTTCTCAGAGCCGGTAATGATGATGCAGCGCACCTTTTCGTTTTCCTGGGCGTCCTTCAGGGCTTCTGCAAGTTCGCGCATCAACTCGTCGTTCAGCGCATTCAGCGCGTCGGGCCGGTTGAGGGTAATAGTTGCCACATGGTTGTCGACATCAAAGATTATCGTCTCAAAGGCCATCCGGAGAGCTCTCGGTTGTTGCTGGAACCGCAGTGCATACCACGGGTAAGAGCCACTTCAAGCTATCTTTGGCATTGTGCGCAATAGAAAGATGAGCGTCCGGACTGCACGATTCGACGGATGACGCCACGACAACCTGTTGTTCTGCATGGTGCGCCTTCGCGTCCGTAAACGTCGAAAGTATGCTGAAAATATCCAAGTTCTCCATCAGCTTGGCGGAAATCACGCAGGCTCGAACCACCTGCGTCGATGGCTTCCGACAACACCTGCCGGATGATCGGGACAAGAGCGGCCACGCGCTGCGCAGAAATCCGCCCTGCCTTGCGTGACGGGCTGATTCCTGCCCGGAAAAGCGCCTCACAGACGTAAATGTTGCCCAGTCCGCTGACGATCTTCTGATCGAGCAGCGCAGATTTCACCGGCATCATCCGTTTATGAAAGGCGCTCGCGAGGTGTGCTTCGTGAAAATCATTGCCCAGCGGTTCGGGGCCCAGCACGGCGAGCAGCTTGTGGCTTTCTGCCGTCGCCGTGTCCATCAGATCCATCGCGCCAAAGCGGCGCGGATCGTTGAAGGTGACGCGCGCGCCGTTGTCCATGTGAAACACCACATGATCGTGTTTCTCAGGTGCGGGATGCGCATGCACAAACCGACCGGGCATCTTCCCGGCCATCTCCGTGTCTGCGGGATCACCTGAGATCAGCATCCGCCCAGACATGCCCAGATGGATGAGCAGCGTCTCGCCGGTGTCGAGATCGGCGAGAATGTACTTCGAGCGCCGCCGCAGTTGCTGTACCCGCGCGCCGGTCAGCCGATCTGCCATGCGGGCCGGAAACGGCCAGCGCAGATCGGGGCGGTTCACATCCGCCCGCGCGATCACCGCGCCCTCCATCACCGGGCTCAGGCCGCGGCGCACAGTCTCTACTTCGGGCAGTTCAGGCATCTTCCATCTTTCGTTCAGCAAGATCGGCGATCTCGCGGTAGCTGTCATAGCTCCAGAAGAGCCTCAGCCTGCGCCACCTGCCAAAATTCAGCACTGTCGCGCGGCCTTTCATTTCAGTCTTTACCCCGGTCAGATCCGCCCAGTCAAAGCGACGCACGGGGCCCAGAACGGGCGCAAACCGAAGGCCCGTATCATTCCACAGAATACGGTCGAAAAAGGCCGCCGCGATCTTGTGGAAGAAAACGGCGATGATCACCATCAGTATCCCGCGTGCAACCCACGATCCTGAAACCGGTGTCTGCGGATGCACAATCAGCACCAGCGCCACGACCACGAAAAGCCCGCAGACCAGCACCCGCAGCGTTCTGCCCCAGCCTGCAAGCCGGGTCTCTTTCCATTCGGTGCCCGCATCCGGCTGCATCCGCACTTTTCCCTGTGACCAAAGGGCCGCATTGTACATGCCCCCCTGAGGCCTATAACAAAGACCGAACATAAAGGATCACAAGACCCGATGACTGACCGAGACGACAAAACCACCCATTTCGGCTTTGAAGATGTGCCCGAGGGCGAAAAGGCCGGACGCGTGCGCGTCGTATTCAGCTCGGTCGCCGGCAAATACGATGTGATGAATGATGTGATGTCCGCTGGTATTCACCGGGTCTGGAAAGACGCGATGATGGACTGGCTCGCCCCGCGCGCCGGGCAGAAGCTGCTGGATGTGGCGGGCGGCACCGGCGATATCGCATTCCGGTTCCTTAAACGCGCGGGCGAGGGTCATGCCACGGTGCTGGACCTCACGGAGGCCATGCTGGTCGAAGGCCGCCAGCGTGCCGAAGCGCTGCAGATGCACGATCAGCTCGACTGGGTCACCGGCGATGCGATGGCGCTGCCTTTTGCCGATAACAGCTTTGACGTTTATACGATATCTTTCGGGATCCGGAACGTAACCCGCCCTCAGGAAGCGCTGAACGAAGCGTTTCGCGTGCTGAAACCCGGAGGCCGCCTGATGGTGCTCGAGTTCAGCCAGCTGCCAAACCCGGCGATGCAGAAGGCGTATGATCTCTACAGTTTCAACGTGATCCCGCGCATGGGCCAGATGATCGCCGGAGATCGGGACAGCTATCAGTATCTGGTCGAATCAATCCGCCGGTTCCCCGATCAGGAAACCTTCCTGCAGATGGTGCGCAGTGCAGGCTTTGAGCAGACGAAATACCGCAATCTGTCGATGGGCGTCGCCTGTTTGCACTCGGGTTGGAAACTCTGATCCATGCGGGGCCCGCACAATATCTGGCGGTTGATCCGCACCGGCGCCACGTTCCAGAGGACGGGCGCAATGAATGCCGTGCTCGACGCCTTCGATACGCCGGCTTCTGTCCGGTTGGTGGCGCGCACTCTGGCCATGCCGTTCACGTTTCTGGGCTACGCCGGTGACACAACCATGCCGCCGGTCACCCGCGCGCTTACAGCGCTTGGTCCGGCCTACATCAAATTCGGCCAGATCCTCTCGACACGCCCGGATGTGGTGGGCGACGAGATGGCGCTGCAACTGCGCGTGCTGCAGGACAAACTCCCACCGTTCCCTGTGAGCACGGCCAAGGCCGAAGTCGAACGCGAACTTGGTATGCCCGTTGACCGCATGTTCTCTGAGTTCAGCGAACCTGTGGCGGCCGCGTCGATCGCTCAGGTGCACCGCGCGCGGCTTTCGGCCTCAGGCGAAGAAGTCGCCGTCAAAGTCTTGCGCCCCGGTATCGAAAAAGCCTTCCGCAAAGATATCGATGCCTTTTATCTTGCCGCATCTGTGATCGATTTCTGCTCGCCGGGCTCGCGGCGGCTGCGGCCCATCGATGTGATCGAACACTTCGACGGCGTGGTGCAGGGAGAGCTGGATCTGCGGCTTGAATCTTCCTCAGCTGCTGAATTTGCGGCCAATACTGAGAAAGACAATGGCTTCCAGCTGCCCCGTGTCAAATGGGAATATTCCGCCCGCCGCGTGATGACGCTGGGCTGGGCTGACGGCGTTCCGATGGGTGACAACGCAGCGATTGATGCTGCCGGTCACGACCGCATTCTGCTGGGTGACCGGGTGCTGCAGCTTTTTCTGAACCACGCGCTGCGCGACGGCTATTTTCACGCCGACATGCACCAGGGCAATCTCAAGGTCGCGCCAAACGGCAATATCGTGGCCTATGATTTTGGCATAATGGGGCACATCGATGAATACACCCGCAGGGTCTATGCCGAGATCCTCTATGGCTTCATCCGGCGCGACTATAAACGCGTGGCAGAGGTGCATTTTGAGGCGGGCTATGTCCCGGCGGACAAAGACGTGGATGAATTCGCCCGCGCGCTGCGCGCTGTGGGTGAGCCGATTTTCGGGATGGATGCGTCGAAAATCTCGATGGGTCGTCTTCTGAGCTATCTGTTTGAGGTGACGGAGCGTTTCGGCATGGAAACCCGCACCGAGCTTATACTGCTGCAACGGACCATGGTCGTTGTCGAAGGTGTTGCGCGTTCTCTGAACCCGCAGATCAACATCTGGCAGGTCGCAAGCCCGATCGTGTCCGACTACATCGCGCAGACAATCGGCCCTCGCGCCGCTCTCGGTGATTTTGCGAAAACCGCCCGCGTCATGGCCCGTTTCGGTCCGCGTCTGCCGGTGCTTGTGGAAAACGCGCTGATCCGGCAGGGCAATCCGGAGCCGCCGCAAAAAGAACGCGGCCTTTTCCGCTGGGTGCTCGGCGCGGTCATTCTCGGCGTCACCATTGGTATTTCAGGGTCTCTTACGCTGATTCTCGTGGATCTGGCGCTCTTCTGACCGCTTTGTGTATGAAATACCACGGGAAGGCAGGCGCAGGTGCGCGCCCTCCCGTTTCGTTATGATCAGCGTTCCGCGCCGCCTATAGCAGCTCGATCGCGAGTGCTATGCCCTGACCGCCGCCGATGCACATCGTGATCAGCCCGCGCTTGCCACCCGTCCGTTCGAGCTCATAGAGCGTTTTGACGGTAATAATTGCACCTGTTGCGCCGACAGGATGGCCGAGAGCAATCGCCCCGCCGTTGGGGTTCACCTTTGCCGGGTCAAACCCGAGCGCGCCGGAAACGGCAAGCGCCTGGGCAGCAAAAGCCTCATTGCTTTCAATAACATCAAAATCACCCGCGCTCAGTCCGGTTTTCTCAAACAGTTTTTCCACGGCGGGAACCGGCCCGATTCCCATCACCTCCGGACGCACCCCGGCATGGGTATAACCGAGAATCCGCGCTTTCGGCTTCAGGCCGGCGGCCTCTGCCGCCTCCGCGCTCGCCATCACGACCGCTGCGGCACCGTCATTGATTCCGCTGGCATTGCCGGCTGTCACCGTCCCGTCTTTCTGAAAGACTGTGCGCAGCCCGGCCAGCGCTTCGGCGGTTGTACCTTTGGGATGTTCATCCGTGTCAAACGCCACCGTGTCGCGCTTTACACGCACTTCTACCGGCGCGATCTGGCTGGCGAAGTGGCCTTCCGAGATGGCCCTGGCCGCGCGCTCCTGACTTTGCAGGGCAAATGCATCCTGATCTTCACGACTGATCCCGTGCTCCGCGGCGACGTTTTCAGCCGTCACACCCATGTGCCCGGTTCCGAAGGGACAATTCAGCGCGCCCAGCATCATATCAAGGCTTGTAACGTCGCCCATTTTCGCACCCCAGCGTTGCTGTGGCATGATGAAAGGCGAGCGCGACATATTCTCCGCACCCCCCGCGAGCCCGAAGTCCGCATCCCCCAGCATCAGAGACTGAATAACCGAGACAATTGCCTGCGCCCCCGAGCCGCAAAGCCGGTTCACGTTCATCGCGGGCACGGTCTCAGGCACACCGGCCTGCATCGCGGCCACCCGGCTGAGATACATGTCACGCGGCTCGGTATTGATCACGTGGCCAAAAACGACGTGACCGATCTGCGCGCCCTCAACGCCTGATCGTTCGAGCGCTGCCTTTGCCGCCACCGTACCAAGCTCAATGGGCGGCGTATCGGCGAGCGCGCCGCCGAAAGTGCCGATCGCAGTGCGTGCGCCGTCCAGAAGTACGATTTCGCGTGCCATGTCAGTCTCCCGTTCTTTTTCCCACCTGAGTATGCCCGGACGGGACGGGGAAGTCAGCCACGACGTATCGTCAGCAACGGATGTCACAGCGTTGACAGCCTCCGGGATATCGGCGAAACCGCTTATATGACGGAAAATTCAGATACTATCCTCACGCAGCTTCCCGCGCGGCTGAAAGATGCCCGGCGCTCCCAGGGTCTGTCGCTCGATGCAGTGGCACGTCTTTCCGGTGTTTCCCGGTCCATGGTGAGCCAGATTGAGCGCGGCGAAAGCAGCCCGACAATTGCGACCCTGTGGAACCTGACCCGGGCGTTGCAGGTCGATTTCGCGGGCCTTCTTGATGGTGCTGCCGCCGCCGCCCGCATCGAACTTTTGCGCGCAGCAGATGTTCCGACGATCGATAACCTTGGCTCAGGATGCCGCATCAGGATTCTCTCTCCGCCCGAAGAAGCCGGCAAACACGAAGTCTATGAGGTAAGCTTTGAAGAGGGTGGCGCCCTCGACAGTCAGCCCCACAGCCGCGGTGCGCGTGAACATCTGACAGTCATCGCGGGCACAATCAGCGTGACCAGTGGCGAAGACACACAGCGTCTGCTTGCAGGAGATACTGCACGGTATGCTGTTGATGTTCCGCACAGGATTGCCGCAACCAATGGACCCGCACGCATTTTTCTGGTCGTTCATGGCGGTTGAATTCCTTTAAAACGGAAAATATCCGCTATTTCGTAATTCAGCAGTTCCGGATTCCTCGAAGGCGTGCTAGACCACGGGCGAAGGGAGTCTCTCATGACGCACGCATTTCTCGACCATATTTCTGACACGCTGAACCGGATCGAGGCGGACGGAATAATGAAACGCGAGCGCCTCATCACCTCGGCGCAGGGCGGCAGGATCTCAGTCGGCGACCAGGAGGTTATCAATCTGTGCGCAAATAATTATCTCGGACTTGCGGATCACCCCGACCTGATCACGGCTGCACAGGATGCCATGGTGCCCCGGGGGTTCGGCATGGCTTCTGTGCGGTTTATCTGCGGCACGCAGGACCTGCACCGTCAGCTTGAGCAGCGACTTGCGCAGTTCCTCGGGCATGACGATTCGATTCTTTTCGCGGCTTGCTTTGACGCCAACGGCGGTCTCTTTGAGCCGCTGCTTGGCCCGGAAGATGCCGTCGTTTCGGACGCACTCAATCATGCATCCATCATCGACGGTATCAGGCTCTGCAAAGCGAAACGCTATCGCTACGCCAATTCCGATATGACCGATCTGGAAGGGCAGCTGCAGCTCGCCCGCAGTGAGGGCGCGCGGTTTATCCTGATTGCGACCGATGGGGTTTTCAGCATGGACGGTTATCTTGCCAACCTGTCCGGCATCAAAGCACTGGCGGAAAAATATGACGCCATGCTGATGGTCGATGATTGCCACGCCACCGGGTTCATGGGGCCGAAGGGTGCCGGCACTCCGGCACACGCCGGCGTAAAGGCCGACATTCTGACCGGCACGCTGGGCAAGGCGCTTGGCGGCGCCATCGGTGGCTATATTGCAGGCGCGCAACCGGTGATCGATCTGTTGCGCCAGCGCGCGCGGCCTTATCTTTTTTCAAACTCGCTGCCGCCGGCAATTGTTTCCGCCGGGCTTAAGGCGCTGGATCTCGTTGAGGCCGGCGATGATCTGCGTGCGCAACTATTTGAGAATACGCGCATCTGGCGCAGCGGGCTCGAAGCGCTCGGATTTGATCTGCTGCCTGGCGAGCATCCGATTGTGCCTGTCATGCTGGGCGAAGCGCAGCTGGCACAGGATATGGCCGCACGTCTTTTCGAAGAGGGGGTGTTTGTGTCAGGTTTCTTTTTCCCGGTCGTACCCCGGGGTGAGGCGCGGATCAGAACACAAATGAACGCCGCTTTGACACAGCAGGATCTTTCGTTTGCGCTCGACGCTTTTGAAACGGCCGGCAAAGCCTGCGGAGTATTAAAATGACCAATGAAATGAAGGCACTGTCCAAACTTCATCCGCGCGAAGGCCTCTGGATGATCCACGCGCCGGTGCCTGAACCCGGACCCGATGACGTACTGATCAGGATAAAGAAAACGGGGATCTGCGGGACCGATATTCACATCTGGAACTGGGACGACTGGGCCGCCTCAACTGTGCCTGTGCCGATGATCACCGGCCACGAATTCGCCGGCGAAATCGTCGGGCTCGGCCGCAATGTCACCGATCTGGAGATCGGACAGCGTTGTTCAGGCGAGGGCCATCTCATCGGCAAAACGTCGCGCCAGAGCCGGGCCGGCAAGTTCCATCTTGATCCGGCAACCCGCGGCATCGGCGTCAACGAACAGGGCGCGTTTGCGCAGTATCTCAGGCTGCCGGCCTTTAACGTCGTGCCGTTGCCGGATGACATTCCCGATGATATTGGCGCCATTCTCGACCCGCTCGGTAATGCTGTCCACACAGCACTCAGCTTCGATCTGATCGGCGAGGATGTACTGATCACCGGCGCCGGGCCCATCGGGATTATGGCCGCCGCCGTGGCGCGGCACGCGGGCGCGCGCCATGTGGTCATTACGGACGTGAACCCTGACCGGCTGCGTCTGGCCGCTGAAGTCGCCGATGTTGTACCGGTCAATGTGGCAGAGCAGGATCTGGCCGAAACAGTCTCTGATCTGAAGATGAAACAGGGCTTTGACGTCGGCCTCGAGATGTCGGGCAATCAACGTGCGCTCGATCAGATGGTGGATGCAATGACCATGGGCGGGCGCATTGCGATGCTGGGCATTCCGCCTGGCAAGAGCCCCGTCGACTGGAGCCGTATCGTCTTCAAAGCAATCACCATAAAGGGCGTTTACGGGCGAGAGATTTTCGAGACCTGGTACAAAATGATCGCCATGCTTCAGAACGGCCTGGATGTCAGCCGGGTCATTACGCATCGCTTTGCCGTCGATGATTTCGAGGCGGCGTTTGCGGCGATGAAATCCGGCCAGTCGGGCAAAGTGGTGCTCGACTGGACCTGAGCAACCGATGGACCGGCGACAGTTTTTTCACGCTGACACCGGGCGGGCAGGCGAGGCTTGCGCTGCCGTGCATTCTCATGCTTCGGGTGACGCGCCGCATGACATCTCGTCAACCCCGGATCGCGTGTATGCTTTTTTGGTGGTCGCCCGACCCTGAGCATTTATGGCCCGGGTCTGCCCGGGTGGACCATGATTGGGGTTGATTTATTTCCGAAGTGGCAGCCGGCCCGCATCTGACAACAGCCAGCAGTCACTTCCTTCAAAAACTGCCGCGTGCAGTGGTCGGAAATATCCCGCGCCGCCATCGAGATTAACCCGGTTTCCGGCGTGTTCCGGATGCTCCAGTGCCGTATGCCCATGCACGACGAGCGGGCCGAACGAGCCTTTGTATTCAAGAAACTCTTTCCGGATCCATACCAGATCATCTTCCGCCTGGTCGCTGAGCGGTACGCCAGGCCGCAAACCCGCATGCACGAAAAGCAACCCGTCTTTGCGGAATGTCAGCGGCAGGCCGGCCAGAAAATCCCGGTGTGCCTGAGGGACAGCCGCCACAGCTTCGGCATGAACAGGTGCCACAGGCTCTCCGTCGACAGCAGTCACGCCGTAAGAGGCCAGCGTCTTGTCGCCCCCGAGCCGGGGGTTAAACCAGAACAGGCCGGCACTCGTGGCCGGGTCGTACACCGTCGCATCATCCAGAAACCGGGTCAGATACCGGTCGTGGTTGCCGCGGATCATCCGCCAGGGGCGACCCTCTGACTGCGCCTTCATCAGATGTTCAACAACACCGCGGCTCTCCGGCCCGCGATCGACATAATCGCCGACAAACACAATCTCAGCCTCCGGCCCGCCGTCCTTTTCAATGAGTGACAGCACCCGCTCAAGCTCTTCGAGCTGGCCGTGGATATCACCTATGGCATAGATCGGATCATGCATGTCCGGCTCCCGGCGGGCAGCGCGTTGCCTGCACCGCTTGGCTGAAAAAGAAAAGTTTCCCTGGCGGGCGGGTGATGCCCTCCGTGTGAGGGAAGGGGCGGAAAAATTCAACAGCTATCCTTGCGAAGGCCACCCGGAGGCGGCCGGCAATTCACGACAGCCACCGGATCCGGCGTAGCATCCGGTGCTGCCTGCTGGTCCCGCGATCAGACCGCCCGGCGGAACACAGTTCCAGGACCGGCTGCCGGGTGCGCCCACAAAAGCCGGTCAGATCGCGTTAGTTCCGCCGCCCGTTGAATCCCGGGCGCACGCGGCAGAGCATCAGGATGGCGCAAGGGGTGCATGGTCTGCAGCCTTTCCGGACCCGCTGAATTTCGGATCAACTGCCGGCGGAGCGGCGTGGTCCCCTGGCCTGCCCGGAAGCTTCTCGCCGAGCATCAGCATCGCCGGGGTCAGGATCAGGGTCAGCAGCGTCGCGACGACCAGGCCTCCCACGATGGCACTCGAAAGCTCCGTCCAGTACTGTGTGGAAGGCGCACCAAAGACGATCTCCCGGGTGAAAAAGTTCAGGTTAGCGCCCAGTACCATAGGCATCAGCCCCAGTGCCGTGGTGACCGAAGTCAGCATCACGGGCCGCAGACGCTGCGCGCCGGTCCGCAACGCCGCTTCGCGCGGGGAAAGGCCTGTGCGTTTCAGATCGTTATAGGTATCAATCAATACGATATTGTTGTTGACGACGATCCCCGCAAGCGCGATCACCCCGATCCCGCCCATGACAACGCCAAAGGGGCGCCCGGTGATAAGCAGGCCCAGAAGCACACCCGCCACCGAAAAGATGATCGCGCTCATCACCACAAACGCCTGATAGAAACTGTTGAACTGGATCACCAGAATGACCAGCATCAGAAAGATCGCCGCCACAAAGGCGCCGCCGAGAAACACCATGGTCTCGGCCTGGTCTTCGGCCTCGCCGGCAAAGCTGTAGGTCACCCCAGCGGGAAGCTCTGCGCTGTCGAGCGCTGCCTGAAGGGCGGTGATCTGATCATTCACAAGAACCCCGGCTGCGACATTGGCCTCGACAGACACCACGCGGCTTTCGTTGATCCGGGCGATCGTGCCGGTGCGTTCGGACGGCGCGAAGGTCACGAAGTTCGAAACGGGTACCAGCCCCGCTGAGGTCGGAACCCGCAGGTTGCCCAGTTCCGAGAGCGAACGTTCCTCTGCCGGGAACCGGACCCGGATATCAAGCTCGCCATCCGCATCATCGGGGCGGTATTCCGCCACCGCAATGCCCTGGGTCAGCAATTGCACGGCCTGCCCGAGAAGGCTGACGTCAGCCCCGTAGCGCGCGGCCTCTGCCCGGTTGACCAGTATCGACACCTCGACCCCTGGCAACGGGCGGGTGTCGGTCACATCGGTAAAACCTCCGATCCGCTCCATGATCGACAGGACGTTTTCAACCGCTGCGCCCTGTACGGCAGGATTGCGCGCGGCGATCTGAAGGTTCACCGGCTTGCCGCTGGTCGGCCCGCCGCTTTCAGTCTGTACCTGTAGGTCGATGCCCGCGATGTCAGCCACGTCGCGCCGGATGTCATTGCCGATCTCAGCGGCCGTCCGGCGCGCGTTCCAGTCGGTCAGCTCCAGTTGCAGCGTGCCGATCGTTTCCTCATCACCCTGTCCGGCGCTCATCGTCGAACGCGCATAAACCGATGCGATCTCGTTATACCCCAGCAACCGCGCCTCGACCCGGCGCACCAGCGCGTCCCGCTCGTAAATCGAGAAGTTATCGCGGGCGCGGACCTGTACCTGCATGAATTCCGGCTCGACGGACGGAAAGAATGTCAGCCCTTTGCCGAATTCACCGTATAGCCCGAAACCGCCAAGCAGAAGCGCTATCGCAAGCAAGGCGGTGGCTCCGGGGCGCAGGATTGCCCGTTCGAGCAGCCGTACATAAAGACCGGTCAACCCGCCGATACGGCGCGGATCGCCCCGTTCGGCATCGTGCAAGGCGCGTTTGGATGCCGCCGTCTGAGCAGGCCGCTTGCCGATCAGACCACCAAGCACCGGGATAAAGATCAGCGCCATAAAGAGCGATGCAGCCAGCGTCAGGATGACAGTGATCGGCAGAAATTTCATAAACTCGCCCACCATGCCGGTCCAGAAAAGCAACGGAAAGAACACGCTCAGCGTCGTCGCCGTCGAGGCAATGATCGGCCAGGCCATACGTTTGGCGGCGTGAGCGTAAGCCTCGCGCGGGGGCGCACCTTCCTGCAACTTCCGGTCCGCCAGCTCGGTGGTGACGATCGCCCCGTCCACCAGCATACCCACGACCAGAATCAGCGAAAACAGCACGACGATGTTCATGGTGAACCCCATGCCCCAGAGCGCAATAACGCCGGCCAGAAACGCACCGGGGATGGCAAGCCCCACAAGGATCGCCGAGCGCACTCCAAGGGCTGCGACTATGACGATCATCACGAGTATAACGGCGGCAATGACATTGGCCTCCAGATCCGACAAAAGCGTTTCGACCTGCTCGGACTGGTCCTGAAGGTAAGTCACCTGAACGCTCTCCGGCCAGTCGGCCCGCAGTGTTTCGAGCCTCTCTTTGGTGGCGGCAACGGTGTCGATGATATTGGCCCCGGAGCGCTTTTTGACCTCCAGCGCCAATGCTGGTTGTCCGTCAATCCGCGCAAAACCCGTCGGGTCCTGAAAAGTCCGCCGCACGGTGGCCACGTCCTCGAAGGTGACAACCGCATCGCCGCGCACCTTGACGGGGATCTGCATCACATCGTCCAGATCCTCGATCAGCCCCGGTACTTTGAGCACGATGCGCCCGCCACCCGTTTCAATGGCACCCGCCGCGATCAGCCGGTTGTTGCGCTGGAGCTGGCTGATGAGTTCGTCGAAGCTCAGGTTGTAGGTCTGGAATACCGTCGGGTCGATCAGCACCTCGAGAAATTCATCCCGTGCGCCGCCGATATCGACCTCCAGCACACCTGCCAGCCCTTCGATTGCGGCCTGGGCGTCATCGGCCAGATCATTCAGGGTCCGCTCCGGAACCGGGCCGGAGATGATCGCGGTGATGATCGGAAAAAGGGCTGTGTTGATCTCGGTGATGGTCAGGTCATAGGCATCTTCGGGCAAATCTCCCTCCGCCCGGTCAGCCGCTTCGCGCACTTTGTCGAGCGCCTCCTCGATGTCGCCGCCAGGCGTGAATTCCAGCTGGACGCTGGCAAAGCCCTCTGACGCATGGCTCTCCATGTTCTCCAGACCGGTGATGGCCGCGAACTGTGCCTCCATCGGTTCGATCAGCAGACGCTCGGCATCGGCCGGGCTGATCCCTTCAAGCCCGGTCGAGACATAGACCAGCGGCAGCGGCACTTCCGGGTTGGCCTCTTTTGGGATCGAGACATAGGCCCAGGCACCCACGCCCAGGATCATCATCAGCGCCATGATGATAACGCGGCCGCGTGAGAATGCGGCGTCAATGATGCTATTCATAAGCTCAGTTCTCCTGCGCCACAGCGTCTGCCGCCTCAGGCGCCGTCGAAGGCCGGACCGTCTCGCCCGCATTCACAAAGCCCTGGCCCACCGTGATAATACGCGCGGTTTCCGGCAGTCCGGTCACCCAGATTCCGTCGATTTCCGCGCGCACGACCTCGATGTCGCTGAACGCAACCTGATCGTTTTCAGTCACCGTCTTCACGCCCAGACGGCCGTCGGGATTCAGCGATACGGTGGATGGCCGGATGAAATGGGCCAGAGCCTGGCCGGTGGGAATGCGGATTTCTGCGGAGATGCCGGCGGGGATCGCCCCGCCTTCGTTCGGCACGTCGATCTCTGCGAGGAACGTCCGCGTCTCGGCATTTGCAGATGTTCCGACAAAGCCGACCGTGCCCTCGCGTTCTTCGCCGGTAATGAAGCTGATGCTTGCCGTCTGGCCACCTGCGATCCGGCGCAACGCCTGTTGCGGCACCTGAATAGCGACGGTCAGCGGCGTGTTGTCCACGATCCGTCCGACCTCGGCCCCGACCTGCACGAACTCTCCCGGGTCCAGCGTCAGTCTCTCGATCCGCCCGGCAAAGGGGGCCACGACCATCAGTGCTTTTATCGTTTCCTCTGCGGCTGCCACGGAGGCTTCTGCCGCCGCCAGATCCGCCCGCGCGTCACTGACGCGATCTGCGGTGGAGACACCGCGGTTCAGCAGTTCCATCGCATTGTCAAACTCCCGCCGGGCGCTTGCCAGTTCCTGCCTCGCGCGCGCAAAATCGGCATCGGCGCGCGTTGACGTGAGACGCGCGATGACCGCGCCTTCCTCGACATCCTCACCCTTGGCGACCATGATCTCGGCCACATCGCCGGAGCTTTCCGCACGGATCGCCGTATCCCGGTCTGGCTGCGCCTGACCTTCGGCGCGGAAATACAGCGTTACTGGTTTGGCTGTGGAGTTTTCAACGGTTACCGCAACAGGTGCCATGCCCTCGTCGACAGATTGCTGTGGCTGCGTATTTTCGGCGGGCAGAAAATAACCGCTGCCCATCCATCCGGCTATGACCAGCACCAGTGCGGCTGCGATCCAGGTAGACCGGGACGCCCCCTCGTCGTCCTCAAAGGTAAGCTTTTCGGTTTCGTGGTTCATGGCTCGGTTCTCCACAGCGGGCGCACGCCGTATATTTAGATCACTAATTACACCGGAAAACGGCAATGCCCTCGTTTATCCGGTTCCTGCCTGTTTCTGCGCGATGTCGGCTGCTTCGACAATGCCGCACGGTGTCATGTCACAGATCCGTGGCTTCAGTTCTTTTACGGTCTGCAAGTCAACGCTCCGGCCCGGCCCGACGGTGATCTCTGACGTCAGACCGGCATCTGCCACATCCAACGTGCTTTCAGGCGCGCCGTCGGTGATCTCCCGTTGCAGCGCCGTGTTGACCACAGCCGCCGTGGCGTTGAAAATCTGACGATGGAGTATGTCATTTCCGGGCCTGGCAAGGACCTCGGAGAAAATCCGCATTTCATGAATGTCATCCGCTTTCCAGCGGACAGAGCCGGCGAAAAACGCATCCAGGATCGTTTCGCAGCGGCCTTCCGGCGCCATCCGTCGTTTGCGCTTTCCCGATTTCACTTGTTACTCTCTCTTACAGACCAACCTCTTGCAGACCAACCGCCGGCAAGTATGGCGATGCATCGAAGAAATCAACAAATGATCCGGTCTGTAAAAGCCTCATATTGTCCCGTGCCGGCGATACGCCGTTCCTGAAACACACCGGACTGACAGAGTTGCGCGCGGTCTCTGATCCCGCCGAAAGCACGTAAATACTCTGTTGCCGGACTGTTGTCAGGCGGGTTCGGAGACCGGTCCCGCCGCCTGCTGAAGGCAGAAACCTGCCGCGTGACACGCGACAGGTTACCTTGTTGAAAACCGCAGAAAGGATCATGTCAGTTGCGCGGAGGTCCGTGAACTCCGGCAGTCACGCCGGTCAGGCGACGTCGAACTGCAATGGCTTGATCTGTTTAAAAAGACCGGTCTCGGCAAGCTTTGCGCGCGCGTCTGCGGGCACAGGCTCATCCACATACAAAAGCGCAATCGCCTCACCTCCGGCAGCGGACCGCCCGAGGGTAAAGTTTGCGATGTTCACTCCGTTGCTGCCCATGGTTTGCCCGAGCGCGCCGATGATGCCCGGGACATCCTCGTTGGTGGTGTAGAGCATATGCGCACCAATCTCGGCGTCGATATTGATGCCCTTGATCTGGATGAACCGCGGCTTGCCGTCGGAAAAGACAGTACCCGCGACCGACCGCTCGCGCTCTGCGGTCACAACGGTCACCTTGATATAACCGTCAAAAGCGCCGGATTTCGCCTGGTTGGTGGTGGAGACACGGATGCCGCGCTCCTGAGCGATCACCGGGGCAGACACCATGTTCACATCCGGATTGGCCTTTTTCATGATGCCCGCGATGACGCCGCAATTGAGCGCCTCGAGATTCATCGTGGCCACCACGCCGTCATAAAGGATGTTGATGGCGCGAATTGGCTCATCCGTCATCTGTCCGATGAAAGCCCCCAGATGTCCGGCAAGTTTGACCCACGGACCCATGATCTTGGCCTCTTCGGCGGTGACGGAAGGCATATTCAGCGCATTAGAGACTGCACCGGTCAGCAGATAATCTGACATCTGTTCCGCAACCTGCAGAGCGACGTTCTCCTGCGCCTCGGATGTGGCGGCCCCCAGATGAGGTGTGCAGACCACGTTGGGCAGTCCGAAAAGCGGGTTCTCTGTCGCTGGTTCCTTTGCGAAAACGTCAAAGGCAGCACCGGCCACATGGCCCGATTTCAGCGCATCTGCCAGCGCTTCCTCATCGACCAGACCGCCGCGGGCGCAGTTGATGATCCGCACGCCTTTTTTCGTCTTCGCCAGCGCTTCGCGGCTCAGGATATTCGCCGTCTGATCGGTGAAGGGCACGTGCAGCGTGATGAAATCAGCCCGTGCCAGCAGCGCATCAAGATCAACCTTTTCTACCTGCATCTTATCGGCTTTTTCCTGCCCGAGAAACGGGTCATAGGCGATCACCTTCATGTCCAGCCCGCGCGCCCTGTCACAGACGATTCCACCGATATTACCGGCTCCGATCACGCCGAGCGTTTTACCGGTAAGCTCCACGCCCATGAATTTCGACTTCTCCCATTTACCGGCATTGGTCGAGGCGGATGCTTCAGGGATCTGCCGCGCTACGGCGAACATCATTGCAATGGCGTGCTCGGCCGTGGTGATCATATTGCCGAAGGGCGTGTTCATCACGATGATGCCCTTCTGCGAAGCGGCATCCTTGTCGATGTTGTCAGTGCCGATCCCGGCCCGGCCGATCACCTTGAGATTGTCCGCCGCATCGATGATCTTTTGCGTGACTTTGGTGGCCGAGCGGATCGCAAGACCATCGTAGTTACCGATGATTTCGGCCAGTTTTTCTTTGTCCTTGCCCACGTCGGGCTGAAAATCGACATCGATGCCGCGATCGCGGAAAATCTGAACGGCGGCTTCTGAGAGTTGGTCGGAGATGAGTACTTTGGGGGCCATGACGGACTCCGTTATCTGTGTTTTCTGTGATAGGGGAAAGAGGCGGGCGGTTACGCCTGCGCCATCTGTGCCGCGATTTCGGTCTCAAACGCCCATGAGAGCCAGGGCAGCATAGCCTCAATATCCGCGGTTTCGACCGTGCCACCGCACCATATCCGCAGACCTGCAGGTGCGTCGCGATAGGCGCCGATATCTAGGGCCACGTCCTCCTCCGCAAGCCGTGCAGCCACCGCTTTCGCAAAGCCCGCGCCGTCCGCGATCCGGTCGTCGGTGAATTTCAAACACACGGAAGTATTGGAGCGTGTTGCAGGATCACGGGCGAGGAAACCGATCCAGTCATGCGTCTCTGCAAAGGCGGAAATGGCCGCCGTATTGGCATCTGCCCGCGCAATCAGCCCCTTAAGACCACCCACTGATTTAGCCCAGTCGAGCGCCAGAAGATAGTCTTCGACACAGAGCATTGACGGCGTGTTGATCGTGGCACCGGTAAAGATCCCGTCGATAAGCCTGCCACCTTTCGTCAGACGGAAAATCTTGGGCAGGGGCCATGGCGGCGTGTAACTTTCCAGCCGTTCCACCGCGCGCGGGCTCAGGATCAGCATCCCGTGCGCCGCTTCACCACCGAGCACTTTCTGCCAGGAGAATGTCGTCACATCGAGTTTGTCCCAGGGCAGATCCATTGCAAAGGCCGCCGAGGTTGCATCACACAGGGTGAGCCCTTTGCGGTCTTCCGGAATCACATCGCCCGAAGGCAGGCGCACGCCCGAGGTCGTGCCGTTCCAGGTAAAGCAGACGTCGTGGTCATAATTCAGCGCAGCCATATCGACGATCTCGCCATAGTCCGCAGTATGCGCCGTGTGCTCGATTTTCAGCTGTTTGGCGACATCTGTGACCCAGCCCGCGCCAAAGCTTTCCCAGGCGACCATTTCAACGTGACGTTCGCCCAGCAGTGACCACATCGCCATTTCAAAGGCGCCGGTGTCAGAGGCCGGCACAATCCCGATTTTGTAATCCGCCGGCACGCCCAGAACGTCGCGCGTGGTCTCGATTGCGGCCTGCAGCTTCGCCTTACCCGGGGCCGCACGATGCGACCGCCCTAGCGGCGCGCCGGAGAGTTTATTCAGATCGAATACGGGGGGTTTGGCACAGGGGCCGGAGGAAAACCGTGGATTAGCCGGTCGCACGGATGGTTTTTGAGCGGCGCCCGCAGGCACCGTGTGTTGAGTAGCCATAAATGCTATCCTTCCAGATAAGCGCCCTTCGTTGGGGAAGGGTGTCCCACGCCAGGGTGTATGCGGCTGCGGGCACTGGCGCAATCGCAAAAAGCGGTCTAGAACGCCGCTCGGTCGCTTTTTTGCGACATTCATCAGGCGGAACGGAAACCAACGGATGTACACTGTCACGCTGATCGGCGCCGCGGGAGCGCAAACGCTCGGGCCCGCTTTGGTCGAGGCACTGCGCAATGCCTGGGGTGGTGGCGATGCGATCTGGCTCGCACCGGATGAGGCCGCTGAATTCGCTGTGCCGCAGATGCCTGCGAATCGCTGGGATGTCTGGGAAGACCTTCAGAAAATGCGCGTCGACCTGGCCATTCAGACGACAGTGAAACGTCGTAAAAAGATGCTGCTCGCGGATATGGACAGCACGATGATCCGGCAGGAATGTATCGATGAGCTTGCCGATGAAGCCGGCGTCGGCGAGCGCGTGAAAGACATCACCGCGCGCGCCATGAACGGCGAGCTTGATTTTGAAGAGGCACTGCGCGAGCGCGTCGGCCTGCTCAAAGGGTTACCTGAAACGGTGATTGCGCGCGTTCTTGAGGACCGGATAACATTCATGCCGGGCGGCGCGGCGCTTGTTGCGACGATGAAACACCATGGCGGGCATGCAGCTTTGGTCTCAGGCGGGTTCACCGCGTTCACCAGCGCGGTGGCGGCGGCACTCGGATTCAATGAAAACCGGGCAAACACACTCCTTGCTGCCGATGGTCACCTGACCGGCGAGGTCGGCGCGCCGATCCTGGGAAAACAGGCCAAGGTCGATGCGCTGCACGAGATAACCGGACGGCTTGGTCTGACCCCGGATGATGTGATCGCCGTGGGCGACGGGGCCAATGATCTGGGTATGCTGGAGCTTGCAGGGTCGGGTGTGGCGCTGCACGCCAAGCCTGTCGTGGCCGCCGAATGCGATCTGCGGATCAACCACGGTGATCTCACCGCACTTCTCTATCTTCAGGGATATGGCCGTGATGATTTCGTAACCGGGTGAAATCCGGCTTCGCGGACTGTGCTATACTCCTTGCAGGCAACATCAGGAGGAAGCGCGCATGCCGGAATTCATCTTTGCCTATCACGGAGGAAAACCCCCGGAAAATGATGCGGATATGGAAAAGACCATGTCGGACTGGCGGACCTGGTTTGAAGGAATGGGTAGTGCAGTCGTCAATCCGGGCAATCCGGTTGGCATGTCAAAAACCGTCAGCAACACGGGCGTGTCAGACGATGGCGGTGCCAATCCGATTTCAGGATATTCGGTCGTAATGGCAGACAGCATTCAGGCTGCTGTCAGGATGGCGGGCGATTGCCCGATGGTGAAAGACGGCTCCGGATCGGTCGAGGTCGCCGAAATTCACGAAATGTGATCAGGCCATCGCAGCGGCCGGCCGGATCCAGCCCGTCCGGTCCCCCGCGCGGTTCAGAACGGGGGCGTTCATATAGCGTCGCGTGGCCGGATGATCAGGCTCTAACACGCCCAGCTTTACCAGAATCGCCGCGATCGCGCATTCAGACGCCCGGGTCGTTCCGTCCACAATCTTAAGCGCGACACCGAATTTTTTTCCGGGGATAATAGCAATGTAATATCCCTCCGCCCCGGTCTTGATCGCGACCCGGCCGTCCATGGCGCGCATCAGATGCGTGCAGGCGTTGCCCTCGCCGGCGACAAGATCCGGATGCAGCCGCATTGCCTCATGCAACCGCGTCTCCGCACTGCCTTCGGGGCTGGCCGCGTAATGAGCCATTGCACGGGCCATGCCGTGCAGTGTCGAAGCGAAGTTGGGCGCCGAGCACCCGTCGATGGCAAAGCCGGGCGAGGTCTCACCGGTCACGCGCTCAAACGCTTCCAGAGCTGCCTTTTGAACCGGGTGATCCGTCTCGACATACTCGGGGCCCGCGCCCAGATGCTGCGCCAGGGTCAGAAAGCCCGCATGTTTGCCCGAGCAGTTGTTGTGATACCGGCAGGGTGTCTGATCCGCGCGGATCAGACTGTCGCGTGCGGGCAGATCAGAAGGCTCCTGCGGCCCGCATCGCAGGGCAGTATCGGAAAGACCAAGCGTATCCAGCCATCTCTGCACCCTGTCGGTGTGGATCGCGGCGCCCGTGTGAGAGGCACAGGCCAGCGCCAGTTGTTCCGTGCTCAGGCCTGCTTTATCCGCGGCACCCGAGGTGATGAGCGGCAGGGCCTGGATCATTTTGGACGAACTGCGCGGCAGTACGACCAGCGAAGGATCTCCCCAGGACTGTACAATATCGCCGCCCGCATCACAGATCACCGCATGGCCGGTATGCCAGCTTTCAAGGAAATCTCCGCGCCATATTTCGGTCATGGGAACAGGATGCGTCATTATTTCACTCACTTTCTGGCGAAAAGCTGCTGATCGGGCTTTAAGCGGGTGCTCAGTTTGCGTTATTGTGATCCTTGTCGGGAAGAATAGCGCGCCTTTCAAGGCAGCGGCACAATAAAAGGTCGCACCAGAGGGCCGCAGGATACATGAGGCTCAATACGGCTGGAGGCTGTAAACATGCAAATTTCTAATGGTTTTATGGGTATAGCTGCGACGGCGGTGCTGATCGCGGGTGTTGCGTCCGCTCAGGAGCAAAGCAGCAACCGCGTCGCAACAAAAACCGACTGGAACGTGTTCGTCGAGGAAAACCCCAAAGAGTGCTGGAGCGTTTCGGTGCCGACCGATACCGTCAATACACGCGACGGGCGGGTTGTCGCTGCGAACCGTGGTCAGATCCTGCTGATGGTGTCCTACCAGCCCGGCGCAAATGTCGCAGGTCAGGTGTCGTTTACGGGAGGATACCCGTTCCGCGCAGGCAGCCAGGTGACGGTCGATGTCTCAGGTACCGAATACTCGATGTTCACCGAAGGCGAATGGGCATGGCCCCCCAGTGCCTCGGATGATGAAAAGATTGTCAGCGCCCTTAAGCGCGGTGCTGATGCTGTTGTAACCGGTATCTCAAGCCGTGGGACCACAACCAAAGACACCTTCTCTTTGCTGGGGTTCACCGCCGCCGTCGAGGATGCTGAGAAACGCTGCAGCGGCTGACCAGATCCGTATATATTTAAAGAGCCCGTGCCGGATATGATTCCATGCGCGGGCTTTTTCTTTTGATCCGCGCACAAACACCTATATAGAGGCGCATCCATCAAACCACCGGGGAGCCGGCTCCATGTCTGCCAATGCGCCGATCACACAGGACGTACATACCATTCCGCGCAAACTGCCGGACGGGCCCGTCAATCTTGTCGGTCTGACGCGCGACGCAATGCGCGATGCGCTGATTGCGGCGGGCACGGCTGAAAAACAGGCAAAGATGCGGGTGGGCCAGATCTGGCAGTGGATTTATCAGTGGGGGGTGCGCGATTTCGATGCGATGACCAATCTGTCAAAGGCGTATCGCGCTGAGATGAAAGAGAAATTCGTCATCGAAGTGCCGGAAGTCGTGACCCGCAATGTCAGCACCGATGGCACCCGGAAATACCTTGTGCGCATCGCCGGCGGGCATGAGGTCGAAGTTGTCTATATCCCTGAGGAAGGTCGCGGTACGCTGTGCATATCAAGCCAGGTCGGCTGCACGCTGACCTGTTCCTTTTGCCATACGGGCACGCAAAAACTGGTGCGCAACCTCACGGCGGGCGAGATCATCGGCCAGGTGCTGGTGGCGCGCGACGATCTGGACGAATGGCCCGAGATCGGCGCGCCCAAAGATGAAACGCGCCTCCTGAGCAACATCGTTCTGATGGGCATGGGCGAGCCGCTCTATAATTTCGAGAACGTGCGCGACGCGATGAAGATCGCGATGGACCCCGAGGGTATTCAGCTCAGCCGCCGGCGGATCACGCTCTCGACCTCAGGTGTGGTGCCTGAGATTGCACGGACGGCCGCCGAGATCGGCTGCCAGCTCGCGATCAGTTTTCATGCGACCACCGACGAAGTCCGCGACCGCCTGGTGCCGATCAATAAGCGCTGGAATATCGCGGAACTGCTGGACGCGCTTCGTACCTATCCCAAGGTGTCGAACTCTGAGCGCATCACCTTTGAATACGTGATGCTGCAGGGCGTGAATGACAGCGACGAGGATGCGCGGCGGCTGATTAAACTCATCGACGGGATCCCGGCCAAAATCAACCTGATCCCGTTCAATGAATGGCCCGGCGCGCCCTATAAGCGCTCGTCGAACAACCGCATCCGCGCCTTTGCCGATATCATCTACAAAGCGGGCTACGCATCGCCCATTCGCACACCGCGCGGCGAGGACATCATGGCCGCCTGCGGACAGCTGAAGTCGGCGACCGAACGTGCCCGCAAATCCCGCCGTCAGATCGAAGCCGAAGCGGGACTGGCAGGCGAATAATGCAGCGCCGGGGCCTTCTGGTCTTTGGTACTCTGGTTGCTGCGGCGCTGGCTCTGCCGCCGGTGCTCAGGCGATGGCCGGATGATTTCGATTTCCAGCCACTCCACGGATTTCCCGGCTTCCGCCGGCTTGTGTCGGGCGCTGTTACCGGCGGTATTGATATTTTTGCAGGTCTCGGTGAAGACAACCGGTCTGCCGCAGCGATTCCGCCGGGCGACCCCTGCGCGGCGCTGTTCGGTGACCCCCCGGGCCCTGATGCGGCGCTGCCGGTCGCGGTTTTCAGCGATGTAAACTGCCCCAATTGCCGGACCCTGGAAAGTCGCCTTCTCACTCTGCGCGACAGCGGCGCGGGGATCCGGCTGGTCTGGCATCCGCTGCCACTGCTGGGACCATCATCAGTGCGGGCGGCACGTGCCGTTGTCGCGGCCGGGCAACAGGGTGTGCAGGAAGAGGCGCACCGTTATACAATGCAGCGGGCGCTGCCACCCGGGTCGTCGGCCCTGCGGCTGATGGCAAAGACGCTGGGCCTGAAAGAGGCACAGTTTCTGCGCGATGTGCAGAGCGATCAGGTAACGCTGCTGCTGGAAGAGAGCCTCAGGCTCGGGCGTGCGCTCGGTATCCCCGGCACGCCAGGCATGGTGGTCGGACGCACCCTCGTGATCGGCGCGATGCGGCAACCGGATCTCAGCAGGCTGATCCGCCTTGAGCAGGACGCGGCCCCGCGTGTCTGCACCTGACCCGCGCCCGGTTCAGGTGCGACCGGGGATTTTGTCGCGGGCAGGGGCCGTGTCCCAGTTCTCAATAAGGTGCATGGCGTCTGCGGCACTCTCGACGAAACGGAAAAGATCCAGGTCTTCTTCGGAGATCGTCCCCGCGTCTGCAAGCGCGTCCCAGTTCAGAATACTTTCCCAGAAGGACTGACCAAAAAGCAGCACAGGCACGCGCTGCATTCGTCCGGTCTGGATCAGGGTCAGCGCCTCGAAAAGCTCGTCCATGGTCCCGAATCCGCCGGGAAATACGCAGATCGCACGCGCCCTCATCAGAAAATGCATTTTGCGGATCGCAAAGTAGTGGAAGTTGAAACACAGCTCCGGCGTCACGTATTCATTTGGTGCCTGTTCATGCGGCAGCACGATATTCAGGCCGATGGAGTGGCCGCCCGCATCCATCGCTCCATGGTTGCCGGCCTCCATCACACCGGGCCCGCCACCGGTGACGATGACATTTTCGCGGCCCATGCTTTCCTGGCTTTTGATCGTCATGAGCCGGGAAAATTCCCGCGCCTCACCATAAAAATGCGACAGATCGGCGAGTGTTTTCGTGCGCGCTTTGTCTTTTTCCGCCGGTCGCGGGATGCGCGCCCCGCCAAAGAGCACGATGGTGCTGGTGATACCGTGCTGATCAAGCAGCATCTCGGGCTTCAGCAGTTCCAGCTGCAGTCGTACCGGGCGCAATTCGTCCCGGCACATGAAATCATCGTCGGTAAAGGCGAGCCGGTAGGCAGAGGCACGGGTCTGCGGTGTGTCGGGCACGACCTTTGCGGCAGCGCGGTCAGTGTGAGCATCCCGCAGCGGGTGCGTTTGTCGGCGTGTGTTCATCTGTCTCTCCGTTAGACGGGTTCAGCGTAAGGGGCCACGTTGTGCTGCGGGATGCAATGGCCCGTGTGCGATCATCCGGGCCTGCCGCTGCGACACCTCGCGATTGCGCCGCCCGGACTGGCCTTGTATAGGCCCGAAAACTGAATTTTGATTTTACGGAGAACGCCGATGTCCAATGCACAGCTTGAAGCCGCAATCGAAGCCGCATGGGAGGCACGTGACAGCATCACACCGGCAACCACCGGTGAGACCCGTGACGCCATTGAGGACACACTTGCCGCTCTGGACGGTGGCGCTTTGCGCGTCGCTGAACCCCGGGACGGTGGCGAATGGCACGTCAATCAGTGGGCGAAAAAGGCGGTACTTCTGGGGTTTCGTATCAAGGACATGGCACAGCAGGATGGCGGCCCGCAGGGCGGCGGCTGGTGGGACAAGGTCGACAGCAAGTTCAAAGGCTGGGGTGATGAGCAGTGGAAAGAGGCCGGTTTTCGCGCCGTGCCCAACTGCGTCGTTCGCAAATCTGCTTATATTGCGCCTGGCGTGGTGCTGATGCCGTCCTTTGTGAACCTCGGCGCCTACGTGGATGAGGGCACGATGGTTGACACCTGGGCCACCGTCGGATCCTGCGCGCAGATCGGCAAAAACGTGCACCTGTCAGGCGGCGTGGGCATCGGGGGCGTGCTTGAGCCGATGCAGGCGGGCCCGACGATCATCGAAGACAACTGTTTCATCGGCGCACGCTCCGAGGTTGTCGAGGGCTGCATCGTGCGCGAGGGCTCCG
>NZ_JAHEHZ010000211.1 GCF_024639605.1 Roseobacter sp. | reverse complement strand
CAGATGTACACCCACCAGGACCTCGCCCGGCTGCAGGCGCAATCGCTGAAAATGCAGGGCTTCATCCGCCAGCAGACCTATTCTCCGCAGAATGAAAAGACCCTGCGCCGGTTTTCCAGCTGGGAGGTCGCGGAGCTGATCTTCCGGGTGAACCAGTCGACCATGCGCGGGCGCCTGGCCGCCGACCCCACGCTGCCCCAGGGCACAGTCGAAGCGGACGGGCGCCAGCACTGGTACAGCCTGGAGGAAATCAACGAGTTGCGCCGGCGGCTGAAGGTGAACCGCAAATCGCTGATGCCCTACCGCCCCGCCGGCAAACGCGCGATGCGCGCCGCTATTGCCAACTTCAAAGGCGGTGCCGGTAAATCTACCGTGGCGCTGCACTTTGCCCATGCTGCGGCCCTCGATGGCTACCGCGTGCTCTGCGTGGATTTTGACCCCCAGGCGACGCTGAGCCATTCCATGGGCCTCAGCGACGTGGCAGAGGAGTACACCGTCTGGGGCATCATGGCGCGCGATCTGGCCGCGGAAACGGAGCGGATGAACCGCACGGCAAAGGGCGCCGAAAGCGGCACCGCCCTGCCACAGCGCCGCCTGCCCGCCTCGATCACGGACATGGGGCTTGCCGATCTGCGCGCCGCGGATTTCATCAAGCCCACGAACTGGCCCACCATCGATATCGTGCCCTCCTGTGCGAACGCGGCCTTTGTCGAGTTCGCCTCTGCGCAGTACCGGCATATGAACCCCGAATGGTCGTTCTTTGCCGCCGTTTCGCGCTTTCTCGACCAGTTGCCCGCAGATGCCTATGACCTGGTGCTTTTCGACTGCCCGCCTGCCATCGGGTACCAGTCGATGAATGCCGTTTTTGCCGCCGATATGCTCTATATCCCCTCCGGGCCCGGCTACTGGGAGTACGATTCGACCACGTCATTCATCGGTCAGCTGGCCGAAGCCCTGGAGGATCTGAGCCGTTTTTCGGGGCTTGTCCCCGCGGGGACAATGACCCTGCCCAAGGCCTTTCTCGACCTGCATTTCCTGCTGACCCGCTTTGAGCCCAACAATGAACTGCACCGTGCGATGCGGCAGGCATTTATCAAAGTTTGGGGCGATAGGGTCGCCGGGCACCCGATTGAGATGACCCGTGCAGTCGAGCAGTCCGGGCGCTTTTTATCGTCGATCTATGAAATCGATTACCGCGATATGACCCGTGAGACCTGGCGGCGCGCCCGCGCCTCTTTCGACCAGGCCTATGCGGAATTCCGGACGCATCTCTGTGTGGCCTGGGACAAACTGGAGGATGAGGCATGAGCAAACGACGCGTCTTTGACATCGACTTTGAGGACACCGCTGTCCCCGCGGGGACAGAACCGCCCGCCGCGACCCGGCGCGGCCCGATGGCGGCTGCCATCTCGGAAAACGCCGAGGCCGTGAGTGCCCGTCAGGCGACCGAAGCCGGCATCCGCGAGGAGAACGACCGCCTCGCACATGAGTATATGAAGCTCAAGAAAAACGGGCAGATTACAGGGCTCGTGCCGGTCGGGATGATCCGCATGGACAAGCTGACACGTGACCGCTCCGCCACCCGTGATCCCGAATTGCAGGAGCTCAAGGATTCGATCCGCGCCGTGGGGCTGTCCAACCCGATCCGGGTGGAGGAAACGCGTGACGGTTTCGAGCTGATCCAGGGCTTCCGGCGGCTCAGCGCCTTTCGCGAACTGCTGGCCGAAACGGGGGACGAGGCCTTTGCGCGCATTCCGGCCACGCTGCAGGCCAAAGGGGAGGACCTCAGGAATCTCTACCGCCGGATGGTCGATGAAAACCTTGTGCGACGCGACATTTCATTTGCCGAGATGGCGCAGCTGGCGATCAGCTATGCGGGACAGCGCGGTATGGATGTGGGTGAGGCAGTAGACCGGCTCTATGCCTCGGCGGGGCGGCAGAAACGGGCTTATATCAAGAGTTTTGTGCATCTGCTGAGCTGCGTTGGCGATGCGCTGAAGTTCCCCGAATCCATACCGCGCGCGACCGGTCTGGGGCTGGTGAAACTGCTTGATGCCAATCCGCGGTTCGCAGGCCAGCTGCGCGCGGTGCTCGACAGCCAGCGTGACCGGGATGCCACGACAGAACTGAGCCTGTTGCGCGGCGCTGTGACGGGGGGTGCGGGCAAGCCGAAAAAGCCCAAAGCTCCTGCCCCGAAATCCTCCGCGCGGACCACGATCAAGCTCAACCGGCCCGAAGGTGTGGCACGCTGCACGGCCTCAGCGGGCAAATTCGAGGTGCTGCTGGATCATGATTTCGGTGCGGTCGATCCGCGGCGGCTGGAACTCGCCGCGCGCGCGTTTCTGGATCAGCTCAAAGACTGATCTGCGAGGAACGTAAGGATCAGACCGGCCACCTCCTCCGGTGCTTCCTCATGGGCCAGGTGTCCGACGGCGGGCATGCGGATAAGGCGCGCACCCGGGATCCTTTCGGCGGCCCGTACAGAGACCTGCGGCGGCACGGCCTTGTCCTTCTCCGCAGCAATCAGCAACACCCGCGCGGTGATTTGCGGAAGATCGCGTAACAGGTCCGCGAGCGACCAGTGCGCCATCATCATCAGCGTGGCATCTGCATGATCCCGGTTGCCTACCAGACGGCCGTAAAGCTGCAGCCCTTCAGAGTCTAATTCAGAGCCTGTACCGCGTATCAGAGACTTCACACGCGCCGGATTGCCGGAGGCTGCGGAGAAGATCTGTGCGGTAAACGGCACGGCTGCGAGCATCTTGGCCAGCACCGGGAAAAGCACCCCGGCAAGGCCTTCGAAGTTGTCGAGAGCGGCGTTGATGCCGACCACATCCGGTGCCTGTCCCCGCGGGGACAGAAGCCGCTGTGAGAGCCGCAGAGCGAGCGCTGCACCCGCTGAATGACCGATGATCGCGGCGGGTGTCCAACCCTCCTGCTTACACAATGCCGCCACGTCCTCGCTCATCGGCTCCAGACCGCAGCGGTGGCGGGCGCCAAGCTGTGTGAACCCCTGCCCCGGCAGATCGATCGCCACCACGTGATACTTTGTGCTGAGCAGCGGGATCAGATCGCGGAAACTATGCGTGCTGCCGCCGGCGCCATGCAGCAGCAGCAGCGTGTCGCCATGACCGGTTTCCTGCACATGCCAGCGGTGCGGCCTGCACAGCACCTGCCGCGAGAGGGCCACGTTGGGCCAGTCAGAGGGAGGCGGCCAGCGCACAGGCCGCTCAGGCGTCCAGAGCGGCGCTCACAGCGCCGGTGAGCCGCTCTGCATTTGCCCGGGGCAGCGCAAGATACGGAGCGTTCAGATGCCCTGCCAGGGTGCGCAGCGCCTCCTGCGGGCGGTTGGACATATCAATCACCAGGGCGGCCGTGCCGCGCGCCCGCAACACCGCCGTCATTTGCAACGCATCGGCGGCTGCGGCGGCCCGGTCCGGCGCGCCATCAAGTGCTATGTTCGCGCGTCCGTCCGTGAGCAGCACGACGGTGGGTGTAAGCCCGCGCGCGCGGCTCTGTTCCGCCAGCTGCGCGGCCTGTTCCAGCCCCGCGGCCAGGGGTGTGCCGCCGCCGCCGGGCAGCCCTGCGAGCCGGCGTTTGGTCTGTACCAGAGAGCGGGTGGGTGGCAGCATCAGTTCAGCGCCGGTGCCGCGAAACGAAATCAGCGCCACGTGATCGCGCGCTGCATAGGCCTGAGCCAGCAGAAGCTCTACCGCTCCCTTGGCCTCGTTCAGCCGCGAAACAGCCGCGGAGCCTGATGCATCCACCGCAAATATCAGCAAACGATCGGACATTTCTTCATAGCGCCGCACCCGGATGTCCGCAGGCCGGATCAGCAGACCGGGTGTGTCGGGCTGTGCCTGCCGGCGCAACGGTTGCCAGGGGGCAGCAGCCCGCAGGGTCGCCACCAGATCAATCCGGGCGCGTCCGTCGAGACGCCCGGGACGAGAGGGAAGGGGGCGGCCGCGCCGGTTGCCTTTGCGTGCTTTCCCGGCGCCGTTTCCGGTGGCGCGGGCCACTGTCCCCGCGGGGACAAGCCCGGCGAGCAGGTCTGCGGGCAACAGTGCCTTGACCGCATCGACGAGCATATCGCCGTCAGGCAGAGTATCCGGCTGGCCATCGCTACCGCTCTCATCCGGTGCGCTTTCGGGCGGCGGGGGCGGGGTGTCGTCCTCTGCCGCCGGCTCTTCGGGAAAGGTCGTTGCGCGCTGCGGATAAACGAGGGTCGCCGCAGCGTTCAGATCGTCGTCCGCAACCGTGCGGCGCCCGCTGAAGGCAGCATGGCAGCGGGCCAGTCGCACGGCCATCGAAGGTGCCCGAAGATTATCGATGCCAAAGCGGGCGGCCAGCGTTGTCAGCGCGTCGATCTGGTCCGGCGCGATGGTCACATCCGCAGGGTCGCAGGCCTCTGTCCCCGCGGGGACAGGTGCCCAGCCGGGAGGCA
>NZ_JAHEHZ010000090.1 GCF_024639605.1 Roseobacter sp. | reverse complement strand
ATTCTCAGTCAGGAAGGGTTTCTCAACCAGTTCCTGCTCTGGACCGGCCTCATCGGCGAGCCGCTGACCATTCTCAACACCAATACCGCGGTCTATATCGGCATCGTTTATACCTATCTGCCCTTTATGATCCTGCCGATTTATGCGGCCCTTGACCGCCTCGACGGCTCGCTGATCGAGGCCGCCGAAGACCTCGGCTGTTCTCGGATGCAGGCATTCTGGCTGGTCACTATCCCGCTTTCGAAGAACGGTATCGTCGCCGGCAGCTTTCTTGTGTTCATCCCGGCGCTGGGCGAATTTGTTATTCCCTCGCTGCTCGGAGGCTCCGGCACGCTGATGATCGGTAAAGTGCTCTGGGAAGAGTTCTTCAACAACCGCGACTGGCCGGTCGCAAGCGCAGTTGCCGTCATCCTGCTGCTGATCCTGATCATTCCGATCGTACTCTTTCAGCGCAATCAGCAGAAACAGGCGGAGGCAGAGCAATGAACAGGCTGAGCTGGTTCAACGTTACTTCTCTGACCATCGGGTTCGCGTTTTTGTACCTGCCGATGGTGATCCTCATCGCCTATTCCTTCAACGAGAGTAAACTCGTCACCGTCTGGGCCGGGTTCTCGACGAAATGGTACGGCGAACTTCTCCGGAACGAAGCTTTCCTTGATGCCGCCTGGGTCACGGTCAAAGTTGCGGTTCTCTCCTCGACGCTGGCGACAGTGCTCGGCACGATGGCCGCCTACGTTCTGGTCCGGGGCGGGCGATTTCTGGGACGCACCCTGTTCTCCGGCATGATTTATGCACCTCTGGTGATGCCAGAGGTGATTACAGGGTTGTCGCTGCTTTTGCTTTTTATCGGGATCGGGCTCGACCGGGGTGTGCTGACAATCGTGCTCGCCCATACGACGTTTTCGATGTGCTATGTCTCCGTAGTCGTCTCCTCGCGGCTGCTCAGCTTTGACCGGTCGCTGGAAGAAGCCGCTCTCGATCTTGGCTGTTCCGGCTTTGATGCCTTCCGCCTTGTTACCCTGCCGATTATTGCCCCTGCGGTGATTGCGGGATGGCTCCTCGCGTTTACGCTCAGCCTCGATGATCTGGTGATCGCTTCGTTTACCGCGGGCCCTGCCGCAACGACATTGCCGATCAAAATCTTCTCTGCGGTACGTCTCGGGGTCTCTCCCGAAATTAACGCATTGTCCACGATTATGATCGGTATCGTTACGGTTGGCGTGATTGGTGCATCGCTGATTTCCAAGCGCAATGCATTGCGTCAGAAGCGCGACGAACGTGATGCAGCCCGGGCGTAATGAGACGGATTTTTCCTGAATATACTTACGGCCCGGGGCCGCGCGACGGGTGCTGGTGGGACCAGACCTGTGCAATCGCTGACCGCCCGTCAGCACGCGGAGAAATCACGACGGATGTGGTTATCATCGGTGCGGGATTTACCGGGCTTTCAGCTGCATTGAGACTGGCTGAGCATGGTGTGAGCGTCTGCGTTCTTGAGGCCGGGTACATTGGCTGGGGCGCCTCGGGACGTAACGGCGGATTCTGCTGTCTGGGCGGTGCAAAAATCGGAAATCCGCAGCTTGAACAAAGGTTTGGCGTAGAAGGTCGTAAAGAATGGCGGCAGACTGAAAAGGCCGCCGTTGCTTTCGTTTCCGATCTGGTAAAACGCCTTGGTGTTGATGTGGACAGGCATTCGTCCGGCGAGACCCAGCTTGCTGTCCGCGCCAAGGATCTCGACGATCTGCGAAAAGAAGCCAGGCACATCGAAGATGATTACGGGGTCCTTCCGGAGTTCCACGACGAGCAGGATCTTGTGCGGCTTGGCATGGGTAGCTCATTTGCCGGCGGCCTGACCAATCCGCTGGGGTTCGGTCTGAACCCGCGAAAGTATGTTTCGTCTCTTGCGACAGCAGCCGAAGCGGCAGGCGCGAAAATATATAACGACACGCGCGCGCTGAACATCTCGGATGCGAGGGGGCAGTATCATGTGTCCACCGGGGCTGCCGATGTGCGGGCAGATCAGGTCGTGATCGCAACTAACGGCTACACGTCTGAGGATCTGCCCGGCTGGGTCGCGGGTCGGTACATGCCGACGCAGTCGACGGTCATGGTCACCCGGCCGCTGACGGATCAGGAGCTTGACGCGCAGGGGTGGACCTCTGACCAGATGAGTTATGACACCCGCAATCTGCTGCATTACTTCAGGCTTATGCCTGATCGCAGGTTTCTTTTCGGAACGCGGGGCGGGCTGCTGGCAGGTCCGGGCACGGAAGCCCGCGCCCGACGGCGTGTCAGGCGCCATTTCGAAGAGATGTTTCCGGCCTGGCGCCATGTCGAAAATGCAGGCAGCTGGTCAGGCATGGTCTGTCTCGCGCGTGATCGTCTGCCCTATGTCGGGCCGGTTCCCGACCATCCCGGAATGTGGGCCGCGATGTGCTATCACGGCAACGGGGTTGCCATGGGCAGTTTGTCAGGCGCTATCCTTGGCGACCTGATCAGGGGCGTATCCCCGGCACATTACCCCGTGGCTTTGCGGACCCCGTTGCGGAAGTTTCCGCTGGGGTCACAGCGCCGGATTCTGATGCCTGCGGTTTACGCCGGGTTCGCGCTCGCTGATCTCTGATCAGAGGCCACTCGTCCCCGGAGCCTCCCTGAGAGCTGCAACATCTGCTGTTGTAACGGCGGAACCGCCATGAAGTATCAGCATCGTACCACCTGCTTCCCGGCGTGCTTCTGTAATGCGGGCATAGGTCTCGGCCGGTGATGTGGTGGTCACTTCTCCGGCCGTCCGGCTTTCGACCATGAACCGGTAATTGCCGGGCGGCAACGGGTCGCCGCCTGCGGAAACACCGGCCCACTCAAGCGGTTCGCCATCCGTTGCAATCTGTAAACGCTGTGCTTCTTCGCCTGTTTCGTTCAGCACGACGAGAACGGCTTCTTCGGCGCCCGGGTCAGCTTTCGGAATTATGGTCAGCGGAGACCCCTCAAAGGCAACCGCTGCTGTTGTCCGCGCTTCCATACCGATCCATCCGGCCATCTGAGCGATGTTTCCTGCACCCAGCTGATCACCGAGAGCGGTCAGCAGGTCGTTTGAGAGAACCTGTTGTTCAACCATCGAAAACTGCGCCAGCTGGGCGGCGTATTCTGAGGAGTCAATCGGTTCAAGCGGATCCTGATACCGGGCCTGGGCCGTCAGCATCTGCAGAAACGTCTCAAAATCTGATGAGATGACAGCAGTGCTGCCCGCGACTGCCGGCGTTGGCGCCGCAGTCTGTGTCGGTTGCGATTGTGTAACGTCCATTTTTGTCTCCTAAAGCCGCAGGTCAAGACCGGTAGTCTCCACCAGTCTGACAGGTGTGTTTGGTGTTTCTGCAGAATCTGAGCGATGTTCAGCATCTGTCCCGGTCAGCAGGGGGGCGTCATCGCTGTGGTCGTCATTCGTCTGTTGTTGCCCTTCGGAAAAGGCAAAGCTGATTGTGTCGAAACCAAGTGCCTGAAACTCTCTGGCCAGTTCGTCAATGTTGCGACGCATCAGATCGAGAGTTTCCGGGCGTTCCGCGAGAACGTTGACTGTAATCGATCCTTCCGCAGCCGAGATGGTCATCCGGACATTGCCAAGCTCCCGGGGGCTGAGTGCCAGTTCAACCGGCCGATCCGGCAGCCTCTGCAAGGCTTCGGCCATCTGACGCCCGATCATCGCCGGCGTTTCCGCGCGCAGAATTGCCTGCTGAGCAGTTGACGGGCCCGCTACACGCGGATCCCATTGCGTGGCACTGTCAGCATCCTGAACGGCGGGCGTCATAAGGTCGGGATTATCTTTTGCGCCGACCTGATTTATCTGCATCAGAGCGGGGTTAGCGGGTCGCATTGCGATGGCAGAGGCTGTGTTACGCATATCGGCGCGTGCTGCGGCAGGTGCTGGCATGGCACGTGTTTCTACGTCCGATGTCCGGAGTTTTTCTGACCGGCGGCCGGGCTTTTCGACGGCAACAGGTGCTGCAGGGCCGGGAACGGCGAGGCGTGCGGTTTCCTGTGCAGGTGCGCTGGCCGCTGGTGCAGACGGGCTGGCAGAGACAGTGGCTGCGTTTTGATTTTGTACCCGGACCCGAGGATCATCTGGTCTCGGGTCAGCAGGCTGCACCGGGCCACCCGGCGGTTTCTGCCGAGTTGCGGCACCAACTGGCAGTGCGTCTGCACCTCGAACCTGGTTTCGCTCAGCAGAGCCAGTTCCTGGCATGATTTCGGCTGGACCCTTACGATTACGCTCAGGCGCCGGTTTTTCCGGAATACCGGGTCCTGCCTGTTGCAATACAGCGAGTTCAGTCGTTGTTTTTCCGCGCATCACCGGAGCTTCCGGAGGTTCTTCCGGAACAGGGGGCCGCCCGTTCACCGCATCTTCCGGTTCCTCCGGTTGCTCATGAGCCAGGTCCGTAAGAATTCCGGCGGTCTCGCTGTCCTCACCGACAGCGACGGCTGTTTCCCCTGGTTCTTTCTTCGCACCGGCGGACGACGTTTCCTTGGTTCCGCTCTGTTGCCCGGGGGCTGCATCTTCCTCGGTCTGAGCGGCTATTTCCTTTTCAAATTCCCCGTTCTTGCTTTCGTTCGCGTGCTCGTCAGAAGGGGCCGCGCGCGCGGCAGTTATTTCTGATCGCGATGTCTTTGCGGTGGTCGGTATCAGCGGGTTATCAAGCATTGGCCTCTCCGGAGTTCTTCCGTTTCCTGCCCGCTTTATGAACGTCTTTAGTTACCGCATCTTTACCCGTTGCGGGCATTCTGCAGAAAATTACCTGCAATTGGAGACACCTCTCATGCCCCCGATCACTCCCGTGGCGCCGCCATCCACGCCAATCGTCTCGCAAGACCAGCGCCTGCGCGCTGCGGCCGAGAAACTCGAAGCCGGATTCCTTGCAGAAATGCTTAAATCAGCGGGACTTGGCAAATCCAGTGAGCACTTCGGCGGTGGCGCCGGTGAAGATCAGTTTTCATCATTTCTGTTGCAGGAACAGGCGCTCGAAATGGTCCGCGCCGGGGGTATCGGGCTCAGCGAATCAATCTACCAGGCACTGAAGGAGAAGAACGATGGCTGACGACGAATTGCACCGCATTTTTGACGCGCTTGACGATCTGCTTGATGAAGAGAAAACGGCGCTTCTGGAAGGTAATCTTGATCACGTCGCCCGCCTTCTGGAATCCAAAGAGACGCTGATCGACGCGCTGACCGTTCTGGAGGAGGGCGAGGCGCAGTCTCTGCAGCAGCTCGACAAAAAAGTCCGACGCAATCAGGTTCTTCTGGACAGTGCTCTGGCAGGCATCCGATCGGTAGCGGAACGGCTTGCGGCCTTGCGGCGGGTACGGCGTTCTCTCGACACATACGATGAGAAAGGTGTCCGGAAAACCATTGATTTGGTTGCAGACAAGTCTGTCGAGAAGCGCGCGTGAAGCCGGAATTTATCTAAAAAGCAAGGAACAGCGACAGAGCTCATTTAGCATTTCGTTAGCCTTTGAAGGTGCATGTTGGCGCTGCATCCGATCCCGGATGGCGCTTCGCCTCAAAGAGGGCGACTGCATTGGTCAGAAAGACACTTTCAGCCGGGCAGGTATCTGTCCGGACACTCACCACGTAAAGCGTGTATGATCAAAGGAACGACTTAATGTCTAGTATTCTTACTAATAACAGCGCAATGGTCGCGCTCCAGACCCTGAAGTCCATAAACATGAACCTCGGCAAAATTCAAAGCGAGATTTCTACCGGTAAGACGGTCGAAAGCGCGAAAGACAATGCCACGGTCTGGATCACCTTTGCGTTGGAGGAATAGGCGCGCTGTGTTTTGATCATATCGGTCAGCTCGGCTGCCACATCTGTGGTGGATTCCTCGCGGGCAAATGAAACGATGTCGCCCGTCGGGCCATCACCTGCATCCCACAAAAAGAAGGTGCCGCTTTGCCTGGACGGCAGATAGGTCTGGCTGTCAAAGGCCTGCAAGCCGTTGGGATTAGGGACGTTGATAAGGAGTATCTGATAAATCGTACGTATTTCACCGGTGTCGAAAGAAGCACGCACATAACCGTTTGCATCCACATCCACGCCAACAAAGTTACCGATTGCCGAGCCGTCTTTGGTCACTGAGATTGGTGCGAAATTGTAAGACAGCTGCGACAGACCTTCGGTATCGCCTAACGCGCCGATATCTATTTCAATCGGCCCGGCCGCGACGTTGATTGTCAGCAGCCCGGTCGCATTATCGTAAGGTGCACTGGCGCCGACCGGAGTGACCGAAGCCAGAGAACCACCGCCAACACGGGCGTCGGTAAAGCTTAGCGTGTACTCACCGATGACTGTTGCCGGATCGGTGGAATCGAACATCTGCATGGTCCACGTGTTCGTCGCGGGATCCGTTGGGAGGGCCGGAACCGAAGGCGTGAAAGTGATATTCACGCTCTGAGACGTGCCGAGGTTATCGAAATACTCAACTGAAATCTGTTCGACCAGACCGGCGGAATCGGCCTCTGTCGCAGTGGCAGGCAGGTTGATGCCCAGTGCCATCTGTGTCGTTGGATTTCCTGCCAGCTGTCCGGTATTGATGCGCACCGGCTCTAGTCCGTCAGCTGTGTCGCGGGGGTAGGGCGGAATTGTTCCGTCGTTTGCCGCAGGCCAGCCCATCAGAACCAGACCGGACTGAGACGTCAGGTACCCTTCGGCATCAGTGCGAAAAGATCCGGTGGTGGTCAGGAACATTGGCGCATCTGTTCCTGCCGTCTGAACCTGAGCAGCCTGGGCCACGGGCAGCATACCGCCGCCGCGCACCGCAAGATCAGTCGAATTCGAGGTTGAGATAAGGGTGCCGCGCTCGTCGATCAGGCGTTGTGTGTTTGCCCGAACACCGCCCGCAGCATATGATCCGCCCCCGCTTGACAGCACCATGGATTCGAAATCCGTCTCGACTCTCTTGTAGCCGAAGGTGGATGAATTCGCGATGTTGTCCGAGATGGAGGCCAGACGCTGTGAGTTTGTCTGCAGACCCGCAACCCCTGCGTTGAGAGAAGATGAAATGGACATAAGCACGCCTTTCTGATGTGTAATCCGGTCAGGATCATCAGATAAAGGCGCCGGCTTAACACCGCGCTAACAGATAAAATGCGCCACATTTTTGCCCAGGTTCACCGAAGCAGCACAATCTCGACCCGCTCGTTGCGGGCGGCCATCGGATTATCATCCGCCAGCTCGCGGTCAGCATGTCCGGTCACCCGGTGCACGCGCCCGGTCGTCACGCCACCCTGTTCGATGAGAAGCCTTGTCTGGCCAGCGCGGTCGGATGAAATATCCCACACCGGGCTTTTTGCGATTACAACCGGGCTCGACTGAACATGCCCGCCGATAGCCACCGGATTTGTTACTGTCCGGGCGACGCTGGCGACAAGCTCTGTCAGATCGCGCAGCAACTGCGTCGGCTCGGCTGTGCCGGCTTCGAATATCCGCGCACTCTCGGTTGAGAACAGCTCAATCACCAGACCTTCGTCTGTAATGCGTGTGACGATGTGTTTTAGCAGATTGTTCATGACGGTGCTTTCACCGCCACGCCCCATCAGCTCGTCAATAAGAGCCTTCAGTGCCGCATCTGACTGATCAAGGTCACCGCCCGTGGCCGTCATCCCGCTTTGTCCGCGCGACTGTTTCTGAAGCGTCGAATGTTCTGCGGTCGCACCCGTACCGGTCTGCGGCAGCGTATCCTCGGCCATCATGCTGTCGCCGCCGAAATTACCGTCCCCGCCGCCGGAGATCCGGTTGATCGGCACCGTCGGCGAGAAATAATCCGCCAGTCCGGAGCGTTGTTGTTCCGTCGTTGCATTCAACAGCCACATCATCATGAAAAAGGCCATCATTGCCGTGACGAAATCCGCATATGCGACTTTCCAGGCGCCACCATGGTGGCCGGCTGCGATAACTTTTTTCCGTTTGATGATGACCGGTGCCAGATTGCTCTGCGCGCCCATATCTCCACCACTCTTTATTCACCCGACCCCGGATATAACCGGCAAGGTGTTTCGATCGGCTTAACAGGGGCAGGATTATGCCGGGCGGCAGTATTATTCCCCGCGCGCACGGGCCAGACGTATCTGTTTTTGCCGCTCGCGAAAGCGGTCCTTGTCAAAATCGGTCGTCTCCGCAAAGCACTGATGACAGCTGACGCCGTCCTCAAATTCCGCACGTTCCCGGTCCTCCGGCAGGATCGGCCGCCGGCATCCGTAGCACAGCATATGCGGCCCTTCGCGCAGCCCGTGCCCGACGCTGACCCGCGCGTCAAAAACAAAGCATTCACCCTGCCAGGTGCTGTCCTTTTGCGGAACCTCTTCGAGATATTTCAGAATACCACCCCTGAGGTGAAACACATCCTCCACACCCTGTCCCAGCAGGTAGTTGGTCGATTTCTCACACCGGATCCCACCTGTACAGAACATCGCGATCTTCTTGTCGCGGAAGCGGTCTCTGTTTGCTTCCCACCAGGCGGGGAAATCTCCGAAACTGGCGGTTTCAGGATCAACAGCGCCCTCGAATGTGCCGATCGCAACCTCATAGTCATTGCGCGTATCGATGACGGCAACATCCGGATCGCCGATCAGGTCGTTCCAGTCCTGAGGCTCGACATAGTGGCCGGTCCGGGCGCGCGGATCGACATCGGGCTGGTGCATTGTCACGATCTCGCGCTTGATGCGTACCTTCATCCGGTTGAAGGGGGGCGTAGTGCTCGTTGCCTCTTTCCATTCCAGTTCCGCGCAGCCCGGCAGGGACCGCAAATGCGCAATCACCGCATGTATCCCGGCAGCAGGGCCGGCAATTGTCCCGTTCACACCCTCCGGTGCCAGCAACAGCGTACCTTTAACATTCTGGGTCAGACACAGATCAAGAAGCGCCGGCTTCAGGGCGTCGGGCGCGTCGAACCGGGTAAAGTGATAAAGAGCGGCAATCGTGTACATAGGCGCTCAGATACGCCCGCCGGCGCGATCAGGCAAGAGGCGGCAACGTGCCCGAAACGGGCCTTGCCATTGACGCGGGAGGCGCCCCCGCTTACCCAAATGCAGGTAAACACGGGAGCGCAGATCATGACCACGGCCCTGATTGTAATCGATGTGCAGAAAGACTTCTGCCCGGGTGGCGCGCTTGCCGTGCCCGGCGGGGACGATGTTGTGGACGGTATCAACAGGCTGATGGCAGGCGCGGAGGCGGTCATCCTGACCCAGGACTGGCATCCGGCGGGGCATTCGTCATTTGCGTCCTCGCATGACGGTAAATCACCCTACGACATGATCGATATGCCCTATGGTCCGCAGGTACTCTGGCCCGATCACTGTATCCAGGGTAGCCTTGGCGCACAGTTTCACCCGGCGCTCCAGACGGACCGCGCCGATATGATAATCCGCAAAGGGTACAACCCCGCGATCGACAGCTATTCAGCGCTTTTTGAGAACGACCACGAGACCCCGACGGGGCTTGAAGGATACCTGCGCACCCGTGGGATTACTGACCTGACGATGGTCGGGCTTGCGCTTGATTTCTGTGTGAACTTTTCTGCGGTCGATGCCGCAAAGCAGGGGTTCAGCGTGACGGTGCGCGAAGACCTCTGCCGCGCCATTGATCTCGACGGCTCGCTTTCATCAGCGCGTGCGGGCATGCAGCTGGCGGGCGTGACCCTGGAGACCGGCAATGGTTGATATCGCCTCCCGCGTCTGGAACCACAAATGGAAAATCGACCCTATTGTGCGGTCGCTTATCGACACCGATTTTTATAAACTGCTGATGTGTCAGTCGGTGTTCCGCAACAAACCGGACACCCGTGTGACTTTCAGTCTGATCAACCGCAGCAAAAATGTGCCGCTGGCGGAACTGATCGACGAGGGCGAACTGCGTGAGCAACTTGACCATATCCGGTCGCTCTCGCTCTCACGCGGCGAAAGCACCTGGCTGCGCGGCAATACCTTTTACGGCAAACGCCAGATGTTCCGGCCCGATTTCATGGAGTGGTTCGAGCAGCTGCGCCTGCCGCCCTATCACCTCGAGCGCAAGGGCGATCAGTACGAGCTGACGTTTGAGGGAAGCTGGCCCGAGGTAATGCTCTGGGAGATTCCGGCGCTCGCCGTTCTGATGGAACTGCGCGGGCGTGCTGTGCTCAACACAATGGGCAAGTTCGAGCTCCAGGTGCTCTATGCGCGTGCCATGACCCGCGTGTGGGAAAAGATCGAGGCTATGCGCGACATCAAAGACCTGTCAATTGCCGATTTCGGCACCCGGCGGCGCCACAGTTACCTGTGGCAGGACTGGTGCGTGCAGGCGATGCAGGAAGGGCTTGGTAACGCCTTTACCGGTACCTCGAACTGCAAGATCGCCATGACCCGCGAGCTCGAAGCGATCGGCACCAACGCCCACGAGCTGCCGATGGTCTATGCCGCTCTCGCGGAAAACGACGCGGAACTGGCACAGGCACCCTACGACGTACTCTCCGACTGGCATGAAGAGCACGAGGGTAACCTGCGCATCATCCTGCCAGACACCTTCGGCACCAGGGGGTTTCTCGACAAAGCGCCTGACTGGCTGGCGGGGTGGACCGGCATCCGGGTGGACAGCGGTGACCCGGCCGAGGCCGCCGAACTCGCAATTGGCTGGTGGAAAGAGCGCGGAGAGGATCCGTCCGAAAAGCGCGTGATTTTCAGCGATGGCCTCGATGTAGAGACGATCCGCATTCTGCACGAACAGTTTTCCGGCCGGGTGAATGTCTCGTTCGGCTGGGGAACACTGCTGACCAATGATTTCCGCAATCTGGTGCCGGATGACCGGCTGGCACCCTTTTCGCTTGTGTGCAAAGCGGTCAGTGCCAACGGAAAACCCACCGTGAAACTCTCAGACAATCCCAACAAAGCGATGGGCCCCGAGGCTGAGATTGAACGGTATAAACGCGTCTTTGATCTGGAAAAACAGGTGGCGCAGGACGTGATCGTCTGAAAGCGGCCACGAGACTGTGCGGAGCACTGAAATGACGACTGACAGCCATACCACCCACGATGCCGACGAAGACCTTCGTAACCGCGACATCAGGATCTGGATCAACGGCAAGCTTGTGCACCGCGACGAGGCGAAGGTCTCTGTCTATGACAGCGGTTTTCTGCTGGGCGATGGCATGTGGGAAGGCATGCGGCTCTATAACGGCACATGGGCGTTCTTTGACGAGCATATGGATCGCTTCTTTGCGTCCTGCAAAACGGTGTCGCTTGATGTGGGAATGGACCGCGCAGGCATTCTTGATGCGCTGACACGCACAGCGGCGGCGAACGACATGCACAGCAACGTACACTGCCGTCTGATGCTGACCCGTGGCGTGAAAATAAAACCGTTTCAGCACCCCTCGCTCAGCCGCACAGGCCCCACACTGGTCATCATCATGGAACACTCAAAGCCGGTGGACAGCCTGCAATCGGCGGGTATCCGGCTGGCGACGGTCCCCCAGGTGCGTGGCCTGCCGATGTCGCAGGACCCCAAGCTCAACAGCCACTCGAAACTGAACTGCGTGATCGCCTGCCTGCAGGCCGAAGCCGCCGGTGCCGACGAAGGGCTGATGCTTGACCCGCACGGATTTGTGAATACCACGAACGCGTGCAACTTCTTTATTGTGCGCCAGGGCGAGGTCTGGACCTCAACCGGCGACTACTGCATGAAAGGTGTCACCCGACAGAAGGTTATCGATCTCTGTCGCGCCGACGGCATCCCGGTTTTTGAGAAAAACTTCTCTCTTTTTGAGGTTCACGGCGCAGATGAGGCTTTTCTGACCGGCACCTTCGGGGCGCAGACACCGGTGGCCTCCGTGGATGGAAAACCGGTCGGAAACGGCGCAAGGCCGGTTACCGGCAGGATCCGGAAACTCTATAAAAATCTGATTGAAGAAATGACAGCCGGGCCGGGCTGATCACAGGGTGATGACAGTCCCTGCCTGTGTCCCGCGCGGCGCACCGGCCGGCGCGTCTTCTGGGTTAATGACCCGGACCGGCCGCCCGGTTTCTTCGGAATTCTCCGGCAGAATCAGGTAAAGCAGTTCGTCACGGCGCACGACCCCGATGCCGCATTTCTTTGCGATTTTGTGCAGATTGACCCGTACGGTGGAGCGCGACCATCCGGTTTCGGCCTCAAGCTGCGCGCTGGTGATCCCGTTTTTAAGGGCGCGGATGATATAGGCGGCAACCGTGTGGCTGTCGGGCATGTGCAGGTCAGCCCTGTAGCGCGCAGGCTTAATCAGCACGCGATCAGACATGCGGTTGTCGAGGGCGCGAAGGCGACGGCTGCGGGGATCAATACTCATAAAACATCCTGACCTTGTTACTTGTCAAACGGCGTCGCGTTCTGCAGCCGGTTACGATCTTCCGTCGTTCTGGGGCCTGAATCCGCGCTGCCTGACAAAGTCTGCGCCCCGGGCGCAGACTCACCCAGAGGTGCCCGTGTGGTGTAAATCACCTGTCGGGGTTCGTGCAGAAGGGCGAGAGACGGGGCCGCGCATACGGTCTCTGGCACGGAATAAACGGGACCGGAGCGGCCGGGCAGGGCACCCGCTCCGGAACAGAACTGATCAGCCGGCTCAGGTACAGCATCAACGAAACCACGTGCTACCACACGATCTGAACCGACGCTGCATCCTGAAATAACTGCAACCATCAAAAACAACGATGGTTTCAATGTTCTGGTTCTGAGGTTCATACAAACTCCTGCGTGTGCCCCACCCAGAACTGATTAACCGGACCTCGTCACTGATACTCACAGCGCCGGTCAGGACGAACATATGCCACATTTCTGCTGCATTTCAACTTTCTCGCCCGATCGTCGCCGCTGTGGAAACATTGTCACGTACATGCGGCGATTACGCTGTACAGGCACGTTCTCAGGGAGTGGCTTTACAGATACGCTCTGCAGCAATTCTGCTTAGAAATATAAATATATCAATGCATTAACCATTCATCAGCCGCCATCGGGGAGAATGTGTCAAAATCGTTCCGCAAAATTCGAATCGCCGGCATCAGCCGCGAGGATCAGGCGGTAAAAGCGGGCATTGGCGCGATTCGGACAAGAATGCGGCAGGAGCATGACGGCCCGTTACAAGGTATTTCGCCTCAGCGACGGGCGCCTGCCTGCCGCACCTGGCTGACCAGGCGGCTCATGCTGCCAAGCTCAACCGCGTCCGATATAAGCCGGTCATCTGACAAGACAGTCAGCAGCCGGTCATGCTCCGGATGGTCGGGGGAACATACATCCTGATTGCGGAAAACTTCGGCAGGTACATGACCCCAGTTCCGAAGACGCAGAAAGTAAACGCTGTCGGCGCCAACATCCCGTGCCAGATCCACAAAGGCAGGCATCTGAAGATAATTTGCCTGCTGCACAACAAAATCCAGTCTCAGGGTGTCGATATCACCGCGCTTGTTGAGATTACCGAGAAACCGGAGATTTTTCACCAGCGTATCAAAGTCTCCGCCACGCCGCAGGACTGAATAGGTTTCCGGCTCGGCGGCATCGATCGAAATCCACACGGAGGACACATTGTCCCGCAGATTGAGATCGTTCCAGGCCCGCTCGTTCAGCAACAGGCCGTTTGTATGCAGCTGAATGCGCCGCGCCGGGGATTTTGTCTTGGTCAGCTGCTGCAGAATATGGCGGAAATGACGGCTGCCGAAGGGATCACCCGAGCCCGTTACCTTGATGTGTCGGGCATTACGCACAAGCGGGAGCAGATGCTATTGGAAGATGTCGTTCAGCTTTGTGGTTTCTTTATGCGGCAGGCTGATCAGACCGGTCCGGCAACTCGGGCAGGAAATATTGCATGAACGGTCATGCGACAGGATCACCCGTTGCGGCCCTTTCTCAGCCCGCAGCGCCGGTGCCGGGGTGCCCGGTGTGCGTTCCGGCAGACGGCGCCCTGCGATCGATGGGCAGTGCCACCGGCTGCAATGCGTGAAATCGCCGTCCAGGACCGACCGCCTGATTTCGCGGGCGCGTTCAGAATTCCAGAAGCCGTCCGGACGGGGGGCATCCAGTCGTCCGATGGGCACCGGTTGCCACGCGGAACAGCAAAAATGTACCTGACCATTCGCGCGCGATTCCATTTCCCGGAAAGGCGCGTTGCACATCCGGGTTTTCAGCCAGCGGTCAGTCCCGGTTTCCAGATCCGCAGATTTCTCCTCCGCTGCGTCGATCAGGCGCTGAGCGAGCAGATCGTGATGATCCCGCCCTGTCAGTTCGCGGGCGAGTGTTTGTGTATCGCTCCAGCGCTTCAGCCTCAGGCTCAGCCATCCCGCCACGACAAGCACGACGGCAGGTGTTTCAGTGCGATCAGTTACAGCACGGGTGACCAGA
>NZ_JAHEHZ010000089.1 GCF_024639605.1 Roseobacter sp. | reverse complement strand
TTGGTTGATGCCACACCGACCTCGACACCGGCATGGATCGGCAGCACCAGATCGCTTTCGCGTGCAATCGAGCTTTCAGGCACATTAACAACGGAAAGGATGCTGCTGGCCTTGCCCTGACAAAACCGAAGGGCCGCGAGCGTGTCGGCGGTCTCACCGGACTGGCTGACAAAAAGCGCCGCCGTGCGTTCGGGCAGGGGGGGCTCACGATAGCGGAACTCGGATGCCACATCCACGTCCACCGGCATCCGGGCGATCTGCTCAAACCAGTGTTTTGCGGACAGGCAGGCATAATAAGCCGTGCCACAGGCCACCATCGTCAGCCGGTCGATGCCGGCGAAATCAATGCCCGGGTCAGGCAGGGCAATAGCGCCGTCACCCGACAGGTAATGTCCCAGAGCCTGGGCAATGACAGTCGGCTGTTCTGCGATTTCCTTGGACATGAAATGCTTGTGGCCGCCCTTGTCGATGCGCGCGGCATCAAGCTGAATGGTGCGTTTTTCGCGGGTGACCTCATTGCCCTCGTCGTCGTGCACCACCAGCGACGTGCGGGTCAGAACGGCGCGGTCGCCTTCCTCAAGATAGGTGATCTGATTGGTCAGCGGCGCCAGAGCGATGGCGTCAGAGCCGAGATACATCTCGCCCTCGCCGTGTCCGATGGCCAGCGGCGAGCCTTTGCGCGCGGCGAACATCAGATCATCCTCGCCCGAAAAAAGAAACGCCAGAGCGAATGCGCCTTCGAGCCGGTCCAGCGTCCGGTTCGCCGCCGTAACCGGATCGGAGCCGCCGTCCATGTAGTGATGCGTCAGCAGAGCGACGGTTTCCGTGTCTGTTTCGGTGACAAATGATACACCATGGCCGGCGAGTTCTTCGCGCAATTCACGAAAGTTTTCGATGATGCCGTTGTGCACCACGGCAACAGGGCCGGCCTGATGCGGATGCGCGTTTGAGATCGTCGGCGCACCATGGGTGGCCCAGCGGGTATGCCCGATCCCGGACTTGCCGGCGAGCGGCTGATGCACCAGCAGATCCGACAGGTTGACGAGCTTGCCGACCGCACGCCGGCGGTCCAGCACGCCGTTGTTTACCGTGGCGATTCCCGCACTGTCATAGCCCCGGTATTCCAGCCGTTTGAGGGCTTCAACGAGCGTCGGCGCTACTTCATGGGTGCCAAGCACCCCTATAATACCACACATTTTCAGCTGCCTCTTTGGTTTCTGGCCTTTTTCGCCTTTAACATTTCGAACAATTTAACCGCCATGCCCGGTTTTTCCACCTGATGGGCACGTGCCAGCGCCAGAGCGCCCGGTTCGACGTCGGAGGTGATGACAGACCCGCTGGCGGTCATGGCTGCATCTCCAATATGCACAGGTGCCACCAGCATCGTGTCAGAACCGATGAAGACATTGTCGCCGATATGGGTGTGATGCTTCATCACGCCGTCATAGTTGCAGGTTACGGTGCCCGCGCCCACGTTGGTGCCGCTCCCGAGTGTCGCGTCACCGATATAGCTGAGGTGATTGACCTTGGTGCCCTGACCGATCTGCGCATTCTTGATCTCGACGAAATTGCCGATGCGGACGTCTTCGGAAAGCTCTGCACCGGGGCGCAGCCTGGCATAGGGGCCGATCACACTGCCGCGCGACACATGGCAGCCTTCAAGGTGGGAAAAAGCGCGGATCTGTGCGCCGCTTTCAACCGTCACGCCCGGGCCAAAAACAACATTGGGCTCGATCACCGTGTCGCGGCCGACCACGGTGTCAAAAGCGAAGTGCACTGTGTCCGGAGCCGGCATGGTCACTCCGTCTTCAAAGGCCGTTGCACGTGCGCGGGCCTGAAACGCCGCTTCCGCCTGAGCAAGTTCAGCGCGCGTGTTGATCCCGAGGGTTTCCGCCTCGTCGCATGTGACAACCGTTGCCGAGAGATCGCGCGCCCGGGCCAGACTGACGATGTCTGTCAGATAATATTCGGCAGAGGCGTTATCGTTGCCAATCGCATCAATGAGATCAAAGAGCAGCCGTGCGTCACACGCGACGACGCCACTGTTACACAGAGTGATGGCGCGTTCTTCTTCTGTGGCGTCTTTGAACTCCACGATCCGCTCGAGATCGTCTCCGCGCGTAATCAGCCTGCCATAGCGGGCAGGATCGTCAGCCTCAAAGCCCAGAATGACGACGTCATGGCTTCTGAGGGCCTCAGTCATCTGCTCCAGAGTTTCAGGACGCACGAACGGCGTGTCTCCGAAGAGCACGATTGCGGTGCCGTCAAAATCCTGCAACGCATCGCGCGCCTGCGCCGCAGCATGAGCAGTGCCGAGCTGCTCGGTCTGTTCGGTAACGGTTACGGTCGCATCGTGGGCGAGTGCGGCTTTGCGCACCTCTGCGGCACCGTGACCCGCGACAATTACCGTTTTTTCCGGGTCGAGACTGGCCCCCGATTGCATCGCATGTACCAGTAGCGGCACACCTGCAAGCGGATGCAGAACTTTCGGCAGGTCGGAATTCATCCGTGTGCCCTTGCCCGCGGCGAGGATGATCAGAGCGGTCTTCATAGGTTTTCTCTTTGTGTTCTGCTGCGGCTCTGTTTATCCGCTGGAACCGGCGACGCAAGGGATACGCGATCAAAGAAGGTTGCGGCCTGCAACATCACGCGGCGGACCGCCGCCGCCGCGATCATCAAAGGAGCAGCGATGCGCACGGTTATTTTCGATCTGGACGGCACACTGGCGGACACCAGCGGCGATCTCATTGCCGCGGCCAACGTCTGTTTTCGTGAGATGGGAGCGGGCGATCTGCTTGATCCGGTGCGCGATGCGGGCACAGCCCTGCGGGGCGGGCGGGCGATGCTGCGTCTTGGTCTGAGCCGGCTTGACCGGGCGGATGAAGAAGCCACGGCAGATCGCTATTATCCGGTTCTGCTGGAGGCTTACGCAGATGCCATCGACGTGCACACCCGACTTTATCCGCGCGCCATGGAGGCTGTCGAGGCGCTGAAGTCCAGCGGGATCGGCGTCGGCATATGCACCAACAAGCCCGAGGGTCTGGCGGAGACACTGATGCAACGGCTCGGGGTGCGGGGGGCTTTTGGCTCGCTGGTCGGCGCAGATACGCTGACGGTGCGCAAACCTGATCCCGAGCCGCTTTTCGAGGCCGCACGGCGCGCGGGCGGGCATCCTGAACGCTGTATTCTGATCGGCGATTCGGATACCGACCGGAATACCGCGCGGGCGGCAGGGGTGCCTTGTGTGCTGGTCACATTCGGGCCGGCAGGCGGGGATATGGCTGCACTGGAGCCCGAGGCTCTGATGGATGATTACGCTGATCTGCCGGCGCTCGCTGCACGTTTGCTGGGTTGACCGCGACCGGGGGCTTCGTCACACTCGCGGCGGTATCAGGGAGCCTTTAATGAGCGAAGTTTTCAAAGGCAGTTTCACCCAGCAGGAACCCATCCCCGAAGCAGGGATTGAGGCGGCCATCAGGGTCATGCGGCATGGCCGGCTGCACCGGTATAACACAGTGCCGGGCGAGCTCAGCGAAACGGCACTGCTGGAACAGGAATTCGCGCAGTCAACGGGCGCGAAGTACTGCATTGCTGTAGCCTCAGGCGGATATGCAATGGCCACAGCGCTGCGGGCGGTTGGTGTCAGACCGGGCGACCGCGTCCTTTCCAACGCTTTTACCCTTGCCCCGGTACCGGGTGCCATCGCGGCGGTGTCGGCGGTGCCGGTATTTGTCGGTGTCACGCCCTCTCTGACCATTGACCTCGACGATCTTGAGGCAAAATCCGGCGATGCGAAAGTACTGCTGCTCAGCCATATGCGCGGGCATATCTGTGACATGGACCGCCTGATGGCGATCTGCAACGGCGCCGGGATCACCGTCATCGAGGACTGCGCGCATACCATGGGTGCGGCCTGGAAGGGTGTGCCTTCAGGCCGGTTCGGGACTGTGGGCTGCTACTCTTGCCAGACCTACAAACACGTAAATTCCGGAGAGGGCGGTTTCTTTGTCACCGACGACGCAGAGGTCGCGGCAAGGGCGGTGATCCTGTCGGGGTCCTATATGCTCTACGAGCGCCATCTTGCGGCACCGCCGAAAGAAGCCTTTGAAACGATCCGCTATGAAACACCAAATATTTCGGGCCGGATGGATAATCTGCGCGCGGCGATCCTGCGCCCGCAGATCGCGGCTCTCGCGACACAGTGCGCACGGTGGAATGGGCTTTATCACAGGCTCGAAAGCGGGTTGCGCGGCACGCCGGGGCTGGAGGTGATCGAACGACCGGAAGAAGAAACAATAGTAGGCTCGTCTATTCAGTTTCTGCTGACCGACTGGCCTGCGGAGCGCATCCGCGATGTCATCGCGCGCTGCGGCGCCCGCGGTGTCGAACTGAAGTGGTTCGGGGCCCGCGAACCTGTGGGCTTTACCAGCCGCTATGACAGCTGGCGCTATGCGCCTGCCGCTCCTATGCCTGACAGTGACCGCATCCTGCACGGCATTGTGGATATGCGCGTGCCACTGACTTTCTCGGAAGAGGATTGTGATCTGATTGCGCGGATTATCCGCGCAGAAGTCGGCGCTGTCTGGCAGGACGCGGCCTGACCCGGCGGCGTGCGGGCGCGGGCCCGCACATTCCATTTTGCATATCCGGGCTCTGCCGGTGCCCGGATGGTGGCCGGAACGGACGACTGCGCTTGACCGGTTAGGGAGGGAGCATTAAGATATGAACGCTTGTTCAATAAACAGGTCCGGTACATGAGGGAGGCCCGTTGCGATGTTTAATGCGGCAATGCAGTTTGATCTTGGCGAAGACGTTAACGCGCTGCGGGATATGGTGCATCGCTGGGCGCAGGACCGGGTGGCACCGATGGCCGCTCAGATCGACAGCGATAATGCCTTTCCATCGGAACTCTGGCCGGAGATGGGCGAACTGGGGCTTCTGGGCATCACGGTGGACGAGGCCTATGGGGGGGCCGGCATGTCGTACCTCGCGCATACCGTTGCGATCGAGGAAATCGCGCGGGCCAGCGCCTCTGTGTCTTTGTCTTACGGTGCACATTCAAACCTCTGCGTGAACCAGATAAAGCTGAACGGTACCAGCGAGCAGAAAGAGAAATATCTGCCCGGCCTTATATCGGGGACACAGGTGGGGGCTCTCGCAATGTCTGAAGCCGGGGCAGGGTCTGATGTGGTCTCGATGAAACTGCGCGCCGAAAAACGCAACGACCATTACCGTCTGAACGGCACAAAATACTGGATCACCAACGGACCGGATGCCTCGACGCTGGTGGTTTACGCCAAAACCGACCCTGATGCCGGATCAAAAGGCATCACGGCCTTTCTGATCGAAAAAGAGATGACGGGTTTTTCGACCTCTGCTCATTTCGACAAGCTGGGCATGCGCGGCTCTAACACGGCGGAGCTGGTGTTTGAGGATGTTGAAGTGCCCTTTGAGAACGTGCTGGGCGAGGAGGGGCGTGGTGTCGCCGTTCTGATGTCCGGGCTTGATTACGAGCGTGTGGTTCTGGCCGGCATCGGAACGGGGATCATGGCGGCCTGCCTGGACGCGATCATGCCCTATCTCAGTGAACGCAAACAATTCGGTCAGCCGATCGGTAGCTTTCAGCTGATGCAGGGCAAGATCGCCGACATGTACACCGCGATGAATTCAGCGCGCGCGTATGTCTATGAGGTGGCCAAGGCCTGTGACCGCGGAGATGTGACCCGCCAGGATGCCGCGGCCTGCTGTCTTTATGCCTCCGAAGAGGCGATGAAACAGGCGCATCAGGCCGTGCAGGCGATGGGTGGTGCCGGTTTCATGAGCGACAGCCCGGTCTCGCGTCTTTTCCGGGATGCCAAGCTGATGGAGATAGGTGCGGGCACCTCTGAGATCCGCCGCATGCTTGTGGGGCGCGAACTGATGGCGGCGATGGGCTGAACAGATGCATCCTGTCCGTTCAGCCCGTGTTTTGCCGCGCTCAGGCTCAGAAGCGGCGCACGTATGCCACGCCCACCAACCAGGGGTCGATCTCGGCGGTTCCGATGGCCGCGCCGTTGAGGCTGACATCGGTGTCGATATCAAACCAGCGCACGTTCACCCGCAAAGCATCGTTTTCGGTCATCTGATAATCGATGCCTGCCTGCACGGAAATGCCCCAGGAGTTGTCGAGTTGCAGCGTCCCAAGCGGCGATTCCTCGTCAAAGAAGGTGGTGTAGTTGATGCCCGCGCCGACATAGGGCTTCCACGCGCCACCGGTCGGAAAGTGATAGTTCAGCGACACAGTCGGCGGCAGGTGTTTTGTGCTGCCCGCAGCACCGATGCCGGCGATGGTCACGTCATGTTCAAAGGGCGTCGCGGCCAGCAGTTCGAGACCCAGATTGTCCCGGATGAAGTACTCCAGTGTGAACGTAACGCTTGCGTCGCTGCCGACGTCCGCCTCCCCGCCGGCGAGCGTGCCATTGCCGGATTTAGGCGCCGCATTGGCAATGCCCAGAGAGCCCGTCCAGTCACCCTGCGACTGCGCGAGAGCCGGCATGGCACTCAGGGCAATCAAGGCACCCGTGGCAAGTGTTCTGATGGTTGTCTGCATGGTACGTTACCCCTTTTCAGTTGTTCCAGGGGCTGCATGCGCCGGATTTTCAGCGGCGGCATTGATACAGATCAGACCGCGCGTACAGCGACCTGCGCAATAACGCCGCAGCCCCGCCGCGTTGCCGGTACGCAGGTCCAGGCCGCCAGAGGGCCGGCCTGATGCCCGCCTGGCTGTGGTTCGCGCCGCTTGTGGCGATAATCCTTGTTCTCGGTCTGTGGGCATTTCGTCTGGGATGGATTGTCGCGACGATTACCGAAACAGACGTGATCAACAGGTGGGCCGCGCATTATCTCGCCACCGCCGGAGGGGATGCCCGGGCATCTGATTGCGTGGCGCGTCCCGGGCGCGAAACTGTCTGGATCATTGTCACTTGTGAAGGGCCGCAGGGACGGCGTTTCGACTATCCAGTGGACCGCCTGGGGCGTCTTCTCGATGTCACCGGGTCCGGGGCTGCGGTGCCACGCACATGAACCCTGTCGTCAGTATCAGAGAAAAGGACATGTCATGAAACTCGCGTCAGCCGCGCTGCCTTCATCAGAGGTCTTTCAGGCAAACCGTGCAGCACATCTGGAAGCGCTGGGCGAAATTGCCGCAGCGGCCGCCGAAGCTGCGGCAGGCGGTGGTCAAAAATCGCGCGATCGCCATGTCAGCCGTGGCAAGATGCTGCCCCGGGACCGTGTGGCGGGGTTGCTTGATCCCGGCAGCCCGTTTCTTGAAGTGGGGGCGACGGCGGCGCACGGGCTTTACGGCGGGGCCGCCCCCTGTGCCGGTGTCATCGCCGGTGTCGGCCGGGTCGAAGGGCAGGACGTCATGGTCGTCTGCAATGACGCCACCGTGAAAGGCGGCACCTATTATCCGATGACGGTGAAAAAACACCTGCGTGCTCAGGAAATCGCGCAGGAAAATCATCTGCCATGTATCTATCTCGTCGACAGCGGGGGCGCCAATCTGCCCAACCAGGACGAGGTGTTCCCGGACCGCGACCATTTCGGTCGGATTTTCTACAACCAGGCGCGGATGAGTGCGATGGGCATTCCGCAGATCGCCGTGGTGATGGGCTCCTGCACGGCGGGCGGGGCCTATGTGCCGGCGATGTCGGATGTGTCGGTAATCGTAAAAAACCAGGGTACGATCTTTCTGGCCGGCCCGCCGCTTGTCAAAGCTGCCACCGGCGAGGTTGTCAGCGCCGAGGATCTGGGCGGCGGTGATGTGCACACGCGGCTCAGTGGCGTTGCGGATTATCTGGCCGAAGATGATGCCCACGCGCTGGCGCTCGCGCGCCGGGCCGTGCGGTCGCTTAACAGGAACCGGCCCGTCACCGTTGACTTTGCCACACCGGAAGAGCCCGCCTTTGACCCCGAAGAAATTCTTGGCGTGGTGCCCGCTGATCTGCGTACACCCTATGATATCCGTGAGGTGATCGCGCGTCTGGTCGACGGGTCACGCTTCGACGAATTCAAGGCACGGTTCGGCGAGACCCTGGTCACAGGGTTCGCCCATATCCGTGGCTGCCCGGTGGGACTTGTTGCCAACAACGGCGTGCTTTTCTCTGATTCCGCGCAAAAGGGCGCGCATTTCATCGAACTCTGTTCGCAACGCAAAACACCGCTGGTTTTTCTGCAGAACATCACCGGTTTTATGGTCGGGCGGAAGTATGAAAACGAAGGCATCGCGCGGCATGGGGCCAAGATGGTGACTGCCGTGGCCTCAACCAGTGTGCCCAAAATAACGATGCTGGTGGGCGGCTCTTTCGGAGCCGGCAATTACGGCATGGCCGGGCGCGCCTATAGCCCGCGGTTTATGTGGACCTGGCCCAACTCGCGCATTTCAGTGATGGGGGGTGCCCAGGCTGCTGGGGTGCTTGCGACCGTTAAACGCGATGCGATTGAGCGGTCGGGCGAAACCTGGAGCACTGAGGAAGAGGTCGCGTTCAAACAACCCACAATTGATATGTTCGCGGAACAGAGCCATCCGCTTTATGCCTCGGCACGGCTCTGGGATGACGGCATCATCGATCCGCGCAAGAGCCGTGAAGTGCTGGATCTGTCGCTGCGCGCGGCTCTGAATGCACCGATTGAGGAGACACGTTTTGGCGTATTCAGGATGTAGCGCAGAGCACGCGGGAAACCGGCGTCACCTCGGGGGGACAAAATATGTTTAAGACGATCCTGATCGCAAACCGGGGCGAAATTGCCTGCCGGATCATCGCAACGGCGCGGGCCCTCGGTGTCGGCACGGTGGCCGTTTACTCCGACGCTGACAGCGCTGCAGAACATGTCCGTCTGGCAGACAGGGCCGTGCACATCGGCGGGTCCGCACCTGCAGAAAGCTATCTGCGCGGCGACCGGATCATCCAAGCCGCTCTGGCGACAGGCGCCGGAGCAATCCACCCCGGATATGGTTTTCTGAGCGAAAACCCTGGTTTCGTGGAGGCAGTGGAGGCCGCAGGTCTGATCTTTATCGGGCCGTCAGCGGATGCGATCCGGGCGATGGGTCTGAAGGACGCGGCCAAAGCGCTGATGGCAGAAGCCGGCGTGCCGGTTGTGCCGGGGTATCATGGCGAGGATCAGGACGATGAGCTGCTGGCGCGCAAGGCCGGAGAGATCGGGTATCCTGTGCTGATCAAGGCTGTCGCGGGCGGTGGCGGCAAGGGCATGCGCCTTGTGGAGGCCGCGGGAGATTTTGCTCGGGCGCTCGCGTCGGCTCGGTCTGAGGCCAGGACGGCATTCGGCAATGCAGATGTGCTGGTCGAGAAGTTCGTGACGGCCCCGCGTCACATCGAGGTGCAGGTCTTTGGCGATGGCACCCGCGCGGTACATCTTTTCGAGCGCGACTGCTCGCTGCAACGACGCCACCAGAAGGTGATCGAAGAGGCGCCCGCACCCGGGATGACAGCTGAGATGCGCGAAGCAATGGGCGCCGCAGCGGTGCGGGCAGCCGAAGCCATCGGATACAGCGGGGCCGGCACTGTCGAATTTATCGTGGACGGCTCTGAGGGGCTGAGGCCCGACCGTTTCTGGTTCATGGAGATGAACACCCGCCTTCAGGTCGAGCACCCGGTGACCGAAGCGATCACCGGCGTTGATCTGGTGGAATGGCAGCTGCGCGTGGCCTCGGGCGATCCGCTGCCCGCGGCTCAGGAGGATCTGAGCATCAGCGGCCATGCGTTCGAAGCGCGGCTTTACGCCGAAGACGTTCCTGCGGGCTTTCTGCCCGCGACGGGCACGCTGACCCATCTTGCCTTTCCGCCGCATGTCCGGGCGGACAGCGGGGTGCGGGCAGGCAACACGATCAGCCCGTTTTATGATCCGATGATTGCCAAAATTGTGGTGCACGGGTCTGACCGGGCGGCAGCACTGAGCAGGCTTGCACGGGGGCTTTCGGAGACGGAAGTGGCGGGTCTGGTGACCAATCTCGCCTTCCTCGAAGCACTTGCGCGGCACGAAGGATTTGCCCGCGGCGAGGTCGATACCGGTCTGATCGCCCGTGACATCGGGAAGCTGACGGAACCGCCCGGGGTCCGGCCGGAACACCTGATTGCGGCGGGAATGACTGCCCTCGGGCTCGACACTCCGCCTGCTGATGCAGGATTTACCCTCTGGCAGCCGCTCAGGCACAGCGTGTCTTTACGGCAGGGCGATGCAGTTTTCACCCTCGGTGTCCGGGTCGCTGATGCGCAACATCAGACCTGGTCTGTGGACGAGCAGGACGTCCGGGTCCTGCGGCACCACGATGTATGGCGCTTAAATGACCGCCCCCTGCCGGGCACCGCTCAAAGCGGGAGAACCGTCACTGTGTTTGACGCCTGCGGGCTGGCTTTTGAGCATATCGATCCGCTGGATCAGGCGGGCGGCGCGGCCGGAGACGGTAACCTGATTGAGGCGCCGATGCCCGGGCTGGTGCGCAGCATCGACGCGGAAGTCGGCCGCGACGTAAAAGCGGGCGACCGGCTTGCTGTACTGGAAGCAATGAAAATGGAACACGCGCTGCTCGCCGCGCGCGACGGGGTTGTGGCGGAGGTTCTGGCGACAGCGGGAGATCAGGTTGAGGCAGGTGCCGCTCTGATCCGGCTGGAAGCGGAAGAGGACGCATGATTACGCTCCATCACTGTCCTCAGACCCGGTCGATGCGCAGTCTCTGGCTGCTGCACGAACTCGAGGAGCCGTTTCAGTTGCGCAGTTACCCCTTTGACCGCACGCTTCGTAGTCCTGAGTTTCTGACCCTGTCGCCGGCGGGTCGCGTGCCTGCGCTTGAGATCGATGGCGAGCGCATGTTCGAGACCGGTGCGATTACCGAATACCTCTGCGAGCGCTTCAGCCCGGAACGTCTGGGGCGGATGCCGGGCACGCCCGAGCGGATGCCCTGGCTTGTCTGGTTGCATTTTGCCGAAACGCTGAGCCAGCATGTGGCGGCGCTGACCCAGCAGCATATCGCCCTCTATGAAGATCACATGCGCAGCCCGGTCGTGATGAAGCTGGAAGCCGCACGTATCGCCAAATGCTATGACGCCATCGAAGCTCGGCTGGATGACGCGGCGGGCGCGCGTGATTATCTGCTGACAGGCGGGTTTTCGGCGACGGATATTTCGGTGGGCCAAGCTGTCTATATGGCGCGGCATTTTGCGAAGACCGGTGACTATCCGGCTCTGACCGACTGGTACGCCCGGATCACCGATCGCGAGAGCTTTCGCGCGGCCCTTCCGGACGGGGATGGCATTTATACGCGTGACTTTTACCCGCCCTGGACGCCACAGTGATCGTGTACGTGCTGATTTGGGAGGATTTGCCGTGAGTCTGGGAACGTGTGAAATATTTGAGGTCGGCCCGCGTGACGGGCTGCAGAACGAAGTGCGCGAGATCCCTGTCGCGGAAAAAGTGGCGCTGATCGATCAGCTTAGCAAAGCGGGTTTCCGCCGGATCGAGATCGCCTCGTTTGTCTCACCGGCGCGGGTGCCGCAGATGGCGGGTTCCGCCGATGTGCTTGCCGGCATTACACGCACGCCCGGCGTGCGCTATGCTGCGCTGACACCGAACATGCGCGGCTACACCGATGCACTTGCCGCCGGTGCGGATGAGATCGCGGTGTTTGCCTCGGCCTCGGAAGGGTTCTCGCAGGCCAATATAAACACAGGCATTGACGAGAGCATCGAGCGCTTTGCCCCGGTCCTCGAAGAGGCGCGACATATCGATCTGCCGGTTCGCGGGTATGTGTCCTGCGTCGTCCAGTGTCCCTATGACGGGCCGGTTTCGCCGGCCGCTGTGGCAAAGGTCGCAGACCGGCTCTTTGCAATGGGCTGTTATGAGATCAGCCTGGGCGACACGATCGGGGCAGGCACCCCGGATTCGATTGCGCGGATGCTGCTGGCGGTACGCGATGTGGTGCCGGCAGGGCGACTGGCCGGGCATTACCACGACACCAACGGCCGTGCGATGGAGAACATCGATGCCTCGCTCAGCATGGGCGTGCGCGTCTTTGATGCAGCGGTGGGCGGCCTGGGCGGCTGCCCCTTTGCGCCCGGGTCGGCGGGCAACGTGGCGACAGAAGCTGTGGCGGCACATCTCGCGGCCCTTGGTTATGACACCGGGCTGGACATTGACGCGATTGAAAAGGCAGCCGCACTGGCGCACGCGATGCGCGCCAGCTGATACCGGCCGGGGAGACTGCAGATGTTTGACACACTGAAGCTTGAGACCGACGTGCGCGGGATTGCGACGCTGACGCTGAACCGGCCCGACAAGCACAACGCAATGTCTGCGCAGATGCTGGAGGACCTTACGCAGGCGGCGACGGACCTTGGCGCGGATGATGCAGTTCGTGTCGTTGTTCTGACCGGTGCGGGGTCCAGTTTCTGTGCGGGTGGCGATCTTGGCTGGATGCGCGCGCAGATGTCGATGGATGCGCAGACACGCTCGGCGGAGGCGCGCAAACTGGCGACGATGCTGGACGCTCTCAATACTTTACCGAAACCGCTCATCGGGGCGTTGCAGGGCAATGCTTTCGGGGGAGGGGTCGGTCTGGCCTGTGTGTGCGATGTGGCCATTGCAGCCAGAAGCGCAAAATTCGGGCTGACAGAGACGCGGCTGGGTCTCATTCCGGCGACAATCGGGCCATATGTGATTGCGCGGATGGGCGAGGGCCGGGCCCGGCGTGTGTTTATGTCTGCCCGGATTTTCGAGGCGGCGGAAGCTGTTGATCTGGGCATCGTTGCACGGGCAGTGCCTGCGTCAGAGCTTGATGAGGCGGTGGAGCGTGAGGTGACGCCTTATCTCAGCTGCGCGCCCGGTGCTGTAGCCGCGGCAAAGAAACTGGCCCGCGATCTGGGGCCGCCGATCAATGCGGCGCTGATCGATCACACGGTCGCCGCCCTCGCCGGGCAATGGGACGGGGCCGAGGCGGCGGAAGGGATTGATGCATTCTTCGCAAAGCGCAAACCGGGGTGGACCGTTTAAAAGCGGACTGCGCACCCGCTGAGACCGGCAAAACGCCAGTTATTGCTGCAGTGGCCTCAGGTATCGCATCAAAGCACCGCCTGGACGGTAAAAGATCAGGTCAAAAAAAATCCGCGGACACCGGGGCCCGCGGACTTGTTTCAGACAGGTTTGACCCGGTCTTACTTCGGCAGCAGCACAGTGTCGATCACGTGGATCACGCCGTTCGTTGCCACGATGTCGGCGGATGTTACATTGGCGCTGTTCACCTTCACGCCACCGCCAGTGCCGTCCACATGAATGGTCTGGCCCTGAACGGTTGCAACATTGGTGCGCGCGCCTGTGACGTCAGCGGCGGATACGGCACCCGGGATCACGTGATATGTGAGGACTTTGACCAGCTGGTCTTTGTTCTCTGGCAGCAGCAGGCTGTCGACAGTGCCGGCGGGCAGCTTTGCGAAAGCGGCATTGGTGGGTGCGAAGACAGTGAACGGCCCCTCGCTTTTGAGGGTCTCAACCAGACCGGCGGCCTGAACGGCGGCGACGAGTGTGCTGAAATCTTCGTTGGAGGCTGCTATATCGACAATGTCGTCGCCCTGGTCAGCGGGTGTGCAGGCCGCGATAAAAGCGAGCGCGCCGGCGGCGATTGTTGATTTAAGTGCAAAGCGTCTGTTCATGTCTTAACCTCTGGTCTGTTAACCGCCTTACCCGTGGCCGGGCAGTTTATGCGGTGGCGTGCAATTCATTTACAGACTGGTTACGGCGCGTGACCCGGTATGGATCACAATGTGCGCGCAGAAGGTTGCGGAACGGGCATGATCCTGCGGCGCGCGGCAGCGGATCCGGCATCGTAACCGGCAAAAATCCGCGCGCGCCGGCGCAGCGATTGACACAACCGGAGAAACTGATGTTGATAATTTTCAACCGGTGGTTATTTTTGGCCTGCGCCGCAAGAACAGATTTGCGGCCAGGTCAGGCGACAATCTGCGGAGAGCCAGGGGGTGCTTCGCAGAGACCTGACCGCCGCCGTCCGGCGCGCTGCTCGTGGGGGCCGGCGCGCCGGCTGCTGAAGGTGCCGTCGCTGGTATTCACACATGCCAGCGTCCCGGCATCGTCCGACCGCCAGGTCAGCGTTGGTTGCGCAGGTCCTGAAACAGGCCGGGCCAGTGCGTAACAGATGCATCACTCCTGACAATAAACAGTGTCCCAGACCCGCTGTGCCGGAGCATATGCGTCGACCGGTAGGTTTTGGCCGGGAATCGCATGATCCGCGAACCGGTCCCCTGACATACCGACGCAGGCGGGCAGGGCGCCGATAAGGCCACACGCCTCGTATGTATCCGGCGTCTTCAGGTGTGCCAGGGCAGTAAA
>NZ_JAHEHZ010000088.1 GCF_024639605.1 Roseobacter sp. | reverse complement strand
GCTGGCCAGGCTGTCTTTGGAAACCCCGAAAACCGATGCTCCCGCCTCTTCAAACTGTGCGCGGGCCTCGGAAAAGCCGATGGTTTCCTTTGTGCAGCCGGGCGTGTCGTCGCGCGGATAAAAAAAGAGCACAACCGGTGATCCCTTCAGATCAGACAGGGTCACATCGTTGCCGCCGGTCGCGGGCAGCGTAAAATCGGGAGCAGGCTGGGAAATCTCTGGCATAACAATCTCGTGGCTTTTCAGGATGATGTTCGGGTGACATAGTAGAGCGGGGACGGCACCTGCCAAGCCCTTTCATGCGAACAAGGGCCGGTTACCGGTCATGCCACCACAGGCCGCCAGCGATTTGAAACGTGACACCCGGGATCAGGACGTGCAGCGCCCCCGGCGCCGCAGAGGCCGCCGCACGTTGTGGGCGCTGGCCGTTCTGTGTCTGCTCGCGACGGGGTTCGCCGCAAGTACCTTCTGGCTGAGCGGGCGCGAGATGGCAGCCCCTCAGTGGCTGCGCTCGGAACTTGAGGACCGGATTGCACAGGCTGTACCGGACGCTGTCGTCAGCTTCGGCGATATCGTGATGGTGGTGGATGAGGGCTGGCGCCCCAGAGCGTCGGTGCGCAATGTTACCTTAACCACGCCGCAGGGCGCAGAAATCGTGACCTTCTCCGACCTGCGCGTCAGCGTCGCGATGGAGGAGCTGCTGCGCGGCAGGGTGGCTTTACGGTCGGTTGACGCCAGCGGGGTTTTCCTGACGCTTCTGCGCACAGAGGACGGCCGGATTGCGCTCTCCGGGGTTTCCGGCGGGGCCGCTGCCGGCGCCGGCACGGAACCGGTCCGCCGTGAGGCCGGCGATCTGGCACAACTGATCTCGCAGATGGATGTGGTGCTGCTGCGGCCTGTTCTGTCAACGCTGACGCGGGCCAGCATATCCGCAGTCACGTTGCGGTACGTTGATCAGCGCGCCAACCGCGCATGGACCATCGATGGCGGGCGTCTGCGTCTGAACCGTCAGGACGACAGCGTTCAGATCGCGGTAGATCTGGCCCTCCTCGGGGGCGGATCGGGGGTTGCGACACTGGCTGCAACCTACAGCGGCCGGATCGGCGAGATGGCGTCCGAGTTCGGCGTGACAATCTCGGATCTGGACGCGGGCGATGTGGCCTCTCAGGGCCCCGCCTTTGCCTGGCTTGGCGCGCTGCGGGCACCGATATCCGGGGCGCTGCGCGGCGGGGTCACGGATGCGGGCACCTTCCGTCCGCTGAATGCGACGCTTCAGATCGGCGCGGGTGTGATTCAGCCCACACCGGAATCACGCGCCATTCCGATAGAAGGTGCGCGCAGTTATTTCACCTATCTGCCGCAACAGCAGATCCTGCGCTTTGATGAGTTGTCAGTAGTCAGCCAGTGGGGCGAGGGGCGGCTGGAAGGACAGGCCGCAATCGGTGTCGGTGAGACGGGACGGATCGGAGACCTCACAGGGCAGTTCCGGCTCAGTGGCCTGAGTGTGAACCCTGCGGATCTTTACCCTGCGCCTGTATCGGTGGAAGCGGCCGAACTGGATTTCCGCCTGCGGCTGAACCCGTTTTCGCTTGATGTGGGCAGGTTGCAGATCGAGGATCAGGGCCGCATTCTGAACGCCAGCGGCCGCGTGGGGGCCGACAGCCGCGGCTGGGATGTGGCGCTTGATGGCGGCCTCGATGAGCTGACCCCCGCGCGGCTCCTGGAACTCTGGCCGGAACGCCTCAAACCCAAGAGCCGCCGGTGGATTGCCGAGAATGTCAGAAACGGCGTCATGCAGAATATATCGGGCGCTGTCCGCCTGCGGCCCGGCGCCCGCCCTCAGTCGTTTCTGAGCTTTGATTTCGCCGGTGCGGAGGCCCGGTTTATGCGCACTATGCCGAACCTCAAAGAAGCGCGCGGCCATGCCACCCTGGCCGCAGACCGCTTTGTGGTTGTGGCCGATGAAGGGATAGTCGAGGCGCCGCAGGGCGGGTCCGTTGATGTGACCGGAACAGCCTTTATTATTCCGGATGTGACAATCCGTGAAAGCCCGCCGGGTGTCGTCAGGCTGCGCGCCAGCGGCGCGGTTACGGCGGCCCTCTCTTTGCTGGATCTGCCGCCGCTCAGCGTGATGGAAAAAGCCGGTCGTACCCCGCAGATTGCAAGTGGCAGCGCGCGGGTGGCAGGAACCATTTCGATGCCCCTGAAAAAGGGGGTGCCGGTGGACCTTGTCAGATTTGATCTGCAGGGCGCGGTCACCGATGTCACATCGGATGCGATAGTGCCCGACCGGCTGCTGCGCGCACCGGTGCTTGAGCTTGTGGCCTCAGACGAGGCGGTGTCATTGTCCGGTGCGGGCGATCTTGATGGTTTGCCGTTTGACGTAACCTGGCGCCAGCCCATCGGGGACAAACCGCCTGCGCCGGGTCGGGTTGACGGCACCGCAGTGATCACGCCCGCCGTTCTGGAGAGCTTCCGGATCAGTCTGCCCGATGGCACGCTCTCGGGCAGAACGGAAGCGACAATCGGCATAGACCTGATGCGCGGAGAGCCTCCCGCGCTGCGGCTGACCTCCGATCTGCGCGGTATCGCCCTGCGCATCGATCCGGTCAGCTGGTCCAAACCTGCGGGTACCGCAGCCAGGCTCGAGCTCAGAGCAGACCTCAGCACGCCGCCGGTGATCGAGCGGCTGACCCTGGAGGCGCCCGGGCTTGAGGCCACCGGCGATCTTCTGATCTCAGAGGGCGGCGCGCTGGACCGGATCCGACTGTCGCGGGTGCGGATCGGAGGCTGGTTTGACGCCCCGGTTGTTATCTCCGGGCGTGGCGAAGGGGTGCCGGTCGGGATCACCGTGAACGGCGGATCGCTTGATCTGCGGCGGGCCGGGTTTGCGAAATCCTCCGGCGATGCGCCCCGGGCGCCGCTGAGTGTGCGTCTCGACACGCTGCAGGTCAGCGATGCCATTGCAGTGCGGGACCTGAGTGGCAGCTTTACCACCGGAGGCAGCGGGCTATCGGGGGATTTCACAGGAACGGTCAACGGGGCGGCAGCCGTTTCGGGCGAGATGATCCCGCGCGGCGGTCGCAGTGCGGTGCGCATCACTGCCGCGGATGCAGGCGCGGTGGTCGCGGCGGCAGGTGTGCTCAAACAGGGGCGCGGCGGAAAGCTTGAGCTTGTGCTCACACCTGTCGGCACCGGTGGCGCGTTTGACGGCACGCTCAAAGTCACAGACATCAGCGTCGTGGACGCTCCGACCATGGCGGCTTTGCTGAATGCGGTCAGTATTGTGGGGCTTGTGAATGAAATCGGTGGCGACGGTATTTACTTTTCTCAGGTGGATGCGGATTTTCGGCTGGCCCCGTCCCGCATCACCCTGCGCGAAGCCAGTGCCGTCGGTTCCTCCATCGGCCTCTCAATGGACGGCGTTTTCGTGCCGGACACAGGCCAGATCGCCATGCAGGGGGTGATTTCGCCGGTTTATCTGCTCAACAGTATCGGCAGCGTGTTTACCCGAAAAGGCGAGGGGCTCTTCGGGTTCAACTATTCCATACGGGGCACGACGGCGGCCCCGCAGGTCTCTGTTAATCCGTTGACGGCGCTGACGCCCGGCGGCATCCGCGATCTTTTCCGCGCACCGAAACCGGATGTGCCGCTGGCCGAAGGAGAAGCACCGCGCCCGGCGCCGGCCCCGCGCGAGCGCCCTGTTGTGGTCGAAGGCTCGGATCGGTAAAGCGCCCCTTATGAAGCTGAGTGAATTTGATTTCGACCTGCCTGAAGAGCTGATCGCGACCCGTCCGGCGGTGCCGCGCACCTCTGCGCGCCTGCTTGTGGCGGAAGGTGGGTCGATCACCGACAGGACCGTATCAGATCTGCCGGACCTGCTGCAGCCGGGTGACCGGCTTGTGCTCAACGACACGCGCGTGATCCCGGCACGGCTGACCGGCACCCGGGCCAGAACGAGCGCTCAGGGCCGGACAGAGGCCCGCATTGACGCAACTCTGCTGGAGCCGCGCAGCGACGGGACCTGGTCGGCTCTGATCCGTCCGCTGAAAAAACTGCGGGTGGGCGAAAGGGTGCGCTTTGGCGCTGACCTTGAGGCGGTGCTTGAAGGCACTGATGAGGGGCAGGGCAATCTGCGTTTCAATCTCGCCGGTGATGATTTCGATGCCGCGCTCAATGCTGCCGGTGCGATGCCCCTGCCGCCCTATATTGCCGCCAGACGGCCCGCTGATGCGCGGGACCACACGGATTACCAGACGGTTTTTGCCCGCAACAAGGGGGCGGTTGCTGCCCCCACGGCCTCCCTGCATTTCGATGAGGATCTGCTGGCACGTATTGCCGCCCGCGGGGTCAGCTTTACCCATGTTACACTGCATGTCGGGGCAGGGACCTTTCTGCCGGTCAAGGTGGACGACGTGACCACACATAAGATGCACGCCGAACACGGCCGGGTCAGCGCCGGGGCCGCCGCTGAAATAGCACAGACCAAAGCCGCCGGCGGCCGTGTCATTCCGGTGGGCACAACCGCGCTGCGCCTGATCGAGACCGCCGCGCGGAACGGAGACATCGCGGCCTGGGAGGGCGATACGGATATCTTCATCTATCCCGGATTTGAGTTCCGCGTCACCGATGCGCTGATGACGAATTTCCATCTGCCAAAATCAACGCTGATGATGCTTGTATCCGCCCTGATGGGGCCGCAAACGGTGCGCGAAATCTATGCCCATGCCATCGACCGGAAATATCGTTTCTTCTCCTATGGCGATTCCTCGCTGCTGATCCCGCAAAAACGCTGATGGCCCAATACGACCTGTTGCGTCGCGCACGGGCCTGATCTACGGCGGGCCATGAGGCAGGGTGCACTGAGTCGTGCCTCCCACGACTGACGGCGGAGACCGCGGATGCTACAGGTTTTATCCAGCGCTTGGGCGCTCCTCCTCGGGATGTGCCTTCTGATGGTCGGCAATGGCATGCAGGGCACCCTGCTCGGTATCCGGGGCGAGATCGAAGGCTTTTCCACCCTTGAGATGTCGATTGTCATGTCGGCCTATTTCGCAGGATTCCTCGGCGGCTCGCGCATGGCGCCGGGTCTGATCCGGCGGGTCGGACACGTGCGGGTCTTTGCAGCGCTCGCATCGCTCATTTCGGCTGTAATGATCATCTATCCGACGCTCACGGATGTCTGGGTCTGGACACTGGGCCGGGTGCTGATCGGGTTCTGTTTTTCGGCGGTGTATGTGACGGCGGAAAGCTGGCTCAACAACGCTGCCACCAACGCAAACCGCGGCCAGGCGCTCTCGCTTTATATGATCGTGCAGACCGCCGGCATCGTTGTCAGCCAGGCGCTGCTGGTGACGGCGGATCCGTCAGGCTACGTGCTCTTCGTTATTCCGTCGGTGCTGGTATCGGTGGCGATTACACCCATCTTGCTGTCGATCAGCCCGACGCCCGCCTTCGACACAACCAAGCCGATGAGCCTGCGCGCGCTCTACGGGTTTTCACCCCTCGGCATGGTCGGCATGTTCATTCTCGGCGGTATCTTTTCGGCACAGTTCGGCATGGCGCCTGTTTATGGCGCAAAGGCCGGGCTCAGCGTGGGTCAGATCTCGACATTCGTGGCCACGTTTTTTGTGGGCTCCATGCTTTTGCAATACCCGATCGGCTGGATATCAGACCGTATGGATCGCCGCTTCCTGGTGGTCATCACTGCGGCAGTGGGCGTTGCCGGCTCCGCCCTTGGCATGACGCTCGGGGAAGACTTCCGGCTGCTTTTGGTTTCGGCATTTGTGGTGGGGGGCATTTCAAACCCGCTCTATTCACTGCTCATCGCTCATACCAATGATTTTCTGGAGCACGAAGACATGGCTGCCGCGTCTGGAGGTCTGATCTTCATCAACGGGCTGGGCGCAATTTCCGGTCCGCTGATCACCGGCTATATGATCGAGGTTGTCGGACCTCCGGGGTTCTATCTTTTCACCGGCTGCCTCTTTGCCGCCCTTGTGGCTTATGCAGCCTACCGGTCGACCGTTGCACGACCGACGCTCTCAGACGAAACGGGTGCGTATGTTCCGATGACACCCGCTTATACCGCGCTGGCGCATGAATATGCACAGGAATACATCATCGAAACGGAACTTGAGAGCGAAAAGACGGAAAATGACACCTGAATATGTCGCACTGACGCAAATCGTGAATAGGTTGGAAAAGTGAAACAGGCATACACTCACCACGGGGATGTGGTGAACGAGGGAGGATTGATGATGAGCCCCGATGAAATACTGCGCTTCTGGCTGGACGAGACCGGCCCGGATGGCTGGTTCAGGAAATCAGACGCATTTGACGCTGAGATCCGTGACCGCTTTGAGCAGACATGGCAAAGTGCCCGGGAAGGCGCCTATTCACTCTGGCTGACCTATCCCACCGGTGCACTGGCCTATATCATTCTGACTGATCAGTTTCCGCGCAATATGTTCCGCGGCACGGCAAAGTCCTTTGCGACGGACGGCGCGGCACTGGCGGCCGCGAAATCCGCTATCGAGCGAAACTGGGACATGCGCATCGACGAGCCCGCGCGCAGGATGTTTTACATGCCGCTGATGCACTCGGAAAACCTGTGTGATCAGGATCGTTGTGTGCGACTGATCTGCGAACGCCTTCCGGAGACCGGCGGACCCACGCTGCTTCATGCCCGGGCGCACCGTGCGGTGATCCGGCAGTTTGGCCGTTTCCCCTCGCGAAATCACGCGCTGAGCCGGTCTGAAACCGCACCCGAAGCGGCCTTTACAGCAGGTGGCGGCTATGGCGCGACAGTGCGGTCCCTGCAGCCTTCGCAGGCAGCCTGAGCTTCGGGTCTCCAGCGGAAAAGAGGGTGCGGCAATCTCGCACTTCACCCTGCTGTTGAAGCTCTCCGGGATATAGTTTAACGGTAAACTATACCCCGGAAGTCAACACGCGAGGACAACTCATGGCGGCAAAATCCTTTGATCTTATTGTGATCGGTGCAGGGCCTGGCGGCTATGTTGCAGCCATTCGCGGTGCGCAACTGGGCATGTCGGTTGCTATCATCGAGCGTGAGCATCTGGGGGGCATCTGCCTCAACTGGGGATGCATCCCGACCAAGGCCATGCTGCGCTCTTCCGAGGTTTTCCACCTGATGCACCGGGCAAAGGAATTCGGTCTCAAAGCTGACAATATCGGGTACGATCTGGACGCGGTGGTCAAGCGTTCGCGTCAGGTCGCGGGCCAGCTTTCGGGCGGCATCGGGCATCTGATGAAAAAAAACAAGGTCACCGTTTTCATGGGCGAGGCGACCATCCCCGCAAAGGGCAAGGTTTCGGTGAAAACCGACAAAGCCACCGAAGAGCTGACAGCAAAGAACATCGTGCTGGCCACTGGTGCGCGCGCCCGCGAACTGCCGGGGCTTGAAGCCGACGGTGAACTGGTGTGGACCTACAAACACGCGCTGCAACCAAAACACATGCCGAAAAAGCTGCTTGTGATCGGCTCCGGTGCCATAGGCATTGAATTTGCGAGCTTTTACAATACGCTGGGCGCTGACACGACCGTTGTCGAAGTGATGGACCGCGTGCTGCCGGTCGAAGACGCGGAAATCTCCGCCTTCGCCAAAAAGTCTTTTGAGAAGCAGGGCATGAAGATCATGCAAAAGGCGATGGTCAAGAAGCTTGATCGCGCCAAAGGCAAAGTGACCGCCCATATCGAGGTTGGCGGCAAGGTCGGGAAACACGAGTTTGACACGGTGATTTCCGCCGTTGGCATCGTCGGCAATACCGAAGGTCTGGGTCTTGAGGACCTCGGCGTCAAAGTCGACCGCACTCACGTTGTGACGGACGAATACTGCCGCACGGGTGTCGAGGGGCTTTATGCAATCGGCGACATTGCCGGCGCGCCCTGGCTGGCGCACAAAGCCAGCCACGAAGGCGTCATGGTTGCCGATCTGATCGCTGGCAAACATGCGCATCCTGTTAAGCCTGAGACCATCGCGGGCTGCACCTATTGCCATCCGCAGGTGGCCTCGGTCGGCTATACCGAAGCTAAAGCCAAAGAACTCGGTTACGAGATTAAGGTCGGGCGCTTTCCGTTCATCGGCAATGGGAAGGCCATCGCTCTGGGCGAGCAGGAAGGCATGATCAAGACCATCTTTGATGCGAAAACCGGCGAGCTGCTGGGTGCTCACATGGTGGGTGCGGAAGTCACCGAACTCATCCAGGGCTACGTGGTCGGTCGCCAGCTTGAAACGACCGAAGAAGACCTGATGAACACGGTCTTCCCGCACCCGACGCTGAGCGAAATGATGCATGAAAGCGTGCTGGACGCCTATGACCGGGTCATCCACATGTAAGCGATGGAAATTGCGGCTGCATCATACTCCGGACACACAGGATGCCGTGGCTGACCGCTGCGGCATTTTGCTGTAATGGTCCCGCCAGTCGGCGCTGACGGGTCTCAGGCTGCAGAGCACACCAGGCTTTTGATCCGCGCGGGGAGTTTCCGGCATCAGCATCGATCGGGTGATGCGGCACAACCTCGCCGGCCGGAACGGCCCGGATCCCTCAGACTTACTGCCGGTTCTCTCTTTGCATCGCCGAAGGAGGTGCGATACTGCGGAACGGCGCCTTGTTAATCAGGTGCTTTGGGTGGGAAATTGCACATGAACGGACTGATGTCGCTGCACGGGGTTGAGGCCATCGGCTGGCTTGCGTCAGCGCTTACCGTCGCGACATATGCGATGAATACGATGATTCCGCTGCGTATTCTGGCCATCGCTTCTTCTGTGTGTTTCGGCGTGTACGCCGCCATTCTGCAACTCTGGCCATTGCTCGCGATGGAACTGCTGCTGCTGCCGATCAATATCTATCGGTTCTGGCAGATCCTGTCTTTGCGCGGCAGACTGAAAAAAGGCGCTCTGAGCGAACTTCCGGATTTTTCGGTCATCAAACGCTACGGCAAAGCACGCAAAGCCCCCGCCGGTACGATTGTGTTCCGTCGCGGTGATCCGGTGGATGCGCTATACTTTCTGGGTGCCGGCCGGGTTCAGATCGAAGAGGTGGGGGTTGAGCTCGCTGCTGGTGAAATCTTTGGTGAGATTGCATTTTTTACAGACGATGCCGTACGGACGGCCACCGTACGGTGCACCGAGGAGTCCGAGCTTTACGAAATTGACGAAAGGCGCTTTATGCGGTTGCAGTTCGAAGATCCGAGCTTTGGTATGTCGGTGATGCGTGTGATTACCCGGCGACTGATGGAAAACGGCGGCGCCGGCACTGCCAAATCGCAGCCAGTCACGCAGGAAGGCGCCCGTTTCCCTGTGCAGGACCCGGCGTAGCTCCCCGGATACAACTGATCCTTGTGATTGCTCGCACCCGCGCGCTCTGTCACTAAGCGCCCGAGGGAGGCCTGGACCATGGGGAAAACAGACTGGGGGCTGGTCTTTGCGCTTTGGGGGGCAGGGCTGGGGGCTGCCGCACAATACGGAAAATTCAGCGCCACCTTTGATCAGCTTCCGGCGATTTATCCGCAGGCCGGTAATGCACTCGGACTGATTGTCTCCTGCGTTGGTATTCTAGGAATTTTCTGTGGTGTCATCGCGGGCCTGCTGGTGGCGCGGGTGCGGTACCGTCGGGCGCTGCTCTGGGGGCTGTGGACGGGGGCCGCGCTCTCGGCGTTTCAGGCGCTGCTGCCGCCGTTGCCCTGGATGCTGGCCAGTCGCGCGCTCGAAGGTCTGTCTCATCTGGCCCTCGTTGTCGCGGCCCCTACGCTGATTGCTCAGGTTTGTGCTCCGGGCGACCGTGGCCTCGCGATGACCCTCTGGGGCACGTTCTTCGGCGTCGCCTTTGCAATCCTGGCCTGGGCCGGTCTGCCGCTGGTGGCAACTGGCGGGCTTCCGGCGCTGCTTGTTGCCCATGCGCTCTATCTGTCGGTCTTTGCGCTTTATCTCGGGCGTCGGTTGCGGGCACTGGATATCGACAGCCCGCCGGTGGCGCTCTCGCCGGGCCGTATCCTGCGCGAACATGTTGCGATCTACACCTCCCCGGCGATCTCTGCACCCGCACTCGGCTGGCTGTTCTATACCTTCTGTTTTGTCTCCATCCTGACCGTCCTTCCGCCTTATATCCCCCAGGATACCCGGGCCTTTGTGATGGGCGCCATGCCGCTGGTCAGCATCGGTGCCTCCATGACGCTGGGTGTGCTGTTGCTTAGGGTCATGCCGGCTGTCGGCGTGATCATCACGGGATTTACGGGCAGCGCGTTCTCGATGCTCTGGCTCTGGGCTGATCCCGGTGGCTCTGTTCCGGCACTGGTGCTGGCGGGATTTATGGGCCTCATTCAAGGCGCGAGCTTTGCCGCCGTGCCGCAGCTTAATCACCGCCCCGAAACTCAGGCACAGGCAAACGGTGCCATGGCGCAGATGGGGAATGTCGGCAATACCCTCGGCACGCCCGTGATGGCGATCACCGCCGGCGCCATGGGCTATGCCGGCCTGCCGGTGCTGGCGGGCGCTGCGTTTCTCCTTGGCGCCTGCGTTCATCTGGTGCTGAGCCTGCGCCGCAACGCCGTTGCCGCACCTGTCTGAACGACACATCACAGCGGGTAGGGACAGGGATTGTCGCAACCCGCCGCCGCGCGGTTGCTGCAAAGCACATGTTCATGCTATGTTCACTTTTTTTCATTGGAGAATCCCGGCCATGCGCCTATGTCTGACAGGTACACCAGGGGGTGCCGGATGGCTGAGCTGAAAAACATTGAAGTGCGTGGCGCGCGCGAGCACAATCTCAAGAACATCGACGTGGATATCCCGCGCGACCAGCTTGTTGTGATTACAGGGCTTTCCGGGTCCGGCAAGTCGAGCCTGGCGTTTGATACGATCTATGCCGAAGGCCAGCGCCGCTATGTCGAATCGCTGTCGGCCTATGCGCGGCAGTTCCTCGATATGATGCAGAAACCGGATGTGGATCACATCTCCGGCCTCAGCCCGGCGATTTCGATCGAACAGAAAACCACATCCAAGAACCCGCGCTCCACTGTTGGTACGGTCACCGAAATTTACGACTACATGCGGCTGCTTTTTGCCCGTGTCGGCACCCCCTATTCGCCTGCCACCGGCAAGCCCATCGAGGCGCAGCAGGTGCAGGATATGGTTGACCGGATTATGATGATGGAGGAGGGGACCCGCGCCTATCTGCTCGCCCCGATCATCCGTGACCGCAAAGGCGAGTACCGCAAGGAATTTCTGGAACTGCGGAAACAGGGTTTTCAGCGGGTCAAGGTGGATGGCGAATTCTATGAACTCGATGAGCCACCCACGCTCGACAAGAAATTCCGCCACGATATCGACGTCGTGGTCGACCGCATCGTGGTCCGAGAGGGGCTGGAGACGCGGCTGGCCGACAGCCTGCGCACGGCGCTTGATCTGGCTGATGGTATCGCAATTCTTGAGACAGCACCCGCCGGGAGCGAGCCCGAACGCAGCACCTTTTCGGAGAAATTCGCCTGTCCGGTCAGCGGTTTCACGATCCCCGAGATCGAGCCGCGCCTGTTCTCGTTCAACGCGCCGTTCGGAGCCTGTCCTGATTGTGACGGCCTGGGCGTCGAGCTCTTTTTTGACGAGCGCCTCGTAGTGCCTGATCAGAATCTCAAGATCGCCGATGGTGCGCTGGCTCCCTGGCGCAAAGGGAAATCCCCCTATTTCCTGCAAACCATCGAAGCAATTGCGAAGCACTATAAATTCAAACAGACGACTAAGTGGAAAGACCTGCCTGAGAAGGTTCAGCAGGTCTTTCTATACGGCTCCGGTAAGGAAGAGATCGCCTTTCGTTATGACGAGGGCGGGCGCGTTTATCAGGTGACGCGCGTATTCGAGGGTGTGATTCCCAATATGGAACGCCGCTACCGCGAAACCGACAGCAACTGGATCCGCGAAGAGTTCGAACGCTATCAGAACAACCGTCCCTGCGGTACCTGCGCGGGATACCGTCTGCGCGAAGAGGCGCTGGCCGTGAAAATAGGTCCGGTAAAGGGCCCCGAAGATCAGCGTCTGCATGTGGGGCAGGTGGTGCAGATGTCCATCCGTGAGGCTTTTGACTGGTGTGAGACGGTGCCGGACAACCTGACGGTGCAGAAAAATGAAATCGCCCGGGCGATCCTGAAGGAGATCCGCGAACGGCTGGGCTTTCTTAATAACGTGGGCCTGGAATACCTTACGCTGAGCCGCAACGCCGGCACGCTCTCAGGCGGTGAAAGCCAGCGCATCCGGCTGGCGAGCCAGATCGGATCCGGGCTGACAGGGGTTCTTTATGTGCTTGATGAGCCCTCAATCGGCCTGCATCAGCGCGATAATGACCGGCTGCTGCTTACGCTGAAGAACCTGCGCGACCAGGGCAATACTGTAATTGTGGTCGAGCACGATGAAGAAGCCATCCGGGAAGCTGATTATGTCTTTGATATCGGTCCGGGCGCCGGTGTACATGGCGGCCAGGTGGTGAGCCACGGGACACCCGCCGTCATCGCCGCCGATAAAAATTCTATTACCGGACAGTATCTTACCGGCGTGCGTGAAATCCCTGTGCCAGCAGAGCGCCGCAAGGGCAACAGGAAAAAAGTGCAGGTGGTCAAAGCCACAGGTAACAACCTCAGAAACGTGACGGTGGACTATCCGCTGGGCAAATTCGTCTGCGTAACGGGAGTGTCAGGCGGTGGTAAATCCACGCTGACCATCGAAACGCTGTTCAAAACCGCCTCGATGCAGCTCAACGGCGCGCGCCAGACGCCCGCACCCTGTGAGACGATCAAGGGTCTCGAACATCTCGACAAGGTTATCGATATTGACCAGCGTCCGATCGGACGAACGCCGCGCTCGAACCCCGCGACCTACACCGGGGCCTTCACGCCGATCCGTGACTGGTTCGCCGGTCTGCCGGAGGCCAAGGCGCGGGGCTACAAGCCCGGGCGGTTCTCTTTCAATGTCAAAGGCGGGCGCTGTGAGGCCTGTCAGGGCGACGGGGTGATCAAGATCGAGATGCATTTCCTGCCGGATGTTTACGTTGAATGTGAGACCTGTAAGGGTAAGCGTTACAACCGCGAGACGCTGGAAATTAAGTTTAAAGGCAAGAGTATAGCCGACGTTCTTGATATGACAGTTGAAGACGCCCAGACATTTTTTCAGGCCGTGCCGTCGATCCGTGAAAAGATGGACGCGCTGATGCGGGTAGGCCTTGGATATATCAAGGTGGGCCAGCAGGCGACGACCCTGTCCGGCGGAGAGGCGCAACGGGTGAAGCTCTCAAAAGAACTCAGCAAGCGTTCGACGGGACGCACACTTTATATTCTCGATGAGCCGACGACGGGTCTGCATTTTGAAGATGTGCGCAAACTTCTGGAAGTGCTGCACGAGCTTGTCGATCAGGGCAATTCGGTGATCGTGATCGAGCATAACCTCGACGTGGTGAAAACCGCAGATCACATTATTGATATCGGCCCCGAAGGCGGCGATGGCGGCGGCGAAATTGTTGCGACAGGCACGCCCGAAGAGGTGGCGGAGGTCGCCGCAAGTTACACGGGTAAATACCTTAAGCCCATGCTCACCGCTCAGCGCCGCGTGGCTGCGGAATAAGCCCGGGCGTTAACCCGCCTTTAAGAGGGTGGGGTCTAGAAGGATTGCGGTAGCTCTCCAAATAAAAACCCGCCACGGTTTGCTCGGAAACCTGGCGGGTTTTGCATTGGGGCTCAATTCAGCAGGGCAGCCGCGGCGCCAATGAAATCCAGCACTTCGCGCGTTTGACGGTCTACCCTGAAAACATAGCCATCGCTGTTATAATAGGTGCCCGAGCGGTCCAGCCCGTAGCGGTCCGGATTGCGGATCACAATATAATCGCCACTGATCACGTCACCCCGGCGATAAGGCGCGGTATTCTGATAATTACCCTTCTTGGCCTGACCCGGCGGCACGCAGGACGGTGATTTCTTGGCAAGTCCCGGCGGGCACCCTTTGGGCGCTGCATCGGCAGGGACAGGGGTGATGAGCGCCCCGGCGGCCATCAGGACAGGGATCATTAGTCGCATTTCAGTACTCCGGTTTATTTGCCTGTATAACGCCGGAATATGGCAAAAGTTGCACCGGATTTACAAAACGGCGGAAACCGGCGTATCGGCGCGGGTCAGACACAGATCTCTGAGCCGTGCGAATTCGGGCGCGTTGAGGTTATCAAATCTGCCGCAAAGCGTTTCCAGCTCATCGGCGCGCGCCCGGCCCATAACCGGATCGGCAAAGAGATGAAATTTATTGGAAATCTCACTGTCGCTCAGGGGGATGTCCGTGTCACCACGCGGGGTGCGCGGTGATGTGCTCAGCTCTCGACCGTCGGTGGTCCGGATTGAAACGCCTGCCCA
>NZ_JAHEHZ010000013.1 GCF_024639605.1 Roseobacter sp. | reverse complement strand
GTCCGGCGCGGCCTTCAGCAGAGTGTCGAGGATTGCGCCGTCATTTGGATCGCTGTGCATGTCTTTCTTTCTTTGCACTGTGTCTGCCAGTTTTTCTTGCGGTCGGGCAAGCCCGAACTGCTCGAGTGGGTGTCAGGCGTCGTATCGCACCCCGTGGGACGCAAGCGGCCTCTTTATTCCGATCCGGGCGTGCACAGCCGGGTTTTTTCCCCGGATATGTGAGGCGCCACAGGACGTAGCACTAATTCGCACGCGCGCCAAGACGCGTCGCCGTCGTCAGCATCCTCGCCTGAGCTTTGCCGGAAGGGTCTTCGGCGTTCCCGAAGATGCTCCGTCTGACCGGCCGGATACCACAGAACCTGAGGATGTTGCGCTCAAGGCTGCGCAGAGAATGCGCCATGTAGAACCACCTGTAGGCGGCTCCGGGCATGCCCGTCGTGACGATGATCCGTGCGGATCTGCCTGCGAGTGCCGGGCGCCAGGTCCGCCCGTAGAGTTCAAATGCAAATCCCTTGCGCAGCACCTGCTCCAGCCATGCCTTCAGCATCGCCGGCACATCACCCATCCACAAAGGGTAAATCAGAACGATGTGTTCCGCGTCCTGAACCGCCTTTTGCCCGGTGACCGCAACCTGCGGAAGATCAACCCCCTCCCACTCAGCCTTTGACCGCAGATAGGGAATGACTTCACCGGCAATACTGATGACGGTCACACCGTGCCCGGCAGCCTCTGCGGCCGACCGGTAAGCCTGTGCAATCGCGTGGCACAGATGCTGTTCTGCGCCATCCGGATGGCCCTGCACGATCAGCACATTCGTCATTTTTTTGTCACCTGGTTCTGCTGGTGCATGAGAAAATCACTGACCCTCAGATAGCGGACAATATCAGACAGTGTGATCACGCCGCACAACCGGTGATCGTCTACCACCATAAATTTGCGCCGCCCGGTCTTTGTGATCAGCGCCATCAGGTCTCTGACCGGCATGTCAGGCGCGACCGAGGCCTCTGCGGTGAGCCCCTCAAAGATGTCATCGACACGCATGCCGGGCCAGTTTTCCCGATCGGTCCCTTCCAGCACGCGGTGGTCCATATGACCGAGCAGGACGCCGTTTTCGACGACCGGCACAAAGCTGGCACGGCGGTCGATCATGACATGATTTACAAAGTCATCAAGTGTCACATCGGGCGCCGTGGTCACCGGATCCGGCGTCATCAGCATTTGTACTGTCTTGTGGTCGAAAACTGTTTGGACCAGTTGCTTCTGATAGCTCGACCGGGCGGCCATCAGTACGAAACCGCCGATCAGGATGTACCAGAAGCCGGCAAGGAGCGCCCCCTGAAAGAGAAACAGAACGCCGAGTGTCATCAGCAAAAAGGCAAAGAATGTGCCGGAGCGCGCCGCTGTTTCGGTTGCCCCGAGGACATCGCCGGTTCGGTGCCAGAGGGCTGCGCGCAGAATCCGTCCGCCATCCAGCGGAAAGGCCGGTACAAGATTGAATACGGCCAGAATAAAATTGATGAGCGCAAGATAGTGCAGCACAACCGGTATCGGGCTTTGTGTCAGCATAACATCTGTGAAGGCCGCAAAAACCCAGAACCCGAATGCCAGAAAAAGACTCATCGCCGGGCCGGCAACGGCGATCCAGAATTCGGCACGTGGCCGGTCAGGTTCGGAGGCCAGTTCCGCAACGCCGCCAAAAAGAAACAGAGTTATGCTTTTTACCCGGATGCCAAAGCGCCGGGCCACAACGGAATGCGCCAGTTCATGCAGCAGCAGTGAGCCGAAAAAGCAGATGCAGGCAAAGAGCCCCATAGCGAGATAAGTGCCTGGTGTCTGATCCGGGAAGGTTTGGGGAAAGTACTGTTGTGAAAGGCTCCAGGTGATCAGAGCCACAATCAGCAGCCAGCTTTTATCCAGCCTGATCTCGAACCCATCAAGTGAAAACAGTCTGATCGAATCTGAAAACATATAATCCTCGTCGCAAAGAGAATTTTAGCGGCCCGGCAGACCTCCGGTTTGATCCTGCTCAATCGGAACCCGTCGGGCTCAGCCATGCGCAAAAAGTCCGCCAACGAAATAAGCGATCAGCGCGGCGAGTGCGCCGATCAGGAGTGTTTCCGCGCCCGACCACCACCAGGCCGACAGGGACCAGCGGCTTTTGCCTGTTCCGATCAGGAAAAAGGTCAGCAGCGTGGCGAACACGGATATTTCGAAAGCGGGTTCCATCCCGGTGACAAAAGGTATGAGCGGGATTGAGCCCGCCAGCAAAAACGCGGCAAAGGTCGCCAGCGCCGCGCGGATCGGGTGGGGCGCATCACGCGTGAGCCCATATTCATCGGTAAGCATGAGCGCGACCCACTTTTCTTTGTTCTCCGAGATTTCCCGCGTCGCCTCGTCAAGGACCTGACCCGACAATCCGCGCTGTGCCAGGATCTGGCGCAGTTCCTCCAGCTCTCCCTCCCGGTGCTGTTCAATATGGCGTTCTTCGATGCGGATAATCCGCTTGCGGTCATCAGCTTCGGCCTTGGTGCCGGCATAATTGCTGGCCGCCATCGAAAATCCATCGGCCAGAATGTTGGCAATCCCCAGCGTGACGATGATACCATGAGAGAGGCCGGCGCCCGCGACACCGGCAACGATGGCAAAGGTCGTGACCCCGCCATCAATCCCGCCATAGATCATATCTTTGAGATAATTGTTGTTGCTGCCTGCAGACAGGCGGGCTGCGACTTCCTGAGGGCTGTGTCCGTGTTCGGGTGTCATCTGAACACTCTGACGCCCGCGCATCTGATCTGCATTGAGGCATGTCAAATTATCCCGGCATGCCTCTGATAAAAGGCCGTCATGCAGGTTCCCGCCACCTCCTTTCTGCTGAGCATCCTGTGCTTTGCGCTCTGCGCAGGCGTGGTCTGGGTGGCCGGGGCGCGGCTGGCGTATCTGACCGACGCGCTGGCTGACAGGTACCGGCTCGCCAAATCGCTTATGGGGTTGCTGGTGCTGTCGCTTGCCACGTCCCTTCCGGAGGTTGCCACGACGCTCACTGCCGCCGTGCAGCAATCCCGCGATCTGGTGCTCAATAACCTCTTTGGCGGGATTGCCCTGCAAACCGCAATTCTCGCGATGTCGGATTTCTGGGCAAAGCAGGCGATTACCGGGTATCCGCGCAAGGCCAATCATGCCCTCGAAGCCACGCTTCTTGTGATGTTGCTTGCGGTGACACTGATCGTAATCAACCTCGGCGAAACGTTTTCGTTTTATCAGATCGGCCCGGGCAGTGTGCTGATTGCGGTGGTTTATGCCGGGTCGATCTGGTTGCTGCGCAAATACGATGGGGCCAGCGACTGGGTTCCGGTCGATCTTCCGGATCCGGAACCGCTGCCCTTTCCCGCACCCTCCGGTCTGGCCGGTACGGGTAACCGGCTTCTTATCAGCCAGGCGGTTGGTGCCTGTGCCGGGATCCTGATCTTCGGGCTGCTGCTGGTGGTCTTTGCGGAGCGGATTGCAGAGCAGTCGGGGCTTGGCAAAGGGTTCATCGGCGCGACACTGCTTGCCGGCGCGACATCGCTGCCGGAATTGACGACCAGCATTACGGCCGTGCGCATCGGAGCCTATACGATGGCAATTTCGAATATTTTCGGCAGCAACCTGATTATGCTCGTGCTGGTATTTCCCGCCGATATCCTGTTTCGCTCAGGCCCGATCCTGCAGGATGTCTCGCGCACGGTGACACTGTCGCTGGCTTTCGGCATCGCGGTGACGGCGATTTTTCTCTCCGGTCTGATCGTGCGGCGCAAGCCCGGGTTTGGCAGTGTTGGCCTCGATTCGATCCTTGTGCTGCTGACCTTTGGTTGCAGCCTGATCGCCTATTATTACGTGCGCTGACCGCGCATGAGCAGCAGTTTGAAAGCCTCGGGCAGGATGAGGACCGGCAGCGCGAACAGAGCAATCCACTGCCATTCCGCAAGCCCGATCGGCACGGTGCGCAACAGGGTCTGCAGCGGCGGCCAGTAGATCGCCAGCACCTGCGCGCCCAGTGTCAGGGCAAGAGCACAGAGCAAAAACGGGTTGCTGAACCAGCCGATGCGCGATCCGGGCAGGCGCAGTGAGCGAAAAGCAAATACGCTCGCCTTTTCAAAAACCACCATGCCAGTGAAGGCGGTGGTGCGCGCCAGATCCACTCCCTGATCCATAAGGTGAAAGAAAATCCACAGGCTCGACAGTCCGGTATAGAGGCCCAGCACGATGATCGTGGCAATGCCGCGGTAGCCCAGTATGGCATCAGTTTTGTCGCGCGGCGGGTGTTGCATGTGATCCGGTTCAGCCTTTTCCAGACCCAGCGCCACGGCTGTCACCCCGTCGGTGATAAGGTTCATCCAGAGGATCTGGGTGGCGAGAAATACCAGCGGGCCGCCAATTGCGATATTGACCACCAGGGCGATCACCTCGCCTGCATTTGACGACAGCAGGTAGCGTACGAATTTGCGGACGTTGGCGAACTGGCGACGGCCCTCGCCGATGGCGCGGACGATGGTGGCAAAGTTGTCGTCCAGCAGCACCAGATCCGAGGCATCGCGCGCCACATCCGTACCCCGGATGCCCATCGACACGCCGATATCCGCCTGTTTGAGGGCGGGCGCGTCATTGACCCCGTCACCGGTCATGGCAACGATCTGGTTCTGTGACTGCAGGGCTGCGACGATCCGCATTTTCTGCTCGGGCCGCGTGCGGGCAAAGAGCACGTCACCTGAAAGTGTTTCCAGCAGAGCCGCCTCATCGAGCGCGTCGAGCTCCTGCCCGGTCAGCGCCTGCGTCACAGTAAGGGAGAGCTGTTCTGCGATGGCGGCGGCGGTGACCGGGCTGTCTCCTGTAATCATAATCACGCGGATGCCGGCGGACCTTGCCGAGGCAATCGCGCTCCGCACTTCGGCGCGCGGCGGATCAATCAGGCCGACCAGTCCCAGAAATGTAAGGTTCTCTTCGACGATCTGCGGGGTGTCGGTGCGGCGGCGGGCGAGTGCGATGACCCGCAATCCTCTCCCGGCCATTTCGGTGTAGGCCCGGGTTATCTCTTCGATGTCCCCGGGCGCAAGCGGGCGGATACCGGCCCCGGTCATCACCTCCGTGCAGATCCCGAGGATCTGTTCAGGAGCCCCTTTGGTGAGCACGCAATACCCGTCGCCGGTCAGATAAAGCACGCTCATCCGTTTGCGCGCGCTGCTGAAAGGGATTTCGGCCAGCAGCCCGCGTTCGTCGGGCAGGTCGCACCATCCTTTGTAAGCCAGCGTGATCAGTGCGCCCTCTGTGGGGGCGCCGGTCATGTGCCAGCTTTCCCCTTCACGGCGCAGCTGTGCATGGCTGCAAAAGAGCCCGGCCTGCAGAACAGCCGCAAGAACCGGATCGTCCCCGGCCCGCACCCGTGCACCGCCAAAGGCGATGTGGCCGGCAGGATCATAGCCGGTGCCGGTCACGTCATAGCTGCGATCAGCGGTCCATATCAGTGTGGCGGTCATTTTGTTTTCGGTAAGAGTTCCGGTTTTGTCGGTGCAGATGACCGATGCCGCACCAAGTGTCTCGACCGCCTGCAGGCGCCGCGCGAGCGCCTTGTGTCGCACCATTGCCGTGGCGCCCAGAGCCAGCGTGATGGTCACGACCGCCGGCAACCCCTCAGGTACCATGGCAACCGACAACGACAGTCCGGTCATGACCATTTCCACAAGGTCACGCCCGAGTGCGATACCCAGTCCGGCTACGGTCGCGGCCACAAGCAGCGCCGCAATGCCAAGCTGGCGCGCCAGACCGCTCAGCTTGGATTGCAGGTTTGTAACGCCGGTACCCACTGACCCGGTCAGATGCGCGATCCGGCCGAATTCGGTATGCGCGCCGGTGGCTGTCACCCGGGCTTCTGCGCGCCCCGACGTGACGGATGTTCCGGCAAAAACCTCGCCGGTCGTCGCCCCGTCTGATTTTGCGACGGGCAGGGATTCACCGGTCAGAACGCTTTCGTCAACTGTCAGCTCTGCGCTGCGGATGACGACCGCGTCCGCTGCGATTTTCGCCCCCGGCGCCAGCACGAGGATATCTCCGGGTACGATTTCGCGGGCAGGGATTATCTTTTCCTGTCCGTCGCGCAGAACCATGGCCATCGGGGCCAGCATGTTGCGCAATGCGGTAAGCGCGGTTTCTGCTTTCCATTCCTGCACAAAGCCCAGAACGGCATTCAGAATCACGACGAGCCCGATGGTGATGGCGTCAATCACCTCTCCCAGCACCAGAGCGACACCCGCTGCTATGATCAGGATGACCACCAGAAAGCTGGTGAACTGGCGCAAAAAGACCACGACCGGCTTAACCGGTGTCACAGCCGGCAGTTCGTTCCAGCCTGATGTCTGCCGGGCTGTCAGGACTTCAGTATCAGTAAGCCCCTTGTCACGCGTACTTGCCGTCACCAGCTTTCTCCGGTTTTGTATGCCCGCCCGTGATAGCCGTTCATGCCGGCACTGCGGATTGAGCGATATCAAGATCGGGCGGATTCAAACTGATATAATCGCGCCGCAAACAGCAACCGGAGCATAGATTATGGCAAGCAAGACAGAAAATCAGTCCGACCTTCCGCAAGGCGCACAACTTCAGAAACTTGCAGAGCTGCAGGAAGCCGGATTTGGAAATATGGTCGGTCTGAGTACGGCATGGCTGGAAGCACTGGGGGATATCGGCAGCGAGGTCCTGAGTTTTATGGCGGAGCGGGTCAAAGAGGACGTGAAAACACAACACGCGATCCTGCATTGCAAAAACGTCTCTGAGCTTCAGAACATACAGGCCGAATTCATTCAGAAGGCGCTGGAGCAGTACAGCGCGGAAACCGGCAAACTGGTCCGGATGAGTAACGATGCCCTGGCTTCTGCCGGCTCAGACAAGAACTGAGCCGGTTATCCGAAGACATAGCGGCCCGGTGCAGCGCCCAGAGCCTTCACGGGCGACGGACGGGCGCTTTTCCGTCCATGACTGTGATTGCGAAGCCAGTCTGACCAGTTGTCCCACCACGACCCGTCCTGCGGTGCATGACGATCGAGCCAGTTTGTGGCGGTGACGTAGGGATCACCTTCCGCTTTGTGACCTGTCCGGAAATATCGGCCAGGTTGACCGGGCTCGGACAGAATCCCGCCGTTATGCCCGCCGTTGGTCAGCACAAAAGTAACGTCCGTGTCCGTCAGCAGCAAAAGCCGGTAGACCGATTTCCAGGGCGAGACATGATCCTCTTCGGTCGCCACGCAGTAAAGCGGGCAGCGGATATCGGTGAGCGCCACCGAAGCGGTGTCCACCATAAACCGCCCCTTGGCCAGATCGTTGTGCAGAAACAGGCGCCGCAGGTACTCTGAATGCATCTGCGCAGGCATGCGGGTGGCATCCGCGTTCCATGCCATCAGCGGGTTATCAGGCGTGCGCTCTCCCAGCAGATAATGCCGGATCACGCGGCTCCAGATCAGATCGTTTGACCGCAAAAGCTGAAACGCGCCGGCCATCTGATCCGCTCTGAGATAGCCGCGCGTTGCCATCATGTCTTCCAGAAAGGTGACCTGGCTTTCGTTCATGAACAGGCCAAGTTCCCCCGGTTCGGAGAAATCGACCTGTGAGGCCAGCAGGCTGACAGAGCACAGGGATTTGTCGCCGTCGCGCGCCATGGCGGAGGCCACAATTGCCAGCAACGTGCCTCCCAGACAGTATCCGACCGCATGAAGAGAAGAGGCTCCACGGGACCGTATGGTCTCAATCGCCGCCCTGATGCCCAGATCGACGTAGTCCTGCATCGACCGGGCGGCATCCTCTTCGTCGGGGTTTTTCCAGGAGATGATATAAACCTCGAACCCCTGATCGCGCAGATAAGCGACCAGCGAACGCTGCTGCGTGAGGTCCAGAATATAGTACTTCATAATCCACGCAGGCACGATCAGGATCGGTTCGGCGTGTACGTTGGCTGTCGTCGGGCGGTACCGGATCAGCTCAATCAGGTCGTTGCGCAGCACCACGTCTCCGGGTGTCGTGGCCAGATCCTCTCCGACTGTGAAGGTGCTCGGCCTGCGGGGATGATGCGAGATCAGGCGGTTCAGGTCTTCCATCCAGTATCGCGCGCCCCGGATCAGGTTCTGTCCGGCCTCCTCGAAGGTGCGTTGCAGCACCTGTGGATTGGTCAGCGCAAAATTCGCCGGAGAAAATATGTCCAGCCACTGCCGCGTGGCAAAATTCACGATACTCGCATGTTTAGGATCCACGCCGCGGACATCCCTCGTGGCAAGGTCCCACCAGTTTTGCGCCGCAAGATAGTTCAGTGCCATGGCGTTTGCGGGAAATCTCGTCCAGGCCGGGTCCGAAAATCGCGGGTCTTCGGCAGGGTCTGTCGCCGCAAGGCCGGTCAGAGCCTCTCTGAGCAGATCCGATTGCTTGTCCGGCGATGCGGCCAGGTGCAGCGCCCAGTCGACACCGGCATTGATCAGCGCGGCCGGAGAGATACCGCCCGTGATCTGGCCGAGCATCGAGTGCCACGCCGGATCAAGGCGTTTTCGTTCCGGGTCTGTCATACTCTCAGCCTTTCGGTGAAACCTGTGCCGGTGAAATCCTGTCCCCCGGCCTTCCTGCAATGTGAAGCGTCATGTGCGCTGCTTTCTGCGGCGGGCTGTGAGCCCCGCATAATCTCCCCTTTCGCGCGGTCGACGCAGAATTATTCGCGAAGGCAGAGCCTTTCCCCGGAGAGAGAACCGTGATCTCCCCCCCTCAAGTCCTTCAGCATTTTACACCGTCCGGTAATCAGAGTGGTTGCAGATATCCGGGCCGCCCGCTGATAAAAGGGTACCAGGGCACGGACGGACTGGCATTGATCAATCTCAATCCCCGGTGCCCGTCATCGCGGCCACCGAAATCAGGTCGATCAGGGCCCGAAAACCGCACGATCTGAAGGTGCCCGGCCCGGTGAATTGATCTGGAACAATGCCGGGGCGGTTTTTTGCGCAATAACAGGCGAATATCGGGAAGGAAAACATCATGTATAACAACATCCTCGTGCCGGTCGTATTCGATGACGACCACGACAAAAGCGCACCTGTAAAGCTGGCCGGCCTGCTTGCCACGCCAGGCGCGAAAATCACTTTGCTTCATGTGATTGAGCGTCTGCCCGGCTATGCAAAGTCCTATATAACGGAAGATCTGCAAAAAGAACTGCGTGTCACACTGCATCAGAAAATGGACCGTCTGGCACAGAATCTGACGGGCGCCGAAGGCGTCATTCTGGAAGGGCATCCGGGACGTACAATACTCGATTATGCGGGGCAGTACGGCAATGATCTCATTATAATCGCCTCTCACCGTCCGGGCGTGAAGGACTATTTTCTCGGATCAACAGCATCACATGTCGTGAGACATGCGTCCTGCGCTGTGCATGTGGTTAGATAAGGGCCCGCCCCGGTCGCCGGTCTTTCCGGCAAAGCCACCCGTTGACGAAAGGGAGACACCGGTATGCTGACGACAGACATCCGTCCACGTGAGAACATTGCGGTGATCACGCCGGAAGGACTTCTGCGCGCTGAAGATATTGATGAGCTCAGCCGGAAGATCAATGACTACATCAATGAAACCGACCGGGTCCCCAACCTCGTTCTGCAAACGAAAAGTGCGCCCTTCTGGGCGGATTTCAGTGCGCTGAAAAAGCACCTGAAATTTGTGCAGGGACACCATAGTCTCGTCCGGAAGGTTGCCATTGTAAGCGACAGTAAACTGCTGTGGCTGGCACGGCTTCTTGTCGATCATTTTGTTCAGGCGAAGGTGCGGCGTTTCAACAAGGACGCGACAGATGACGCGGTCGCCTGGGCGCAGACCGAAGACGATCACCCCGGTGCCATCATCGAATTAGAAGGTCTCCCGCGCGATGTCGTGGGCATTGATATCAGGGGGCTGATCACCTCGCAGGACTATTCCGGCATGCTTGTTCCGCTGATTGAGCGGCGTGCGAAAGGGCATGACAAACTGAAAATGATCTGCGTTCTTGGTACCTGGTTTGACGGGTATTCTCCCGGCGCGATGTGGGATGATCTCAGATTCGGATTTTCACACCTGACGACGTTTTCTAAACTTGCGCTGGTGACCGATCAGGAATGGATCAGGCATTCCGCGAAGCTTTTCGGGATGCTGATGCCGACCGAAGTTATGGTCTTTGACCTCGCTGATCTGGAGGAGGCAAAGGCCTGGATTTCGGAATAATCCGGCAGCCGCAGCACCGGACAGCGTCGCATGCCGGATCACATTCTCTGCCCGGCGCGGTGAGTTTGAGCAATTTGGATGGACCCTGAAAGATGAGTGACGATCCGTATAAAATCCTTGGCGTTGCTAAGACTGCCACACAGGATGACATCAAAAAGGCGTACCGCAGGCTCGCCAAAAAGCTGCACCCGGATCTGCATCCGGGGGATGCGAAAAAGCAGGCTGAATTCCAGGCGGTTGCCGCCGCGAATGATCTACTGGGTGATCCGGAAAAACGCAGACGCTTTGATGCGGGTGAAATCGATGCCAGCGGCCAGGAGCGCCAGGAGAGGCAGTATTACCACCAGTATGCCGGACAGGAGGGTGGCCGCAGATACGACCCGGATGCGGACCTCGGCGGATTTGATGCCGACTCTGATCTGTTTTCGGGGCTGTTCGGACGTCACGGTTTCGGCCGCGGGGCAGGGCGGCGGGAGTTTCACGCGCGTGGTACTGATGTCCGCTATCATATAGATGTGGATTTCCTTGATGCCGCCCGCGGTGCGAAACGCAACGTGACAATGCCGGACGGCAAGGGGATCGAGATATCGATCCCGCCGGGCATCAGGGACGGGCAGACGCTGCGCCTGCGTGGCAAAGGGTCTCCCGGTTTCGGACAGGGTCCGGCGGGCGATGCGTTCGTAACGGTCTCTGTGCTTGCGCATCCTGAATTCGTGCGCGACGGCGATAACATCGAAGTCGAACTGCCCATCACTTTCGATGAAGCGGTCCTCGGCGGCAAGGTCGGCGTACCAACCATCGATGGTCCTGTGTCCGTGACGATCCCCAAAGGGGTTTCTTCCGGTCACCGTCTCCGTCTGAAAGGCAGGGGCACAGCAAAAAGCAAAGGTGGCCGGGGAGATCAGTTTGTGCGTCTGCGGATCGTGTTGCCCGATAAAACAGACACCCGGATGGAGGAGCTCGCGGGGCAATGGCGCGATCACTGCGGCTTTGATCCGCGCAAGAACCTGCGGAGGACAAAATGAGCCTTGACGAAAAAACGGTCGTGGCACAGGTCAGGCGTCTCAGTCTGAGAGAGTTGCGTGTCTGGGTCCGGGAGGGCTGGGTGCGTCCGGCTCAGAGCGAGCGCGGGCCGGTGTTCGATGACGTCGATATCGCGCGCATCAGGCTTCTGTGTGATCTGAGAAAAGACATGTCGCTTCCGACAGATGCTTTGCCTGTGATCCTGCCGTTGCTGGACCGTCTGCACCAGACCCGGCGAGAACTGAAATCACTGTCTGAAGCTGTCGAACAGCAACCCGAAGAGATCAGACAGACGGTCGTTGCGACATTCTGGGACATTCACGGTGCCACGAAAGAAAGAGGCGGCTGACGCAGTCCGCATCTGATCTTAGTGCCGACGACAAAGGAGGGAAAAATGCATTCCGATATAGCCCTGCGACGACGCGTTCTGCAGCGCGCCTACCTGCGGTATCAGGCGGCCGATCAGGCCTGGGTCATGGCGGTCCGTAACGTGAGGGCGTGGTTTCCGGCAGAGAGCAAGCCCGGGCGGTGGGTCATCGGAGACCCCGGCTCAAGTGTCCGGAGACTGTATGAAAAGCGCGAACGTGCAAGAATGCAGCTCGAGGTGGCTTATCTGAAACTGAAGGTGGCGCGCCAGCGGATGATCGGGCGGCGTTCTTCTGAACAGCCCCGCGCGACACTTTTTATCGCCGCGCAGATGTAAAAACCGCCGGTTTGCTGCGACGCCTCCCGCCGGACCGGCTGGGCGCAGAACGACACCCTGCAGGATTTTGCAGATCAGCAGGCAGTCTGGCTAGTCCAGCACGGAGCCGAGCCCCATCAACCGGTCCACGGGCGCAAAATCGTCCGTCAGCAACGGCGCGTTTGTCCGCGCGACAGTTTCGTTCAGAAACGCGTCCGCCAGTGGCGCAAAAGTTGCAGGCTCAGGTGTGCCGGTTGTGATCTCGGACACATGGCTGTCGGATTGTCCGGCGAGTATCACGAAGACCCTTCTTTCCCCGGGTCTCGGCGGTTACGCTTTGGTCCAGACTTCTACGCTGGGAAAAACCTGCAGAAGCGTTTTGTAAACAGCAGACAAAGCGGCGAGGCGGTCCACGTTATCGACCACGTTCATCGCGAAAACCCCGCCCCCCGACAGTCGTTGAGAGACAAGCTGAAAGAATTCCAGTGTGACGAGATGGGCGGGTACGGCAATATCGGTAAAGGCATCGCCTACGATCACGTCATACTCTTTTTCCGTGGTTAAAAGCACGCGTCTGGCATCTTCGTGCAGGACAGTGGCCGTGCCGGGGTCGAACCAGAAGGCATCGGTTGCCATTCTTGTGACTTCCGGGTCGATCTCTGACACAACGATGTTATCGAGGCCGCGCGACGCCCACCCGCGCGGCACCGAATATGTGCCACCACCGATATGGAAAGAGCTGAAAGGCCGGTCACCCATCCTCATCCGGGGCAGCGCATCGAGCATCGCGGTGTGGTCGGTGTACATCACCCCGGGATGGTCGCGCGCAGAGATGCCATGCGCGAGATGGTCGATGATCATGACCCGTACAGGAGGTTCCTCGTCCGCAGAGAGGGTCTCGCTCCGGATACAGAAATAGCTGCTTTCAACGGTGCAGACCGGGTTTGTCGTGAGGGCGTGCCAGGCCAGTAACCCGGTGAGGGCAATGGTGCCGGCGGCCCCGGCGCGGGTCGCTTTTTCGCCCCGTCCGGAGAGCATGACAATCAGCGCGGATACTGCGTAAAACCCCGCCATGATTTGCAGCGTCGCCGTTGACCCGATCCAGGAGATAAAGAGAAACCCCGCCAGCAGGGTGCCGACAATCGCACCCATCGCGCCGGCGGCGAACATCACCCCCAGAGCCTCTTCCGACCGCTGCCGCCCCCGCATCGCCACAACGGCAAGCACCGGCGCCGGCACGCCGGCAAACAATGACGGGAGAAAAAATGCGGCGATGGCAATGAAGGATATGGCCGTCAGCGGGTTTTCAACGGATTGCAGAACAGGCAGCGCCACAAGGCGCAGGATCAGGCTGGCGCCGGCAGTGAATACCGCCGCTGCAGCGAGCACCCATCCGATCCGCATCATGGCCGCGCGCGTGGGAAATGCAGCCAGCCTGCCGCCCCACCAGTGACCAAGCGAAAAGCCCGCCAGAACCACTGCAATTATGGCGGTCCAGGTGTAAAGGCTCATCCCCACATATGGCGCGATCATCCGGGCGGCGACAATTTCGACGACAAGACCTGCGGCGGAAATTCCGGTTTGCAGCGTGATCAGCAACCAGAAGGGCGGGTTCACTTCAGCGGGCGTTTCAGTGTTCATCCGTCGAGTTTTGGCCCTGCAGGCAGGATGGTCAATCCTCGTTGTCGCTCTGCGCGATGAGTAGTCCGTCGCCACGCGGCAGAAGGTATGTTGAGACCGGGCGTCTGGTTGATAATCCCGTGCCGCCGGAGCGGTCGCACATCGGAGCCAGATTATATCATTCAGCCGGCGCGAACCCTGTGATCAGCTGTTTCAGCCCCAGGCTGGCACCAATAAAGATCGCAACAAAAGCAACCGGTGCGCTGTAGGCCAGGGTGCTGAAGGCCGATACTCCCTGACCAATGCTGCACCCGACAGCAAGTATCGCGCCCGGGCCCATCAGCGCGGCCCCCATGATCTGCCGTTTCAGCTCGCGCGGGTCATCGCAGGCTTCCCAGCGGAAATGCCCGTTGGACCACGACCCCGCAACCGCACCGAGAATAACGCCGAGTACCGATCCCACACTGAACGACAGGTCAGTGCCGGAAGCTGTCATCGTGTAAAAGATCGTATCCCCGATAGGAGCTGCAAAGGTATGTGTCTCGACCGGTTCCGCGTCAAATCCGGCATTTGCAATCCAGTAGGTGCCGATCCATCCTGAGACAATCGCAAGACCCACCACGGCCCCCCAGAAAATGTGCTTTGGTGAGGCCCGCATCGCCTTGCTGCTTAGCGCGAGCAGAATAACGCAGCCCCCCAGAACCAGCCCGCTGACAGCCGGATCGACGCCCAGGACCTGCTCTGCCAGCTGCCCGAACCCCTGCGGCGCAGTTGCCCCGTCCTGAACCGGGAACAGCCATACCCGGGCATGTGCGAGCGGTCCTGACATAACAAAATAGGCCGACAGCCCCATTACGAGCACGATGACAAACGAGCGAAGATCACCACCGCCCAGTCGCGCAAGCGCGCCGTACCCGCAGTTTCCGCTCAGGGCCATTCCATACCCGAAGAGCAGGCCGCCGATGATGGTGCCCGCCGGATTCCAGACGCGGTCAAGATAAGTTGTCTGCGCTGCCTGAAGATACTCCAGCGAGATCGCGACCTGCGTGCCGATAATGGCGACACCGATCGCAATACCCCACATGCGAAGCCGCCGGTCATCAGATCCGTAAAGAGCGTCTTCGATTGCACCCAGCGTGCAAAAGCGCCCGATCCGGGCCGCAAGGCCAAGGGCGATACCGCCCAGAAGACCGATCAGCGCGGCAGAGCCGGCTTCTCCGAAAATATCCAGCATGCCGATTTCCTCCCCGGGACCGGCTTACGTGGACGCAGGACGGTCAGTCTGCGTCCCGGCAAAAGAGATCATATACCACTTCCATGATTTGCTTCGGCCTGTCGTCTGTCAAGCTGTAGTAGATCGCCTTGCCCTCGCGTCGCGGCTTCACGAGACCCTCAAGCCGCAGCCGCGACAACTGCTGAGATACCGCGGCCTGACGCGCGGCAAGAAGATCTTCAAGTTCGGTGACAGATTTCTCGCCGGTGGCCAGATGACACAATATCATCAACCGCCCTTCATGGCTGATCGCCTTGAGAAAATTTGCAGCGTGCTGCGCGTTCTGCATCATTTTGTCGATGTCTTCCGCACACATCTCGGGGTCAAAAACCGGCAAACGGGATGTGCTCTCATCGCCGGTACCATACTGCGCGTCTGCCTGAGGTGCCATGTCTGATTATCCGGTTCCGTCGAGCGGAATTTCCGCCTCATTGAACAATATCTGCAACAGGCCCCAGAAAAAGTCCGGTCCCGGATGCCCTTCGATGCGCCCAGCTTCCTGACCATTCCTGACCAGAATAAACGTTGGTGTAAAGCTTACACGTCTGTCGAATTCCACCTCGGGAGTATCAGCATGCAGATCGTACCGCCTTAAAGGTGCAGTGCGTCCTTCCGCTGTCTTCGGATATATCGCGGCAATTTCCTCATCCCACTTCTGACACCAGAAACAGCCCTGTTCCTCAGCCATAAGCAGATATGTTTCCGCCCAGGCGGATCCGGGCAGACACATGAAAATACAAACAACGGCGGATTTAAGATTGAACACGAGCAGCCCTGCATTGACGCCTGGAGTGTTTCAATCATAATCTAATGTTTGAATGTTTCAAGCGGGGAGCCTCGATCGGATGTTCGATGTGACATTTTTGGGCGCTTTACTCGCGGGTCTGCTGTCTTTTTTATCACCCTGCATTTTGCCGATGGTGCCGTTCTATCTGAGCTACCTCGCCGGTGTCGGGATGAACCAGATATCGGAAGATGCACCCATCACCGGTGCGGTGCGTCGCCAGGCGGTTCTGGCGTCGGTGTGTTTTGCCCTCGGTGTGATTACCGTTTTCATGGGTCTCGGGGCCACGGCCACGCTCTTCGGGCAGATGGTCCGCGAGTATTTTGATATCCTGCGCTGGATTGCGGCTGTGGTAATCATTGCGATGGGACTGCACTTTCTGGGGGTGCTGAAAATCGGAATTCTCTACCGGCAGTTCCGGGCCGACGGCGCAGGTTCAGGCCAGGTCGGCCTGGTCGGGGCCTATGTGATCGGGCTGGCATTTGCTTTCGGCTGGACGCCCTGCGTGGGTCCGGTTCTGGCGGCGATCCTGTTTACCGCAGCCGGGCAGGAAACTGCCTCCCACGGGGCCATCCTGCTCTTTGTGTACGGTCTGGGTATGACACTGCCTTTTATCGGGGCCGCTCTTTTTGTCGGTCCCTTCATGGCCTGGATGCGCCGGTTCAGGCGCCATCTGGGCATTGTCGAAAAGCTGATGGGCGTTCTGCTGATCATTTTCGGCATTCTGATCGCGACAGATACGATTAATATCATCGCACAATGGATGCTCGAAAACATTCCGTGGTTCAGTTCAATCGGATAAATCCGGAGGAGGAAAATTATGCGTTCGATACTCTTTGGTCTGGCTCTGGCCGGCATGACGCTGACGGCCCATGCTGCCGAAATGGGCGACGATGGTCTGCATAAAGCGGACTGGATGCGCGATACCTTCAAGGATCTGCAGGAAGACTTTGCCGAAGCGCAGGCGGAAGGCAAACGGATGTTGATTCTGGTGGAGCAACGCGGCTGCCTGTACTGTCGCGATATGCATGAGAATACCTTTCCCGACCCTCGGGTGAATACGCTTCTGCAGGAAGACTATTATACGGTGCAGCTGAACCTGCACGGTGACACCGAAGTGGTGGACACCGACGGCGAAGAACTCTCAGAAAAAGAAGTCCTGCGCAAATGGGGTGTGCTCTTCACGCCGACGATGATCTTTATGGATACCACGCTGGACGAGAGTAAGTCAGCGCAACAGCAGGCCGTCGCCGTCATGCCCGGCGCCTTTTCTGCCGGCACGACTCTCGACCTGATGACCTGGGTAAAAGAAGAGCGTTATCTCGATACTTCGGAGGAAGATTTCCAGCGCTATCATGCAAGAATGATCCGTGAGCGTGATGACGGCGATACGCGATAATATCCCGGATAAGTTACTGTAATCAAAGCGCTGTACTGTATCCGGTGAGGCGATTTGCGCGCCGGGTGCGTACGAATAAATTCACGAAAATGAATTTGATGTTGCGTTATTTCAATTGTGTGCGCTAGTGTACCGGAAACGGTCAGTCGGGAGGGTTCATGATACGTTTCGCAATTATCTCTGCTAGTGTGGTGTTCGGAGCATCCCTTGCTTGCGCCGAGGGTATCGCGCCTCAGCAGGTTCAGTTTGAAGATGGCGCTATTGCCGCTTCGTTGACAGGTGTTGCCGGCGATCCGGTTTCTGGTGCTGAACTGATGAACAAAGGGTCCGGCAACTGCATAGCCTGTCATGCAGTAACTGAGCTCGAACATCTGGCATTCCATGGTGAAATCGGCCCGCCGCTGGACGGAGTTGCGGATAGGTGGACCGAGGAGGAACTCCGCGGGATCGTCGCGGACGCCAAGCAGATGTTTGAAGGGACCATGATGCCTTCGTTCTACAAGGTTTCAGGCTTCACGCGGCTTGGCGACGACTACACCGGCGATGCTCACCCCGGCGGCGAGGTCACGCCTTTGCTGACAGGGCAAGAGATTGAAGACGTCGTCGCATATCTGATGACGCTCAAAGAAGAATAACTTCGTGTTTTCGAGGAGAACATAATGAAACTGACACGACGTAATCTGCTGATTACAAGCTCTGCCGGTATGGCCGCCTTGGCAATGGGATCACTTCCTGCCTTCGCGTCGCTTACCGATGACGAAATCGCAAAAATCACAGGCGGTGCCGAACTTGGCGAAGGTGCCATCACACTGGATGCTCCTGAAATTGCCGAAAACGGGAACACCGTGCCGATCGGCGTGAGTGCTCCGGGTGCTGTGTCCATCGTGCTCTTTGCAGACGGAAACCCGGTGCCGAATGTCGCAACATTCAAATTCGGGCCGCTGAGCGGGTCCAGAACGGCATCGACACGGATCAGACTTGCAAGAACGCAGAACGTGATTGCAATCGCTGAAATGGAAGACGGTTCGTTCCAGAAGGCATCGGCTAATATCAAAGTAACAATCGGCGGCTGCGGCGGCTGATCCGAACGGACGAGGAGAGATAATAATGGCATCTGGTGTTAAACCCCGCGTCAAAGTCCCGAAAACGGCTTCTGCAGGCGAGACCATCGAGATCAAAACGCTGATCAGTCACACGATGGAAAGCGGTCAGCGCAAGGACAGTGACGGCAACGTCATCCCGCGGTCGATCATCAACCGGTTTACTGCTGAATTTAACGGCCAGAACGTCATTGATGTGACGCTCGAGCCTGCAATTTCGACGAACCCGTACTTCCAGTTTGAAGCGATTGTTCCTGAAACCGGAGAATTTCTTTTCAAATGGTATGATGATGATGGATCTGTGTACGAAGAAACTAAGGCTGTAACGGTCTCTTAAGCCGGAAGCGTAGGGAGGGAACATGCGAAGAAAAGACAGGATGCGTAACCAGGTTGCACTGGGGTTGGCAATAAGTGCGTTAGCCTTTGGCGCAAGCGCAGAGCCGGATGATGACAGACTGGTCGTCAATGGTGAAATCGAAATGGTCACAGAAACGGCCGCTCCAGAGCATATGGAGGGCGTAAAGACGATCTATTCCGGCTGGCGGTTCCGATCAGATGAGACACAGGCCTTTCAGATTGATGATTTTGACAATCCGTCGATGATCTGGGTCGAAACGGCACAGGAGGTCTGGGAAACGCCGGAGGGCGCAGCAGACAAGTCCTGTTCCTCCTGCCATGAAGGCGTCGAAAGCATGGCGGGCATCAAAGCTGTCTATCCCAAATGGAGCGATGCCGCCGGTAAAGTTGTCACACTTGAACAGCAGGTCAATAACTGCCGCGAAGAGCGTATGGAAGCTGAAGCGTGGAAGTATGACGGCGGCGATATGACGAATATGATCGCGCTTCTCGCGAGCGTTTCCCGCGGCATGCCGGTAAATGTTGCAATCGACGGACCAGCACAGTCCACTTGGGAACAGGGTAAGGACATCTACTATACGCGTTTCGGCCAGCTGGAAATGTCCTGTGCAAACTGTCACGAGGATAACTACGGCAATATGATCCGGGCAGATCACCTCAGCCAGGGCCAGATCAACGGGTTTCCGACGTACCGGCTGAAGAATACCAAGCTGAACGCGGTACATGCGCGCTTTAAGGGCTGCGTGAGAGATACCCGCGCCGAGACCTTCAAGCCAGGCTCGCCCGAGTTTGTAGCGCTTGAGCTCTATGTTGCTTCACGCGGCAACGGGTTAAGCGTTGAAGGCCCGTCGGTACGCAACTGATCGCAACAAGGCCCTGCGTTCCGGCGCAGGGCCCTTTTTCGGCGCATTACATTCATACATGCGCATATGTAATGAAAGATATCCGAAATGATCTCAAGACGTGATTTCCTGCAGGTTGGCATGGCGGCATCCGCACTCTATGGCGGCTCCGGGTTCGGCAACTGGGCGCGACTGGCGGCGCAGCAGGCGCTGACGCAGGACGATTTGCTGGCGTTTGAAACCTTTGGCAACGTTTCTTTGATCCACGTCACAGATATCCACGCGCAGCTGAAACCGGTCTATTTCCGCGAGCCCTCAGTCAACATCGGGGTCGGTGAAAACAAGGGAGAGGTCCCGCATGTCACCGGCGCTGATTTCCGCAGACTCTACGGGATCGAAGACGGATCGCCGTCTCACTACGCGCTGTCTTCCGGTGATTTCTCGGCCCTTGCGAAAGGCTATGGCAGGGTCGGCGGGCTGGACCGGGTGGCGACGGTAATCAATTCAATCCGCGCAGACAGACCGGATGCCCTGTTGCTGGATGGCGGTGATACCTGGCACGGGTCTTACACCTGCCATCAGACCGCCGGTCAGGACATGGTCAATGTGATGAACGCTCTGCGTCCTGACGCGATGACCTTCCACTGGGAATTCACGCTCGGCAGTGACCGGGTAGCGGAGATTGTGGAAAGCCTGCCCTTTGCAGCCCTGGGGCAGAACATTTTCGATGCCGAATGGGACGAGCCCGCGGAGCTTTTCAAACCTTATAAGATGTTCGAGCGGGGTGGGACAAAGATCGCCGTCATCGGGCAGGCCTTCCCCTATATGCCGATCGCCAATCCGGGGTGGATGTTTCCGGAATATTCCTTTGGCATCCGCGACGAAAACATGGCCGCCATGGTTGATGAAGTCCGTGCCGCCGGCGCAGAATGCGTTGTTGTGCTAAGCCATAACGGGTTTGATGTGGATAAGAAGATGGCCGGCATCGTGCCCGGCATTGACGTGATCCTCTCCGGGCATACTCATGACGCTCTGCCGGAGCCTGTCGTGGTCGGAGACACAATCATCCTGCCGTCCGGGTCCAACGGCAAATTCGTGACCCGTCTTGATCTCGATATCCGCGACGGACGCATGATGGGCTACCGCTCGAAACTGATTCCTGTTTTCTCGGATGTTATCGAACCCGATGCCGGGATCACGTCGCTCATTGCTGAGCAGCGTGCGCCGTATGAGGCGGAGATGTCGGAAGTGATCGGCAAGACAGACAGCCTTCTCTACCGCCGGGGCAATTTCAACGGCAGCTGGGATGACCTGATTTGTGATGCGCTGCTCTCGGAGCGGGATGCGGAGATCGCTCTGAGCCCCGGTGTGCGCTGGGGGCCCTCGCTTATCCCGGGACAGGAGATCACCAGAGAAGATATCTGGAACGTGACATCCATGTCGTACGGCAAAGCCTACCGCAGTGAGATGACAGGTGAATTCCTCAAGGTCATTCTTGAAGACGTGGCCGATAATATCTTCAATCCCGATCCCTACTACCAGCAGGGGGGTGACATGGTGCGAACCGGCGGTCTTGGCTACAGCATTGATGTGAGCAAGCCACAGGGTGAGCGTATCAGCAATATGACGCTGCTCTCCACCGGTGAGGCAATTGATCCGCAACGCGCCTATGTCGTCTCGGGCTGGGCGTCGGTCAATGAAGATACCGAAGGACCACAGATATGGGACGTTGTGGAAAGCCATATCCGCAAGCTCGGAACTGTTGTGGTCGGGCCCAACAACAGCGTCGAAGTGACCGGAATCTGAGAAAGGAGATCCTGGAGCATGAACCGTAAGCTGACCAATACATCCAGACGTGCTTTCCTGAGGGGCAGTGCCGCAATGGCCGCCGGAGGGCTGGCGGGTGCTGCCGGTGCCAACGGCGCGGATCCGCTGATCACCGAGACACAGGACTGGGCGATCTACACCGGCGCGGGTGTTGATGAAACGCCCTATGGCCTGCCGATCCGGTTTGAGGAAGACGTGGTACGACGCAATGTGGAGTGGCTGACGGCGTCCCCGATCTCATCGATTAACTTTACCCCGATTCATGCGCTGGACGGCACGATCACCCCGCAGGGCTGCGCCTTTGAGCGGCATCATTCGGGGGCAATTGAGCTGAGCAAGCAAGACTACCGGCTGATGATCAACGGTCTCGTCGATACCCCGCTGGTTTTTGATTACAGCGACATAGAAAGATTTCCGCGCGAAAATCACGTGTACTTCTGTGAGTGCGCGGCAAACACCGGTATGGAATGGGCAGGTGCCCAGCTCAACGGCGTGCAGTTCACGCACGGGATGATCCACAACATGGAATATACCGGCGTTCCCCTGCGCACATTGCTGAACGAGGCAGGGCTCGGGGCAGCGGGTGATCTTGCGGACAAATGGGTGTATGTCGAGGGCGCGGATGCATCCTCTAACGGCAGGTCAATTCCGATGGAAAAGGCGCTGGATGACGTTCTGGTCGCCTTCAAAGCCAACGGCGAGGCCCTGCGCATGGAGCACGGATACCCGGTACGGCTTGTTGTACCCGGCTGGGAAGGCAACATGTGGGTCAAATGGCTGCGCCGCATAGAGGTAACCGATATGGCCGTGGGCAGCCGTGAAGAGACGTCAAAATATACCGATGTCTACGAAGATGGTATCGCCCGCAAATGGACCTGGGTGATGGACGCAAAATCGGTGATCACATCACCCAGCCCGCAATCGCCGATCGGACACGGGCACGGGCCGATGGTCATCTCGGGTCTGGCCTGGTCAGGACACGGACAGATCACACGCGTTGATGTCTCCAAAGACGGCGGCATGTCATGGGAAACAGCGCGATTGGGCAAGCAGGGCGATAGCAAGGCTCTCACACGTTTCTACCTTGATACGACCTGGTCGGGCGAAGAGATGCTTCTTCAGTCGCGCGCAATGGATGAGACCGGATATGTGCAGCCAACAAAAACGCAGCTGCGCGAGCAGCGCGGAGAGAACTCAGTTTATCACAACAACTGCATCCAGACCTGGTATGTGAACGCAGAAGGGGTTGCTGAAAATGTCGAAGTCTCCTGAAATTCTGTTGCCCGCACTGGGTGTCACAGGAATTGTGCTCGGGGCAGTCGCCGTCTTCTCAGCGCGTAATTACGAAGACGCCGAAGTCGCCGCTCTGCAGGGTCGGATTGCGCAGATCGAAACACGTATCGACGAGGCCACTGGTGCCGCCGCGACGGCCCGGGAGGAGGCGGACGCCGAAACTGCCCGTGCCACAGCCCTTGAGGCGAGGGTCAGCGAAATTCAGGCCGCCACGGCGGAACGCGGAACCGGCGGTCTGTCACTGACGGCACCGGCCCCGCAACGGGGTGACGGATACGGCCTCGGCCGAACCGCGCTTGATGAAGAGATCGCCGCCTGGGACGTGGATGTGCTGCCTGACGGTCGCGGTCTGCCCGAAGGCCGCGGCGACGTGTTTACCGGCGAGGAAAAATTCGCGGAGGCCTGTGCTTCCTGTCACGGTGATTTTGCCGAGGGTGTCGGCAACTGGCCGGTGCTCGCGGGCGGCTTTGACACACTGGCCCGCAAGGATCCGGTCAAGACGGTCGGCTCATACTGGCCGTATCTTTCAACGGTGTGGGATTATGTGCACAGGTCCATGCCGTTTGGTCAGGCGCAGACGCTCAGCGATGATGATGTCTATGCGATCGTTGCCTATATTCTTTATTCAAATGACCTCGTCGACGAAGAGTTTGAACTCAGCCACGAGAATTTTGGCGACGTGGAGATGTACAACGCCGACGGCTTTGTCGTCGATGACCGCCCTGAGCGGGAATACAGCGCGTGGCGTCTGGATCCGTGCATGGAGAACTGTAAGGAATCGGTGTCGATCACGATGCGATCGACTTTCCTTGATGTGACCCCCGAGGACGGGGGCGAGTCCGTGATGAACGACGCCTCAACCGGCGATGGCCCGGTCTTTTCGGCAGAGCCCGCGCAGGATGCCACCGCCGGAACAGAAGCTTCGGCATCAGACGATGCAATGATCGAAGCGGGTGAGCGGGTGTTCCGGAAGTGCAAAGCCTGTCACCAGATCGGGGAGGGGGCAAAAAACCGTTCCGGCCCGCTACTGACCGGTGTCACTGGTCGCACCTTCGGCGCTGTTGACGGCTTCAAATATTCCGACGCTTTTGAGGAAGCTGCCACCGAAGGCCGTAACTGGACCGAAGAAGAAATGGTGGCGTTTCTGGAAAACCCCAAAGAGCATATGCCGGGCACACGGATGAGCTTTCCCGGCCTTAAAGATGATGCGGATATCGCAGCTGTCATTGCGTACCTGAAAAGCTTTGACGGATAGCATTAAGCGCAGATCCGGGCAGCCTGTCAGGGCTGCCTGAGCCCGGAGTATGTGAAAGCCGGGCGTTGCAGACCGGCCGGCAGCAACACAGAGCTGACGCTGCAGGCAGGCACATTACCGGGAGGAAATATGAAACATCTGATTTCAGGACTATTTGCCATCGCAGCGGGCACCGCTACCGCACAGGAAGCAGTGATCACGCCTTATGATGGCAGCTTTGAAGATGCGACTTTTGCCGTTGAAAGCGCGATCGTAGCAAAGGGGCTCGTCATCGATCATGTCAGTCACGTGGGCGAAATGCTGGCGCGAACCGGCGCAGATCTCGGATCCGATACGGTAATCTTTGAGGCGGCGGATGTCTTTCTGTTCTGTTCTGCCGTTCTGTCGCGGGAAGTCATGGAGGCCGATCCGATGAACATCGTGCATTGTCCCTATAACATCTTTGTGGCTTCGCGGGACGGTGAGGTCATCATCGGCCACCGCGATTATCCTCAGGGATCCATGGACAAGGTCGAGGAGTTCCTTGCGGACCTGGTCGCAGAGGCCGCCGCTTTCTGATGGACTATCAGAAGTTTTTCCGCGCGGGTCTGGAAGACCTCATAGACAGCGGCAACTATCGCGAATTTGCCGAACTTGAACGGTATCGAGGGGCTTTCCCCAAAGCACGTTGTCATGGCGGTGCGGGCGATGTGACAGTCTGGTGCTCTAACGATTATCTGGGCATGGGGCAGCACCCTGCAGTACTTGCGGCCATGCACGAGGCGCTGGACCGCACCGGCGCCGGTGCCGGTGGCACCCGGAATATTTCAGGAACCACACATGACCATGTGCTGCTGGAAGCCGAACTCGCCGATCTGCACGGGAAAGAATCTGCGCTGCTTTTCACCTCGGGTTATGTGTCGAACTGGGCGGCTCTCGGAACGCTTGCGCAGAAAATCCCGGACTGTGTTGTGTTGTCGGATGCATCAAACCACGCGTCGATGATCGAAGGTATCCGACATTCCCGTGCGCAGAAGGTGATCTGGAAGCACAACGATCTTGCAGATCTCGAAGCAAAGCTGCAGGCGTTGCCGCTCGACCAGCCCAAACTTATTGCGTTCGAGAGTGTCTATTCGATGGATGGCGACATTGCGCCGGTTGCCGGGATCTGTGACCTGGCGGACCGCTATGGCGCGATGACCTATCTGGACGAGGTTCACGCGGTCGGTCTTTACGGTCCGCGCGGTGGCGGTATTGCGGAGCGTGAGGGATTAACGGACCGGCTGACCGTTATTGAGGGAACGCTGGGAAAGGCCTTTGGTGTCATGGGCGGATACATCGCCGCCTCTCCGGAGTTGTGTGATTTTGTCCGTTCGTTTGCGTCCGGATTCATCTTTACCACCGCATTGCCACCAGCCGTCGCAGCGGGTGCAGCAGCTGCAGTGCGTCATCTCAAGAGCAGCAGCTCAGAGCGGATCGCGCACCAGCAACAGGTCGCGGATCTGCGCGCGCGCTTTGACGATATCGGTCTGCCGCATATCGACAACGAGAGCCATATCATTCCCGTGGTTGTCGGTGATCCGGTGAAATGCAAATACATCTCCGACATTCTCCTGCGTGATTACGGGATTTATATCCAGCCGATTAATTATCCGACTGTACCCGAAGGCACCGAGCGGCTGAGGATCACGCCATCACCGGTTCATTCCGATGCGGACACAGACCACCTTGTGACCGCCCTGGCCGAACTCTGGACGCAATGTGCACTCGCCAGACGGCCGATGGCCGCCCAGTAGCCTTCTATGGGCGCTGATCCGGGATGATGTGATCAGCGGGCCTTGTCTCAGGGTCGCGGAATAAGCGGTCCGTCAGGCCCGCCGCCTCACTGTTTCGGAGAGATCTGATGATGGCCGGGGCGTTATCAGGCAAGAGCCCGGGCGCCTCGTCGGAATGCCGGGAACTGCCGGGTCAGAGCGGCACCGGCGATGATTGATCCGAGTGCCAGCAGGGCCGAAACGCTCAGCATGGCCCCACCGCTCAGACCGGCACCCACAGTGCAGCCGCCCGCGAGCACGCCCCCAAGTCCCATCAGGGCACCACCGCTGATGTAACGGAGTGTCTCTGAGGGTGCGGTGAAGCTTTGCAAGGCCAGTTCACCGCGCAACGCGGCGCTTGAAAAGCTGCCCAGCACCACACCACCGATGAACCCGGCGCCGAAGCCTGCAGGGATCGCAGAGGAGGCAATGAACCAGAAAAGCGTGTCCGACCAGGGCAGTGTAAAGGCAGCAGATTGTGCGGGCAGCGGATCGAATTCATCAAAGAGCAGCACGCTCGTGGTCATCCATCCGGCGACCGAAACCATCCCGATCACGCCGCCGAGCAGGATGTGAAGAGGGCGCGTGCCGCTGGATCGGGCCAGGTAAAGCGCGAGACCCATCAGACCAATGCTCAGCGCAGGCGCGACGCCGGGTGCGGAGGCAAGCGTTCCAACCGGCAGATCGACAGACACCGACCCCAGTGCCGTGCGCAGGGGCGCCAGCACGCCCTTGAGTGTTGCATGCGCGACAAGAGCAAAGACCGCCAGAACAACCACCGCGCGCAGGTTTCCGGTGCCGCTGAGCACTGTCAGGCGTGATACGCAGCCCCGCGTCAGTACCATCCCGGCCCCGAAAAGCACCCCGCCGGTTACGATTGCCAGTACCGGAATGTTTGCGGACATCAGCCGGTGATCTGATACCTCCACAAAGCCGGTGAAGCGGGCCGCAGCAAACGCACCGACCGACACGGCGAGCGCTGAAATCCAGACCGATGCCGCCGATGAATCCGGGCCGCCTTCACCGGCGACCGCACGTCTCAGACAAAAGCGTGAAATCTGAGCACAGGCCCCGAAAACTGCACCGATCGCCAAAGCGAACAGCAGGTGCAATGTGTGAACGGGCAGCGACAGGTCATATAATTCAAGCAGCATCAGCAGCACTCCTCAGAGCGCTGGAAATTGGGCTTCTGAGGCTGATTGTCAAGCGCGGCCGCCGGTCAGATTGTTCTGCCGATGCTTCCTGCGGGAGAACAGAATTCCGGTTGCGCGGTTGTGCCAACGCCGTAGTAACACCGGCTTTCCGGAATTCGCTATAGCGTTCCTAATTCAGGATTACTCAAATTCCATCTGTTCGTAAATCCGGCCGGCGTTTCGGGTCGCCAGCTCCTCATAGGTATCGAGATGGGCAAAAGGGGTCTGATCGACGTAATAGGCGTCTTTCAGGTCACCGCCGTTTTCCAGGTGCTCGCCGATTTTTTCGCGCAGATAGACCAGATAATCCCGCGTGTACCGCCTGACCTGCGCCATATTGGTGGGGTGTCCGTGCCCTGGAATGACATAGGTCGCGTTCAGCGCCTCGAAACAGCACTCCCAGGTCTCGATCCAGTCCAGCGCGACGGTGTCATCAAAGATCGGCAGCATGCGCTCGTGAAAGGCCATATCGCCGGCAATAACAAGACCCTGCTCCGGCAGCCAGACCTGGGTATCGCCTGGTCCATGCGCCGGTCCCAGGTGCAGCACTTCGATGCGGAAATCGCCCATCTCTATGATGCGCTTGTCTTCAAAGGTCTCGGTGGGGGCGGCGACAAAGGTGCCTTCAGCTTTATCCTGGTTATACCGTTTCATACTCTCGAGGATGCGTGGCCCGTTCTCTTCGATTTCGTGTGCTGCATCGACATGCGCCAGGATCGGCACTCCCTGTTCGGACCAGTAGGAATTGCCGAGCATGGCATGGCCCTGGCCGTTTTCATCGATGACCAGTTTCACGGGCTGGTCGGTCACCTTCAGGATTTCCTGGTGCAAAGCCTCTGCCAGAATATAGGCTGCACCGCCGTTGATAACGATCACACCGTCTCCGGTGACGATAAAGCTGAGGTTATTGTTGTGACCGCTGTTTTCATAGGTCGGCGGGGCGGTGGCGCCAATGGCAGACCAGACATGCGGGATAACCTCGACGGGCTTGGCGTAAAGCGGCGAGCCCGGGTACTGATCGGGAATATCCTCGCTCGCCTGCAGCACGGCAGGGAGAAAAGCAAAGAAAGCAGCGATTACCCTGTGCATCAGATATCTCCGGAAAGGAAAGTATAGCCGTCCGGTGCCTGCTCAATGCGGCCCATGCCGCCGTCAGGCAGATGGAAGCCGATCACCGGCAGCTGTTCGGAGACGATCCTGTCGATCAGCATTTTTCGTGCCCTGACCGCCGTTTCGGGGTCCTGGTCAGATCCGCTCAGCCACTCCGGCCGCCGCAGGGCCACATGGTGGTTGCCGATCGCATCGCCGACGATCATTGCGCTTTCGGACCCGTTTCGTACCTCAAAGGCCATATGGCCGGGCGTGTGCCCCGCACTGAGAACAGAGCTGATCCCGGGCAGTATTTCCTCGCCGTCCCCGAAAAGTTGCACCGACCCTTCGATGGCCTCCATCCGGCGCTTTGCGCCAACGGCCATCGCGACCCTCTCTTCCTGTATTGTGTTCACCGTGTCCGGGCTCCACCAGTAATCCCATTCGGCCCGGCCCATCATGTAAGTTGCTTCGTAGAACAGCGGCTCATCGAAATCGTCCAGCAGCCCCCATATGTGATCGGGATGGGCATGGGTGAAAACGACATGGGTGATATCCGCTGGTGCAAGACCCAGAGCATCAAGGCTCGCAGTTACAGTGCCCGCCGTCGGCATAAAGTCGGGCCCGGCACCCACATCGAAGAGAACGATATTTTCACCGTCGCGGTAGAGGGTCACATTGCATTCAGGTGTCAGCCGTTCCTGCGACACATCGAAATCGCGGAGTACAACCGCCAGCTCATCCTTTGGCATCGGCCCGAATATGAAATCTCCGGGCAGCACAAGGTTTCCGTCACTGACTGTCGTCAACGTCGCTTCCCCGAGGCTCAGGTCCGACCGGGCAAGACCGGGAAAAGCCGCCAGAGCGGACAATGAAAGACCAGATCGCATTATACCTCTGCGCGTCAGCATAGCGTCATCCTTACAAATTCATTTTTTAGAATATGAACGCAAATGCGGACTGGTGCAACTGCAATATGCCCTTGCAGAACGGCTCATGCGACCGGAGCGCGCGCCTGGCCCCCGGGCCTGGTGTGGCCGTCCGTGCGGGCATCAGATTTTCTCCTGCAAAAGGCTGTGCAAGGTCAGAACCCGGCTGCGCAAAGGCCGGCAGCAGGATTTCGCAGGCGACCCTACCGCGCGCTGCGGCGAAGCACTTCCATGTCCCCGCGCGTCCTGCCAGAATGACGAGGGACACAAGGACCAGAGCACCAGGTCACGGATGAGAATTGCAAGCTATAACATTCGCAAAGCTGTCGGACTGGACTGGCGCCGTGATCCGCACCGGATCGTGGATGTCATCGGGGAAATGGATGCGGATATCGTGGTGCTTCAGGAGGCGGATAAACGCCTTGGCCAGCGCCCCGGCGTCCTGCCGCTGGACCGGCTGCGTGATGAGCACGGTTTTATTCTTGCCAGACATTCCCTGACCGGTCAGAGCCATGGCTGGCATGGCAATGCCATTCTCTACAGGGCGGGCCGTTTCCGGCCGCCGGGCACGGAGCGCATTCCGCTGCCCGCACGGGAGCCGCGCGGCGCGATTGCTGCACACTTTGATGTCAACGGTTTTGCCGTGGTGGGCGCGCATCTGGCGCTGACCACAGGGATCAGAAAGCAACAGCTGCACGCCCTGTGCGCCCACGCCGGCAACTCAGGCATTCCCACCATCATCGCGGGGGATTTCAACCACTGGGGCCGGCAACTGCCGGTGGGCGGACATGAAGTGATAACTCCTGGTCTGAGCTTTCACGCAAGCCGTCGTGTGGCCGCGCTGGACAGGTTTGTCTTATGCGGCGACGTGACCGCCCTGACCTTTGGCGTCCACACATCGCTGAAAGCGCGCCGTGCCTCCGATCATTTGCCGGTCGTTCTGGATTTTGACATCCCGGGAGACCGCAGAACGTGCTGATTTTACTGACCACCGGCCATGCTTTGCTGGTCGTCGCATTCACGATCCGGATTCTGCTGCGTGATGACCTGTCACCGCCGGCGAGGCTTGCCTGGTTCATCGTGATCAATGTCGTGCCCTACGTCGGCAGTTCCACTTATTTTCTGTTCGGAGAGGTCGAAATCGGGCACCGGGCAAGTAACGAACGCAAAAAGATCCTGGCAGAACTCAGGCTGCTTGCCGGAGATGTCCCGGGCGACCCGGAAATCGGTTCCGGCCTGATCGAGGCCGCATATACGCCGGCCTTCAGATACGCGGCTTCGATAAACGGGCTGCATCCTGTGCCGGATAATCGCGCGGAACTGATGGGCACGCCTGACGAGACGCTGGACCGGATGGTGCAGGATATCGACGGCGCGACAGAGCATGTGCATATACTAACCTACATCTGGCTTGATGACCTGACCGGGACGCGCATTGCAGAGGCGCTCATCCGCGCAAGCGGTCGCGGCGTTACCTGTCGCGCGCTGGCCGACGGTCTGGGATCGCGCAAATTCGTCGCCTCGCCATTGTGGAAGCGGATGGCAGAAGCCGGCGTGCACACAGGCGTATCGCTGTCGCTCAGCAATCCTCTTCGCACGATCCTGACCAGCCGCCTCGACATGCGCAATCACCGCAAGATAACCGTGATTGATGGCCGGATAACCTATTGCGGCAGCCGGAATGCCGCCGATCCGGAGTTCCGGGTGAAGCCCAGGTTTGCGCCGTGGATCGATATTATGCTGCGTTTTGAAGGGCCCGTCGTCGCGCAGAACCAGTTACTTTTCATTCTCGACTGGACGGCGGCGACGGGCGAGAAATTCGATAAACTGCCAAACGGGGAGTCTGCGCGGAAAGGCGGGTTCCCTGCGCTGGTTGTGGGCGACGGTCCGACAATGCGCCGTGGGGCAACACCACAGCTTTTCTCCAGCCTGATTTCCTGTGCCCGGAGCGGGATCACAATCTCAACCCCCTATTTTGTACCCGATGCGACCTTGCTGGAATCGCTTTGCGCTGCTGCGCATCGCGGTGTTCGGGTGACCCTGATCTTCCCGGCGCGCAATGACAGCTGGGTTGTCGCGGCAGCAAGCCGCAGCTATTACCGCCGTCTTCTGGAAGCAGGTTGCATTATTTATGAGTTCGAGGGAGGCCTGCTCCATGCCAAAACCTTCACCATGGACCGGAAGGTATCTGTAATCGGATCGACCAATCTCGACCTGCGCAGTTTTGATCTGAATTATGAAAACAACATCATACTTCAGGATGAGACTGTCACAGATGCCGTCTGCGCGCGGCAGGCAGAATATATTTCCAGCGCAGTGCAGGTTGATCTGTCGCAGGTTCTTGCCTGGTCACCGCAGCGCCGGATCTGGAACAACGTCATTGCGACGGTCGGACCGATTCTGTGATGCCCGGCAAAAGAGCCGGCCTGAACAGACAGGGCCGCGCGCATGCCGGAGCACTCAGGGCAGACTGAAACAGAGCAGGTGAAGTTGCCGGAAAAATCACATGGATCCGGCGCACCGCCCCAACAGACCAACGCGCAACCGGGCGTTTCACAACAGGGTCGCCGGCCCTGGTCAACTGTTATGTGTACCACGACCCGCCATCATATCAGTTGACGGTTCAGCCGGTTCAGGGAGCAGATTAAAGCTGCACCCCTTTTGTCAGGGCGCCGTCAATCACCAGATTGGTGCCCGTGGTGAAGGCTGAGGCGGGGCTTGCGAGAAACACCACACCACGGGCAATCTCCTCCGGGCTCGCCATACGCCCCATCGGGTTCAGGCTCATGGCCTCGGCAAAAAGCTCAGGATTATTCTGCTCAATCGACTGCCAGATGCCACCTTCGAAGTACGTATTGCCGGGCGAAACCGTGTTGGCGCGGATGCCTTGTGGTGCCAGTTTCATCGCCTGGCCCTGGGCATAGTGCACGAGGGCTGCCTTAAACGCGCCGTAGGCCGGCCCGGTAAAGTCGATCTCGCGTCCGGAGACAGATGAAATCAGCGTGATCGAGGCCGCATCGGATTTCTCCAGCCAGGGCATCGCTGCATTCACCAGCCGTACCGAATGCATCATGTCCACGGCGAACCCAGCTTCCCAGGCGGCCTCGTCATCAGCAACGGCGAGCGCCGAGACATTCGCCACGATCATGTCGATGCCACCGAGGGCACCGGCAGCATCCGCGACCCAGGCCTCCAGCGCGGCCTTGTCAGCAACATCGACGGCTGCGCCGTATGCGGTGACGCCTTTGCTTTTCAGCGCATCGACACAGTCTGTGACTGCTTCTGCATCGCGTGCACAGATCGCCACATGCGCGCCCTCATTTGCGAAAATCTCAGCGCAGTGGCGCCCGATGCCTTTGGTGCCACCGGTGATCAGAACGCGGCGTTCCTTTAATCCCAGATCCATCACGTAACTCCTTCAGACCAGATATTTTTTCAACATTGACGCTCCGAGGGTGTACTTGGGGTCAACCATATTGCCGACGCGCATTTTCCCGGCCTGTGTCGCCAGAAAATAGGCCTCGGACTCCTCAAAGCCGTAGTCTTCGACCATCCAGCGGACGAGATCACGGTAGGCCATGCGGGCAGCGTCCTCCATCGGCCGGGCTGATCCGACCGACATGATAAAGTCTTCGGTTTCCAGCCGTACGCCGGGGATCGCCCAGTCTTTGATCAGATCGATCTGCAGCACGACCGTCGCCGGGATCTCAACCGCCACGCCGCAAAGCTCGCCATCACCCTGGCGTCCGTGACAGTCACCGACAAAGAAATGCGCGTCCTGCCGCTGCACCGGGAAATAGACCACTGCACCCGGGGCCACATCGGGCAGGTCCATATTACCGCCCCAGTAGTCAGGTTGCAGCGAGGACACGGCCTCGATCTCCGGACTGATGCCCATGGTCCCGATGAAAGGTTCAAACGGCAGCGTGATGCGGTCAGAGAAACGGACACCATCTTCAGTCACATCCATCTTCTTGACGCGCTCAGTGATGGCCGGATTGAGCATCATACTGGCATCAGCAACCAGAGCGCCGAAGCTGGGAATCAGCGCTGTGGTGCCTGCAGGTTGCGGCCCGCGTGGCAGGACCGAGTGGATATGGACGGCCAGCACATCGCCTTTTTCCGCGCCGGTGACGGCAATGGGCCCGTTCTGCGGATTGACGAAGGGCATGTTCAGCACGTCGGAGGGCAGATCTTCCTCGCTGGTGATCGCACCGCCGAAGGCATCCAGCGTTTCCACCTCGACCACATCTCCGGGAGAAATCCGCAGTACCGGCTCGGAATAGGGCCCGTAGACATAATGGAAAGTACCTTGGTCCTCCTCGCTCAGCCGGTGTTTTGCTCCGGCGGCGCCCTTTGCAGCGGCCGTGCGGCCCATAAACGATGTTGAAATCCAGGACATGGCGTTCTGCCTCCTCTGGCTGGTGTCACTTCAGTGCTGAGCTAGTGTTCCCGCGGCGAAAGCACAGGGCAGGCGACACAGCGCCCTTTCAGTAAGTATTTTCATAGGCCGCGCAGCGTGCCGGCGTATCCATCTCCGCCAGGTGTGTGATTTCGGCCTTTTTGTGCGCGCAGTAGACAGCGGCGAAAGCATCCGGGAACCACCCCGTCACAACCGGATTTTTTTCAAAAACCGACAGGGCCGCCTCAAGCGTTTCCGGCAAGCGCACGTATCCTCTGGCGTCCAGCTCGTCGGGCGGCAGAAGCGAGAGATCTTCTTCGGTCGGTGCAGGCGCTTTCAGACCTTCTTCAACGCCCTGCGCGCCCGCATGAATGATCGCGGCAAGCGCCAGATAGGGCGAGGCTGCCGCATCCGCCGCGCGGTATTCGAGATTGAACTGACGGGCGATTGACTGTGGGTCTTTCGCCGTCACCGGACAGACCCGAAGCGAGGCCTCCCTGTCGCGAAACCCCAGATTATTATAGGCAGCGGACCAGCGATGCGGGGTCAGACGCTCATAGGAAATCACCGACGGCGCGGTCAGCGCGACGATATCCGGCAGATACTTCAGCACACCTGCTGCAAAAGCACCGGTCATTTCAGACATTCCGCAGGGGCCTTCCTCGTCATAGGTAAGGGGTGCGCCGTTATCATCCACAAAGCTCATGTGGATATGCACGCCGTTGCCGACACTGGCCGGATCGCGGATCGGTGTGAAGGTCGCCACTGTGCCCGTCGCACGCGCGGCAGAGCGGGTGAGTTCACGCAGCACGACGGCTTCGTCGGCGGCCCGGACACCCCGGGCCGGTCCCACGACCACCTCATACTGATCGGGCCCGTATTCCTTCATGATGCTGTCAGGCTCCAGCCCGGCCGATTTCAGTGCGGCCATCAGTGTTTCGCACAGGTCGCGCTGCAGCTCAAACCCCTCACGGGTGTAGGCCTGGTTTGGCACCGGCGCTTCGCTTTTGATCTGAAACTCGTGTTCAAAGGCGCAGACCAGATTTGCGCCCGCAACTCTGTGCAACCGGTCCAGTGCGGATTTCAGCACAGAGCGCATGCAAAAATCCCAGGGCGCGCCCTCGAGCGTGGTGATGTCAGACATGATAAAACGCTCAGTGCGTCCTCCCGGCAGCGTCACATCGGCAGATGCCTCCCGGTCCGGGATCAGAAGCAGATCTCCCAGAGCGCCGAAAGGGGTCTCCGCGATCCGGTCAAAACAGGTGATCTGTACATTCGTGGGCGTCCAGCCGAGCCCCCGCTTAAGGCGGCGTTCCAGCTGGTCGGCCGGGAAAGCCTTTCCCCGCACCTTTCCGGCAATGTCGCAGACAGCGGCAAATATGAGCGGAACCTCAGTCATGTCAGATCGTCCTTTGAGGGCTGTCTCAGTTTCTCCCACGCTTCCATACGGGCGCGTGCTTTGTCCCAGTCATGCTCGGCAATCTGCGTCACAATCGCTTCGGTAACCGCGAGAGCTGCGGAATAGGTGTCCCACAGGGTGCCGCTGTCAATAGGCACCGGCAGGACTTCATGGGCGTGTTTCGCGACAGGCGAAATCCACTTGTCCGTCATCAGCAGGATCCGGGCGTTCCTGTTGCGCGCGGCGCTGCACGCAAGGCGTTCCAGCCGCTTTTCGTAGCGCCGGAAGTCCACAAGATAGAGAATATCTCCCTGTCGCATGCGCATCAGGTAGTCGGGCCAGATTTCCGGATCGGTCGGCAGATGGGTGACATCCTTACGAATGAGCCGCAGATGAAAGGTCAGATGCCTGGCGATCGTGTCGCTGATACGCCCGCCCAGCACATAGATGCGCCGCTTCGGATCTGTCAGCAGGGTGCAGATCTGCAAAAACTGCTCTTCTGTGATGGCATCGGCGGCCATGGCCATTTGCGAGGTGGATTTGGCAATGAAATCCTTCAGGAACCCGCCCTCGACAGGGCGGTCCGGCGCATGCAGATCCAGCGGCGAGCGCAGGCCCTGCTTGAGCTCTGAGATCAGCTCGCGCTGAAATTCCTGATACCCCTCAAGGCCGATCTTGGTCACGAAACGGGAGATGGACGGGGCCGATACCTCCGAATGGCGGGCAAGCTCGTGGATCGGGTTAAGCCCGGAGAACGGATAGTCTGACAGAATAGTGGCGGCCAGTTTGCGCTCGCGGATCGTGAGAGTGTCAGCAGCTTTCTCGATGCGTTCGCGGATGATCATGCGGGGTCCGGGTGCCTTGTGTTTGGGCAAGGTTGTGTGAACTCAGCTTTCACGTCAACTAATATTGTTGACTCTGAAATTCTTATTTCGTTTCCTGAAGGCGGGTGCCTCCTGAAGGGGCGGGGGCTCGCGCGGGTGATCCTTTCGCGGCTGCCCCTCATCCGGCAACCATTCGCTTCATAAGGAATACGCAGGAAATGAAAGCAATCCCGGAGAGTGTTCTGACGCGGGAAGTGCCGCTTGTGCCCGAACAATCGGCGCTTCTTTTCATTGATGTTCAGAATTTCAGCGCCAGACGCGACGGAGCGGAATTCAAAGACATGCCGGATGCGGAATTCACCGAAAAATACGGCTGGTTTTTCGAAGAGCTGAAATCGCGCGTGGTCCCGAACATGCAAAAGCTGCAAACCGGATGCCGCGCGGCTGGGGTTGAAGTGCTCTACACGACCATCGAAAGCCTGACCAGAGACGGCCGCGACCGGAGCCTTGATTACAAAATCTCCGGCTTCAACGTGCCCAAAGGATCCTGGGACGGTAAGGTGCTCGACGACATTGCACCCGGGGATGACGAGATCGTTTTGCCCAAGAGTTCCTCGTCGGTCTTTGTCTCAACTCATATCGACTACATCCTGCGCAACCTTGGCGTAAAACAGATCGTGCTGAGCGGTCTTATTACCGATCAGTGCGTGGAAAGTGCCATTCGCGACGCCTGTGATCTTGGTTATCTGGTGACGCAGGTCACGGATGCCTGCCTGACCTATTCACAGGAACGGCATGATCAGTCTCTGCGCGCGATCAAAGGCTACTGCCGTCAGGTCACGACGCAGGAGTTACTGGATGAGCTGTCTTAGATGACACGAGGCACGTCAAAGCAAGGCCCGCCGCATGGGTGACGCAAACCTTCTGACGTTTCCCGCGCGGCTGCGTGCCGCGAACTTGGTGCGGACGCTGGTCTGCCTGGTGGTGCTGGCTGTGGCCGTGGCGGTACTGACTCTGGTCTTCGGACGGTCCGGAGAGCGTATCGCAGTGCAGATGTGCGTCAATGTTGCGGCAGTCGTAGCGCTGGGCGTCTTCTGCGGGAACACCGGCATCGTCTCGTTCGGCCACGGGGCTTTCATGGCGATCGGTGCGTATCTCTCGGGCATTCTGACAATGCCTGCGGGGATCCAGCGGACGTCGCTGCCGGACCTGCCCGCGTTTCTGGCCGGGCACGAGCTGTCGCTCTGGACGGCCCTGCCTGTTGTGGCACTTACGGGCCTCGTCTTTGCCGCCATCAGCGGCACCGCCATAGCACGGCTCATGGGGGCATCGGCCGCGATTGCATCGCTTGGCCTGCTGATCATCACCCATGGTGTGGCCGTCGGCGCCCGCGAGATCACCCGCGGCAGCCAGACCTTTTTCGGGGTGCCACGGGTTGTCGATCTGTCGCTGGCCTTCGGAGCTGCGGTCGTCTTCATTCTTCTGGCGCGCGCGTATCGCGAAAGCCCCGCAGGCCTGTTCGCAAGGGCCGCGCGCGATGATGATGCCGCCGCGGCGGCCCTCGGGATCAATCCGCGGCGCACGCGCTTCGTCAGCTGGTGCCTTTCGGGCGCTATGTGCACCGTCGCCGGCGCTCTTTACGGGCATATGCTGGGCGCGTTTTCGCCGGCCTCTTTCTACCTGTCGCTGGTCTTTGCCCATGTGGCGATGATGATCGTGGGGGGCATGGCCTCGGTTGGCGGCGCGGTCACCGGGGTGATCGGGATCACGCTGCTTCAGGACGGCGTACGACAGTTCGAGGGTGGCGTGGAGGTATTCGGCGTGGCCCTGCCGGAAGTGTTCGGCCTCACCACAGTGTCGCTGGGGCTGGCGATCCTGCTGGTGATATGGCTGAGACCCACGGGTCTGGTGGGCCGGTTCGAGCTCGGGCCAGGGGCTGGTGCGCGCATCTTCGAGCGGATCTCACGGGAGACCAGCCCGGCCCGGGCGCCGGCGCGTGTCTCCGAAGAAATCCTTGAGGCAGAGCAGCTTTCCAAGAGCTTTGCCGGGGTCAAAGCAGTGGACCACATGACGTTTGCCGCTCCCACAGGTCGCGTCACCGGGCTGATCGGCCCGAACGGCGCGGGAAAGTCCACGCTCGTCAATCTTATTACGCGCCAGTACCATGCCGACGGTGGTAAAACCCTTCTGTCCGGACGAGATCTGAGCACGGTGTCTGCCGAAAACGTGGCCCGCGCCGGGATCTCGCGCAGTTTTCAGAACCTGCGCCTGTTCCAGGGGCTGACAGTTTATGAAAACGTACTTGTCTCCGCCCTGGCCGCCGGTCATCGCGGCGCACAGGCCGCCGCTGTAGCACTGCGCGAACTCCGGGCCTTTGATCTGGGAGATCTTGCCGCGACGCGCGCGGATGCGCTTTCTTACGGAGCCCGCAAAAGGCTCGAAATTGCCCGCGCTATTGCACAGGAGCCGGTCATCCTGCTGCTGGATGAGCCCGCAGCCGGTATGAACCCTGCCGAAACCGATGATCTGGCCGACCGGCTGATGCAGATCCGCGACGAGCGTGGCATCGGTATCCTGCTCATCGATCACGACCTGCACTTCGTCAACCGGCTCTCGGGTTGGACGGTGGTAATGCATCGTGGCACGCTGATCGCCGAAGGCGCCCCTGACGAGGTGCGCGCCGATCCGGCCGTCATCGAGGCCTATATCGGTCGTGGTCGCACAGCGGCGGCCATAACCAGAACAACCAAAGAAGAAACTTTACCGCAACAAGGAGTAAGACCATGACTTTCAAGAAACTGCTTTTGACCACAACAAGCGCACTGGTGCTCACCGGGGCGGCACAGGCCGAAGACTATGTGATCGGCGTGATGTCGGCGCAATCGGGCTATCTGGCCCCCTACGACGGACCGGCTTATGCGGGCTTTCAGTTCTGCGTCGACCAGAAAAACGCAGCCGGCGGTCTGAACGGCGAATACATGGTGAAAACCATCGTCAAAGACACACGTTCCGACATCGCCGAAGGCGTGAAAGTGGTGCAGGAAATGCTGGATGACGGCGCACAGTTCATCGTCTCCTCGGCAGACGCCGACCCCACGATCGCCGCGGCCCAGATCACCATGGCAGATGGCATCCCGACCATGACATTTGCGGGTACAGCGCCGGTGCTGACGCAGGTGGGTCCGCATGTTTTTGGCAGCTATCCGGCGGATAACCAGCAGGGTGCCGTACTGGCAGCCTACGCCCGTGATCAGGGTCTGGAAAACGTTTATCTGGTGAAATCGCCGGACAGTGCCTACACACTGGGCGGGCCTGAGTATTTCGGTGAAGTCTTTGAATCGCTGGGTGGCAACATCGTCGGCACGTCGAACTATTCTCTCAACCAGCCCGATTTTTCCGCCATCGTGACAACCATCAAGGCCGCTGAACCGCAGCCTGACGTTATCGTCACATGGGCCTGGGAGCCGGACTTCCCGGCCTTTATCAAAGCGCTGCGTGGTGCTGGTCTCGACACGCAGGTGATGGGCGGCGATGTGCTCGACACGCCGACGGTCCGCGGCCTTGGTGATGTGGTGGACGGGGTGGTGCATACCTCCGGCGGCTTCCCGGATGAAGGATCGGATTATGCCAAATTCATCGACGATTTCAAAGCCGCGACCGGCACGACACCGGACAACAACTACTACGTCAACGGCTGTGACATCGTGAACATGATTGAACAGGCCGTCGCGGCTGCCGGTTCGACAGATCCTGTGGCGGTGACCGAAGCCATGGCAGAGATCGAGAACGGCAAGGGCATCATGTCTGATTTTACATTCAAAGGAACAGACCGGATGCCGCTGCGTGACGTGGTTGTGGCGCGGATTACAGGCGACGGCGAGAAGGAGTTCGTGAAACGGACCAAAGCCGATCCCGCAACCCTGCCAAAGCCGTAAGAACGCGGGCATGGAAACCGCACTCACCATCAGGGGGCTCGACGTCCGGTACGGACCGGTTCAGGCCACGCGGGGCGTGGACCTGACGGCGGCCGTGGGCGGCGTCACAGCCCTTCTGGGGGCAAACGGCGCCGGCAAGACATCTACGGTGATGGCGATTGCCGGTGCGTTGCGGATCTCCGGTGGGTCGGTTTCCATTTTCGGCCAGGACATGACAGGGGCTGCGCCCGACGCCATTGTGCGCGCGGGCGTGGCCATCTCTCCCGAAGGCAGGCGCGTTTTCTCTGCGCTCTCTGTCGAGGACAACCTGACACTCGCAGGTTCGGTCGTGGCTGACACTGCCACAGCACTCGACCGCAAGAACGCGATGATGCAGCGCTTTCCGATCCTTGGCGAACGGCGCAAACAACTCGCGGGCCTTCTGTCCGGCGGTGAGCAGCAGATGCTGGCTGTCGCGCGGGCGCTGATGAGCGGGCCGCGGCTCTTGTTGATGGATGAGCCCTCGCTGGGGCTTGCCCCGCAGATGGTCGACGCGATTTTCGCCATCATCGAAGAACTGCGCGACGAAGGTATTTCAATCCTGCTGGTCGAGCAGAACGCCACTCTGGCGCTCGATGTGGCAGATCATGCGGTCATTCTTGCAAACGGTGCCGTCGCGGCTGCCGGCGCGCCGGATGACCTGAAAAATGACAAGCTGCTCCAGGCAGCCTATCTGGCGGCCTGAGACATGGACCTGATCATCCAGCAATCAATCAACGCAATCAGCCTCGGCGGTGTTTATGCGATGCTGGCCCTCGGCCTTGCCATCGTCTTCTCCATCGTGGGGCTGATTAATTTCGCCCACGGCGATATCATGACCTTTGGCGGCTATGGAATTTTCCTGTCGCTGGCGTTTGGCATGTCGCCGGTGGCGGCTCTGGCCATTGGTATCGGTGCGGCAGTGGTCATGGCGCTGACGCTTGAACGCACAGCCTTCCGGGCGATGCGCGGGGCTGATGTGGTCACCCTGCTGATCACCAGTTTTGCCGTCTCCGAAATCCTCAAGGTTCTGTTTCAGAACACGATTTCTGCGCGTCCCGTACCCATTTCCTTTCCCGCGGCCTGGTCCGGCACCTATGAGATCGGCGGGGCCACCATCGGGGTCGTGCCGACGGTGTCGATCATTGTGGCCTTCGTCTCGCTGCTCGGGCTGACCCTGATCCTGCGCCGTACAGCGACCGGCATGGCTATGCGTGCCGCAGCCGAGGATCTGGAGATGCTGAAACTGCTGGGTGTGCGGGCCAACCGCGTCGTGGCGATGGCCTTTGCGCTCTCAGGTCTGCTCGCGGGTATCGCGGCGGTGATCTGGACAGCGCAGCGCGGATCGGTCGATCCGATGATGGGGTTCTTCCCGGTGCTCAAGGCCTTCATTGCCACGGTTCTGGGCGGCCTGGGCAGCCTCGGAGGCGCGGTGCTCGGCGGTTTTGTAATCGGCGTGCTTGAAGTGCTGACCCAGGCGTTTCTGCCTGACGGGCTCTCTCCGTACCGCGATGCGATCGTGCTGGCGCTGGTGATTGCTGCGTTGCTCTGGAGACCCGACGGGCTCCTGCCCGCTCAGAATGCCAACCGGTCGTGAGGCGCCGTCGCGCAGGGTCTGCAACGGCATGCGCGGGACAATCAAATGAATGACCTGAATTGTGGAAAAATGCTGCTGACACCAAGTGACCCGCCGCCCGTGGAATGGGTGAACCGCGAGAGCACGGCCCCCGTTCTGCTTCTGTGTGAACATGCAGGTAAGGCGATCCCGGCAAAGCTTGATGGGCTGGGGCTGCCGCAGGGGGCGGTGGATCTTCACATCGGATGGGACATCGGCGCGGAGCGGCTTGCGCGGTCTCTCGCGGCCAAACTCTCCGCGCCGCTTATCCTGCAACGTTACAGCCGCCTTGTAATTGACTGCAACCGACCGCCTGGCACACCGGGGTCGGTCCCCGAGATCAGCGATCATGTCGTCATTCCGGGTAACAGCAATCTCAGCCCTGCGGCGCGCAGGGAGCGGGAAAAGCTGATCTTTGACCCGCTGAACGAGGCAATCGCCGAAGGGTTTGCGCAGAACCCGCGCCGTGCCGCGTTTTCAGTCCACAGTTTCACCCGGCAGATGTGCCGGGGCGACCGGCGGGAATGGGATGCGGGGTTTCTCTGCCGTCGCGACCTGGAAACAGCGCGGGTCTTTCCGGATGCGTTGAAACGCGCTCGCCCGGACCTGAACCTTGCCATCAATGAGCCCTATCAGATCGAGGAAGACGGCGACTGGTTTATCCCGCACCATGCCGAGCCGCGCGGCATCCGTCACTGCCTTATCGAGGTCTGTAACGACCAGTTGCACAGCGAAAAGGCGGTCGCGGAGTGGGCCGGTCTGCTTGCCCGTGCAATCGACGAAGTGCTCAGGACCTGAGCGAGCGCTCAGCTTTGCCAGAGTGCAACTTCTGCCAGAACTGTATCGAGGGTTTCGACGATCATATCGACATCATCGGCTTCGATCGTCAGGGGCGGGCGGATTTTCAGAATATTGTCCTTTG